>JANRMD010000110.1:0-35768 GCA_033761895.1 Pirellulaceae bacterium | reverse complement strand
CGATGGCTTCCGCAAATTCTTTCTTGAGTGCATGAGCGGCCGCCAAAAGCGTCAGATCGCTGATGTCTTTGTATTCGCTCAGTTCGCAAACGGTCTTGGCGATCTCGACCGCAGCGTTTGCATCGCGGTACTTTTCATCCTCACAAGTCGTCAGCAGCCAACCGCGATTTTGGAGCGCGAGGGCATATTTGGGTGCCAGCTTTAACGCTTCCTTAAAGTCCTTGTCGGCTTTGTCATATTGCTTCAGTAGTTGGTAATTGAAACCGCGATTGTTGAAGGCGACAGCCGTTCCAGGCGCGAGTTCGATGACTTTGGAAAAATCATCAATCGCTTCTTGCGGCTTGCCGGTTTGAAACTTGATAAAGCCGCGGCCCATCCAAGCGGCCACGTTCGATGGTTCCATCTGAATCGCCTTGTCGTAGTCCTCGACCGCTTTGTCTATATTCCCCAGCAGTTTTTGCGCGATCGCACGTTGCTGGAAATAAACGGCACTTTTGCCATTAATCGCAATGGCTTGCGTGTAGTCTTGTGAGGCTTCTTCGTACTTGCCCATCGACATGTAAACACTGGCGCGGTTGACTAGCGGAACCTCATCTTTAGGATCTTTCTCAATCGCTTTGGTGTAATCCGCAATAGCCGCATCGTACTCGCCAATGGCAGCTTGAAACAAACCTCGACTGGAATAGGCATGAGCTTCCTCATAGCCCAATTCAATGGCTTTGTTGAAGTCTGCCAGCGCTTTCTCGTTATCAGCAATCGCCCAGTTTGCGCCGGCTCGCAGGGTGTACAGCCGACCTTCTTTCGGGTTCGCTTCAATCAATTCATCGTAGACGCTAACGGATTCAGCCAAGCGTGCTACGTTCACTTTGGCGACGGAGCCTTTTTGACCGTTGAAGGTTTGAATGATGTAAGCGTCACCGCGTTCGCCGGTGACCGTCAACAAATCACCCTTCTCGATAGTGTCGATAACTTTTTCGTTAAGCGTCAACTTCATTTCAACGCGGGCAACAACCGGTTCTGTGAAATTGGTTTGTAGCACCGCCCCAGCAGCGGGGCTGGTCGTGGTCACAGCAGGTTGAGCTTGCGCAAAGCCTACGCAGGGGGCTGACATAATTGCGGCGACAGCAAAAACAATCGACTTAAAGCGTGTGTTTCGAACCTTAGCAGGCATGGTTGTGTTGGGTTGTTAGAGAGTAATGAGCTCAGTGAATGCGAGGCCTAAAGCAAGTTGGCATTATAGCGAGTGGAGGCGGGACCAGGGAGGCTTGAGGGCTCGTGCTCGTGCTCGTGCTCGACAGGGACAGCATCGATCGAGCGTGCGAACAAGATCAGGCCCGTTTGTTGATCCACGAGTGGCTGGCTCTGGCGTTGGAAAACGAACAATCGTGGGCGTTACTCGTCGTGTAATTTTGCTTGCGGTGTATGATGGAATGGTGAACCGTTGTTTCTCCACCCCATGAGTTCGTGCTGTGAACGATCATTCCCAGACCAACATCAGCGACGAGCCTGAGGTGCTACGACGGCTGACAGAACCTCAGCAGGAACGTTTGACGGAGATCCTCGACGGGTATCTTCGAAAGATGGAATTGGGCGAAGTTCAGGATCGCAGCGAACTACTGGCAGCGAATCCAGACTTGGGTGAAGCTCTCACGGAGTACCTGAGCAAGCTCGACGAACTCAATCGGCTGGTCGGTGGCGAACCTCGCTCGTCCGAGATTGTCGGCAAGCAATTAGGCGACTATCGCCTTGTCCGCGAATTGGGCCGTGGCGGGATGGGTATCGTCTACTTGGCTCAACAAGTTTCTTTGGACCGAATGGTGGCGGTGAAGTTATTGCCGTTCGCGTCGCTGTTGGAGCCAAAATACATCGAGCGTTTTAAGAATGAGGCTCGAGCGGCAGCACAGCTTGAACATCCCAACATCGTACCCGTGTTTTCGATTGGGCAAGATGATGGTATTCACTACTATGCGATGCGCTATATTAACGGCCAATCGCTGGACCAAGTGATCGCGTCCGCCAAACTCAGTGATCGCGAACATTCGCTGAAGCGGACGATTTCGCCCGAGCAGTTGACGTTGTTGCTGCAACAGTTCGCTGAAGTCGCTGAGGCCTTGCATCGCGCGCATGAGTATGGCATCGTTCATCGCGACATAAAGCCCTCCAATCTTTTGCTCGATTTGAATCACAAGCTATGGTTGGCCGACTTTGGGTTGGCTAGATTTCAGACTGACCGACCTTTGACTCGTACCGGTGAAATGATTGGTACGATGCGGTACATGAGCCCCGAGCAAGCGGTGGGCCGATCGGAACTGATTGACCACCGCACCGATATTTACTCTTTAGGTGCGACACTCTATGAAGCCCTGACTCACGAACCTGCCGTTGTGGGATCGGAAGGGCCAGGATTGCTGCGAGTAATTGAGCAAGATGCGCCGATCCGCTTGCGGAAACTCTGTCCGGGTTTGCCGATCGACGTGCAGACTCTGGTCGAGAAGGCGATGGCCAAGCATCGCGATGATCGCTACGAGTCGGCCGATCTATTTGCTCAGGATTTGCGACGAGCGTCCAGCGGCTATCCCATTCTTGCTAACCGCGTATCGCGATTCGTGCTCGCATGGAGGTGGCTGGAGAAGCGAAGCCGATTGTTGGCTGCGGCTGCGGCAATTGTACTGATGGGGACCATTGGACTGGTCATTAGTCTGCTATTGATCACTGAACAACGAAATGCTGCGGAAGCCAACCTCGCGGTCGCAGACTTGAATCTGAAAGAAGCTTGGGCGGCCGTTGATGACCTGAGCAAGACTAGCGATGAACTGGCGGCCGTTACCGGCGCTGAACAAGCTCGTCAGCAAATCTTGCGAAAGACGCTCGAATACTATCAGCGTCTCACCAAAAAAGGGGAGGAGTCGATGCGTCGGTCGGACCTTGCCCTAATCTACACTCGCATTGGAGCGTTGACCGAACAACTGCAACCGTCGGAGGCGGCGATTGAATACTACACTCAGGCCCAGCAGCTTTACGAGCGGCTGGACACTCGCAAGCTCAACCTGGACGAAGTGCGCGACGTTCGTCGTCAGCAAGCGGAGAACTTGAATGCGTTAGGACTCGCTTACACAAAAGTAGGTCAGCCACCCGAAGCAGCTGGAGCGTTCGAAGCGGCACTTGCAATTCAACGAGAGATTGCTGGCCCAGATGCAGGTGAACGCGAGCATCGCATCGATTTGGGACTGACCAAAAACAACTTTGGATTACTGCTGCAAAAGTCCGGTGAACTCAACCAAGCTGAGTCTGCCTATCGTGAGGCGATTGAATTGCTGGAACGAGCATGGAAAGAGGACGAAGGTAACTTTCGCGCAATGCGTGGTCTGGGTGCAGCCCTAAACAATTTGGGATCGGTCCAAGCCGCTCAAGACCCTCGCCAAGCCCAGATGACGTTGATGAAAGCGCTCGATGTCCAACTGCCCATGATCACCAAGAGCGGCAATAAGCTGCGCGCGTCGTTGGAAGTCGTTGCAACCTACATCAACTTGGGTGACGCGCTCATGAAACTGGAGGATTGGCAGGGGGCTGAACAAGCGAACAGCAACGCATCCGATATCAGCCGCCAGCTGGCTGCCATCGCTCCCAAAGTCAGTCTCTACCAGCAAGATCTTGCGGTCAGCCTCAACAATTTGGGGCTCGCACTGCGCGCACAAAACAAGCTCCAGGATGCCGTGGCTGCATTCAGCGAATCCGTCAAATTGCAAAACGCAAGGCTGGCTGAAGCCCCACAGAACTCGTTGTTGGCTAGCAATTTGGGGAGCACTTTAAGCAATTTGGCCATGATTTCCCTTGCGCAGAACGATTTTTCGAAAGCTAGCGACGACTTGCGTAGGGCGGTTAGCCTGCATGAAGGTGCCTTGAAAATGGAGCCGAGCAACACGAGTTATCGCCAAAACCTGGGCAAATCCCTTGCAAACCTAACCCAAGTTCTGCGACAATTAAAGGACTCCAACGGCGAACTTGAATCACTCCGCCAACGGCAGACGCTTTGGAAAAACGATCCGCGTGAACTGCAAAGCGTTGCCGAAGAATTGGCGCTGCTTGTCAATCGTGCTCCTCAATTAGTCGAAGACCTTAATGTCGCGTTGGAACATTGCAAAGCGGTTGGCGTTGATATCGATCTCCTGTTAAGACGACCTGCGTTTCAGTCGCTGCCGCAAAACTTGCGAGA
Organism: Pirellulaceae bacterium; assembly: GCA_033761895.1. Lineage (GTDB taxonomy): Bacteria > Planctomycetota > Planctomycetia > Pirellulales > Pirellulaceae > Aureliella. The sequence goes on along the minus strand of JANRMD010000110.1, from coordinate 31,555 downwards.
CCGACTGAAATGAAGATCGAAACTGCGCCAACTCAAGCGCAGTTTGGGTTATACAAACGAGTGAGAGAAATCATGCGTGAAAAAGCCAGACAGTTTCGCTCGCTGCTGCTTGAGCCACTTGAGTGCCGAAGTGTGTTTTCAGTGGACGGACTAGATGTGTGGCAATTCACTCAAGTGACTATCAGGTTTGAGTTCGAACCGTTTCAGCCTGCGCAGTATCCTCGTGGTGAAGCTGCTTCTATTGGCATAACCCAGCATGATGATTCGCCAAGACGCAACTACGAAAACAATGGCAACAAGTCGGGGCGGTCATCGCATGGATTACCTATCCATCGTGGACGCTTCAACGACTTGCCACTGCCTCCCGCAGAGAGTGAAGGCAACTTCATAGAAGCCCCTTCCGCCAAGCTGGTTCAAAAGCCCAGCTTGGATGTAAAACCCAACTCGGATGCCAAACCTGCTCATGTTCCGTCGCAACCACCGATAACGCAAGTCTTGATCGTCGTTGATACGGTACAACCATCGTCGCCTCTGCCCCAAATTCGCGACCTGACAGGTTCTGATAGAGGCGACAACCGGTCGATCACTATTCCGAACAGTATTTCGAGTGGCAGCGGCTCTTTCGAGCGAGCACCACGACCACAAACTCCAGCAACTCTCACATCGCCAGTAGCTGCGGTTAACGCATCGGTAGCTAGCAACACTGCAGCGCAGTTTAATCTAGCAAGTCCCAATTCGACGGTATCGTCAGCTATCGCAGCCCACACATCAAGCATCGAATTGTCGTCACCGATCGCCAATGCAGCTGAACGAGTATCCACCTCGGGTCTGGCCGATGATTTTCGATTCTCAAGACCTTTGCCTGCACCTTCTGAGGCGATTGTAGAAAAGGCAATTACCGAACGCACAGCCAGTCTAGAGTTGCTTGAGAATCTCCTCTTGGGTCTGGCTGAAAACCATCGTCGGGTTCGCAGTGAAAATGGCTTCGACGAAAATGGCTTCGACGTCAATCAACCCAACTCTCGCAGCGCAGTGACAGAGCGGCCCGAGACCTCAATGGGGCTGGAGATTGCCCTGGCTGACGGTGGCATGATTGCCCTGGCGTTGAATCGGGACATCGCCATGAGCGAGCTTGCGGAGATTTCCGAAGAGGCTCGCAGTGAGAACAAGGCTTGGATTGCTAACGTCGGAATCTTTCGCGCGTTCGAGAACGGTGCTGTTGCGGCAACCGAATACTCCGGTTTGACCAATCGCATGCCCCGCAACGCTGGTTCAAATTCGGCAGTTCGCGAGTTGGCCGATGGCGAAACCGAAGTCGCAAACTCACAGTTCCATCCATTGCTGGCTTCAACATCCGCAGCGCTTGGCGCCATGATGCTGGGACTGCGGCGGATGCGCCGCAAGTCCGTTCCCTGGATGTTCACAACCCGCAAACGCTAATGCAGTGTGCATTGGGCCTTGCGTGTCGTGCATTGCGTGTCGCGTGGGCTCATTTCGAGTAGCCGAAGATCGTTTCCACATTGCCACGCAGAACTTGGTTGCCAAGTTCGATGGCGCGCGATTCGGACCAGTTTTGCGCAACCACAAACTGCTCCGCGAGAACGCTGGCCAAGCAACGTTTGAACATGTTGAACTTCGGTAGCGCAAATTCGAGTTTATACATGTCGCTGTAGTAACCGATTTGCTTGTTGCGTGGGATGGCCTCAAGTCGGGCGGTAAGGTCACGTGTGATGAAGCTTGGCGTGTTGCTGTACCACCAGTGGCCGTTGGTGACCACGTTGGGGAAAATCCATGAGTAACTCACCAGTTCCTGATTGGTAACACTCGCCAGCACCGAGATTGGAAAAGTAACTTGTGGAAACGCATTGAAGAGCTCGCGATACTGGATCAAGGATACGCGGCTGTCATAGAGATCTTGGCCTTGGTAAACGCCGCTCGGGTAGACGGCTCGATTGACGCCAATCATGAGGTCAAATGGCAATGCAAAGTCAACACAGTTTTTGGCAAGCTGCCAGAAGATCCAATAGCCAAGTGTCGTACGATCATCCGCAGAGGCTTGCTCGTTGGCTTGAATAACCCGCGCCAACGTTGCTTCAGCAGTGGCATCACTGACCTCAGTCGGTGTAAAAAACGGCGGCAGGCTGATCGCGCAAGCGCGAACGCCTTTCGACTTAAAATGCTGAAACCGCTGAGCGATCGCCTTCTTTAGGTTGTTGAGTGAATGGAGGTTTACACTGGAACACTTGGCCAAACGATCGCGCACCGTCGGTTTAGCAAAGTGGAACACCAGTTCGTCGGTGCGCAGACATGGAACATAGCGAGTGGTGTCAAAGCCAGCCAGATCGTCGTCGAAATCATTTGTAAGGAACACGGCCTCTAACTTCGATGCGGTCAGCACCTGTTGCTCCCAATCGGGTTGATTCATTTTGGCGAGAGACGCATCGTAGAGTGCCTCCCAATTCGACCCGTCAATGCGTTCCGCTTCGAAGCCAAATAATTCTCGCGATAACTCGAGCAGCCAACTGAGCTGAGCAGTGTTGTCGATGTGCCCCAGCCCTTGAGCGATGCGTCCTACTTTTTCTTTGGGACTAATTCCAGGCTCTTCAATATGCCCGCGCGGCATTCCGGCCGAGTGCGCTAGCTCGGTGTAGTAGTGGTAGCCGAGGATATCGGCCAGCGTTTTGCTGGCTGGACTGTGCGGGTTGATATGCGTATGCGGGTCAATCAAAACTAATTGGCTAAGTTCGTTGTACAGTCGTTGTTGGAGCGCAATTGACATGGCTATAGAATCCGAGCGGACAGGTAACTGGAGAGGTTGGTTGTAAGTCAATACAGGCATTAGTTTTAAGGCTAAAGCTTGAAACCGAAAAGCGGCGTACCGACGATTCCGGCGGTCCGCTCAGCGAAACCGAAGCTACCGCAACCCCATTTTTGCTTTTTTGACACCGAACCGGCTACAATCTATGTCAGCGGTAGAATTTAGATTTGGGGTCGATTGTGACACTTCTCGCCAATCGCCACCATCCTAGCTTGCTAGGTGGCGCGATGACCGAGTAGCTAAATGCAAAAATGACCGCAATCGTGCGACAATAGAACATGAACCCTGCTAGGAATTGATTTCGCTCGGCCAAAGGCAGTCTCATGCAAAATTCAGATAAAGTCGAAGACGAGAATTCGCATGACGCGATTCCAAGCGTTGAGTCACCGCAGAGTGAGTCACCGCAGAGTGAGTCACCGCAGGGTGAGTTTTCGCAGGGAGAGTTTACGGAGCCGCAAGCGGACAACTCCGAGATCGTCGCTCAAGCGACGCCACTGACCTTGCGAACGTCTATGGAGGAGGAATTAGGATCGAACCAAACATCGCGAGATTCGCATCCTCGACAACTGGCTTACTCGACGCTGCTTAGTTTAATGGTTGTGTTGGTGTTGTTGGTCGCTGTTCGGTTGATAGTGCCCTCTCTAGTTGAGAGCGTTCGATACGGTTGGTATCGTGGCCAATTGCGGGCCGAGTATGAGATGAGCGGCGAACGCTTGAAGAATGTTTCGTTGGATTCATTGGCTGACGTATCGCAGTTGGTAAGCCAACGGGTTGGCCCGAGCGTGGTGCACATCAATCTGCTGCAAGATCCCAACAGTCAAAGTGAGATCCAGAAAATCCTAATGCCCCAAGCCTCGAAGCACTTCGTCGAGGGCCAGGGTAGCGGCTTTGTGGTCGATAAAGCTGGCTACATTCTAACCAACCATCATGTTATCGATGGTGTTGGCAGAATTGATGTAACGACCAGCGACGGCCGACGCTTGGAGGCCGAAGTGGTTGGTGTTGACCCACCCACAGATCTAGCGCTGCTAAAGGTCGAGGCAACGGACCTGATGCCAATTAACTGGGGTGATAGCGAACAGATTGTTGTCGGTTCTCCCGTATGGGCTGTCGGCAGTCCCTTTGGCCTGCAGCAGACTGTGACGTTCGGCATCATCAGCGGTAAACATCGAGTCGACTTGAAAGGCACCCGTTACGAATCCAATGTTCGCGCAGGTACGGCCTACGGTGATCTGATGCAAAGCGATGTGGCTTTGAATCCAGGCAACAGCGGTGGCCCGCTGGTGAATTCTATGGGCGATGTAATCGGCGTGAATGCTGCAATCCTTGGCGAAACCTATCGCGGCATCAGTTTTTCAATCCCCAGTAAAGTTGCCAGACGAGTTGCGCAGCAACTGGTCAGCGCAGGCGAAGTGGCTCGCGGCTGGTTAGGCGTTTCGATGGCAGAGTTGGACGATGAACAGCGATTCAACAGCGAGGGCCGTGCTCAAGCTGGTGTTGTTGTCATGGGCTTTCCTCGATCCGGCGACTCGCCAGCTCGAGATGCCGGAATTGAAATTCAAGACATTATCCTCAGTTTCGATGGCAAACCTGTGATGAACCAAAGTGAATTGATGCGATTCATTGGCGAAGCAGATGCAGGTGCCGTGGTGCCAGTCGAAATTCGTCGCGGCGATGAGGTCATTTCGCTGCAAGTGACACTCGGCAAACGAGCCAAAGAAATAGATCAACGGTAGCCCTTTTTTGTGGGTCGCATCTGCCGGATGCGACTTCTCTAGGTGGGTCGCATCTGCCGGATGCGACTTTTTGGGTGGGTCGCATCTGCCGGATGCGACCGTCTGGTGAATCACCTCACATGCCGCCGAAAAGCCCACCCGCCCAACATCTATCTGCCTCAAACCTCTGACGTAAAGGCTCAGTTGAGTTGGCTCGTGCCGCTGGTCGCATCCGGCAGAGTGCGCCCCACCAAGACCGCGCACCTCAACCAGCACTTCGGTACTGAAGCCAACTACGTCCTCCAAACCAGCAAAAACCTCCAAAAATGACACCCGCGACAACTCGAGGCTGTCGAATTAGAATAGAGCTTTGCGTCGGGAATTAGTTATTTTGTGGTGGGGCTGTCGATGAGTGTTTTTGTGAAGTTTGGTTCGGTTGCTTTGGTTGCTGCGTTGGTGTTAGGTCCGGTTGTTCGGGCCCAGGAATCGCTTTCGAATCAGCCCGGTATTTCGCCTACGAAGCCAGAAAGCGGTCCTTCGGTGCAAGTCGAAGGGGGCTACATGGTGCCCTACACCCTGCAAGTGCCCGGCAGTGACGTAGCTTGGGAAATGATCCCCATCCCGGGAGGCGTGGTCACCTTGGGCAGCCCAGAAAGCGAAGCTGGGCATCAAGCTGACGAAGGCCCCCAGATCAAAGTGACGGTGGGTCCGATGTGGGTGGCCAAATGCGAAACGACATGGAAAGAATACAAACTGTACATGTCGATGTATCGCTTGTTTAAGTCGCTTGCCAATTCAGGGCTTCGCAAAGCCACTCCGACCAATGCAGCCGATGCGGTCACCGCGCCTACTGAACTGTACGACCGAACATTTACCTTTGAGTTCGGTGAAGATGACAATTTACCGGCAACCACGATGACTCAATACTCTGCCAAGCAGTACACCAAGTGGTTGAGCAAGTTAACCGGTCAACAGTATCGTTTACCGACCGAGGCGGAGTGGGAGTACGCTTGCCGCGCAGGATCTGAAGGGGCCTACTCTTTTGGAAATGACGCTAGCGAATTGGATGAGTATGCATGGCATGCTGGTAATTCAGACGCTGTGCCGCATGAAGTTGGCAGAAAGAAGCCCAACAAGTTTGGCTTGCACGATATGCACGGCAATGTCATGGAGTGGACGGTCAACGGTTATTCCCCGGAAGGTTACAAGTACGCCATCGACTTCAAGCAACCGATGAGCATTCTTGAATCGGTGTTTTGGCCTGACTCGCCCGAGAACCGCGTGGTGCGTGGTGGCAGCTTCCAGGACGAGGCTCCGTTGCTTCGCTGTGCCGCTAAGGTCGCTTCGAAAGATGAAGACTGGAAGTCCGAGGATCCCAATGTGCCGCTTAGCCCATGGTGGTTCACCAGCGATCCAGCTCGTGGCGTTGGCTTCCGAGTCTTTAGGCCCTATGCACCCATCGATGCCGAGAACATGAAAAAGTTCTGGGAAACAGATCACGAGTACATTGAAATGGACGTGCGTGCCAGACTGGATGAAGGCCGCGGAGTGAGCACGGTAGTCGATCAAGGCTTGGCAAAAGACATTGAAAAATCCAGGTAGTACCTGTTTAGTGGAGCGTCAAACTTGAATATTAGGATTAGCCGCAGTGCGCTAGCACCGGTTCCCACGGCGAAAACCGGACGCTAACGCGTTCCGGCTGATATTACAAACCCTAGAATTAAGCTGTGACAATCCACTAATGCTGTGGCTCGAACAAGGAGGTTTGCAAGTGGACAATTCGACCAGTCGCGAGCGAAAACTGCCGGAAGAAGCGGAACTCGATGAACTCCATTGGGGTACGCTCAGCGATTGGGCGCAGTTGGTTCGACTGCCCAATTCCTTCACGTTGATTTCTGACACAACTGCTGCGTCATTGATCGTCGGCAGTTTTCTCATGCCAGTGCCCGCGTTTGTGCTGGCGTTGTTCGCATCATTCTGCGCCTATTGGGCAGGAATGATCTTGAATGATGTGGTCGACATTGAAGAAGATCGAATTGCACGGCCTTCGAGGCCCTTGGCGGCAGGGCGTATCTCACCAGTGATTGCAGGCCACGTTGCTAATGGAATGCTGCTGATTGGCCCGCTCTTGATTTTGGTGGCCACCAACATCTACGTTTCCCAAAAACTTTGGATGGGGGCTGCATTTGGAGCGGCCATGTTACTGTCGCTGACCGTTCGCAGCTATGATTCACCGCTCAAACGCACTTTCATCGGACCGTTGCTCATGGGATTGTGTCGGTCATTAAACATCCTGATGGCTGGCTGCTGCATGTTAGCCGTTGGCAAAGTCGAGACTGCACCGATCGCCTTGGTGTGGTACGCCGCAGCGATTGGCTTGTACATTATGGGGGTGACTGTGTACGCCAAGCGAGAAGAAGCGGACAGCCAAGCGGGAACCTTAACCCTAGGCTTGATTCTTGAAGTTGCAGGTTTGGTTTTGTTGGCTGGGTTTCCCATTTGGTCGCGAACCGAACACGCTTGGCAACTGGATCCGAATTTGGCTTACCCGCTGCTAATGGGACTGATTGGATTCACTGTGGTGCAGCGCGGCATGCTGGGCATCAACCATCCAGTGCCTAGAAAAGTGCAACTTGCGGTCAGGCATGCAATTCTGACTTTGATCCTCATTGACGCCGCAGTCTCGGCAATGTGGGCCGGTCCTTGGTTCGGTGGTGCCGTAGCCTTAATGTTGATGCCCGCCCTAGTTAGCGCGCTCCGCTACCGCAGCACCTAGTTGAAGTGTGGTTCATCCATGTATCTCGGCTATCACGCGTACAGTTTGGTTGACCACTACCTGCCTAGTGCTGTTCAGTTATTGAGCGATCTTGGTTTTGGTGGGATCGTGTTGCCACTATCGAGCAGTCGCTTTCACCCGCGACTCTTGCAAGGCGAAGTGCTTACGCAGTTCGCCGCCGAACTCGATGCAGCACGCTCAACTCGCAATGCTCAGTTTGTGATCGATGCCACGGGGCAATTCCTATTGAGCTCGGTGCATGCAGCGCCGCTTACCTTACTCGATACAGATGAATCAAGTTGGGAGCAAGCGGTGAGTTTGTTGCGTTGGACATTTGAGATGGCCAAGAAAGTCGGCAGCGGGCCAGTGTTTGTTAGGACTGGACCGTGGGTTGAAGGCCGTTCTACTGAAGAAGGGCTTGAGCAGTTGCATCGCCGCTTGGAAGAGATCGTTCCTCTGGCCGCTCGAGTGGATGTAACCATCGGTATTCGACCCGTGTCTGGAGATTTCATCGCAACCATCGCGGGCTTTGAACGATTGTTGCAATGGTACGATTCGCCGCACTTGGCGGTCGTGGCAGATACTTCGACGATGTTCTCGCAAATGGAATTGCCACTTTCGAGTTGTTTGTCCCGGGTTGTCGATCGCTTATGTGCGGTCATTCTGCGTGAGCCCACCGCCCGCGGGCCCTCGGTGGACTGGATTGATCAAGGCTCGGTCAGCCCACAGGCGGTTGTCGAATGCTTGCAAGAGCTCGATTACGCCGGCGGTTTGTTTGTTGATAGCCTGCCAAGCGGTCCGTTCGCTGTCGAAACTGCTCGACTGATCAGCCAGCGCATGTTGCCGTGGATCTAGGCGGTTGAATCGCCATGGACGCACGACCTCCGATTCTGTATACGTCGGCTAGCAAAACATAGCAAACGCTCGTTCCCAGGCCCCTGCCTGGCACGCACCGTCTTCGAGGCACCGCCTCCTGCAGTTTTGTTCAACAACCAGCCGATTTGTGCGAGAGGGACGTATTGTGGCAGAAGCAGCAAACACAGCCGTAGCAACTTCAGCAGTTGCCAGCCCTGCAACCGAAACTGGAACGCTTACTCAGCCGTCCATGGCTAACTCCATTAACGAATGGATCAATGACGCTTTCGGTGGATTGGCGCGCGGCGAGCTCAACGAAGCCTCAGCCAAATTGCTGTTTAGTGTCATTGTGCCCGCTGTGATTGCCCTTGTAACCATCATAGCTCTTTACTTTGTTGCCAAACTATTGTCTCGATGGACGGCGGCGGCAGTCTGCAAGCGCGTCGACGAGACACTCGGCAAGTTTGCAGGCCGACTGGTCTATTACGGCATCATCACTCTGGGCAGTCTCGCCATACTCTCGAAGGCCGGTATCAGTGTGGCAGGGGCGGCGACAGTGATTGCCGCTGCAGGTTTTGCCATTGGTCTCGCTTTTCAAGGTACGCTCAGTAACTTCTCATCGGGAATTCTGTTGCTTGTGTTTCGTCCCTTTAAAGTAGGTGACGCCGTAGTGGTGAGTGGTGTTTCGGGCAAAGTCAACGAGATCGACTTGTTCACAACAACGCTCGATACCACTGACAATCGCCGTTTAATATTGCCTAACAGCGCGATCGCAGGCACTACGATCGAGAACATAACCTATCACATCCATCGTCGCGTCGACGTGGTGGTCGGCGTGGCTTACAAGTCAGACATCGAGAAGACTCGGCAAGTCATTCAAGAGGCGGTCGAGTCGCTCAGCGATCGTATGATTCCGGGCGAGGACCGTGGCTACAAAGTGTTCTTGTCGAACCTAAATTCGAGTTCGGTGGATTGGACAGTCCGCTTCTGGACAGAAAAAACGGCGTTCTGGGATGTGCGTGAACTGCTGCTGGTGCGCATCAAACAGAAACTAGATATGCACGGCATCGAAATTCCATTCCCGCAAATGCAGTTGCACATTACTGAGCCCAACAACATCGACTCTAGTGAAATTACAGTTACCGAAGCCGCGCATGCTAGTGTTCCGCTACCACGCATGAACGCGACCACAAACGTCTTCAATATGAACAAGACGCGACCGCGCATTCGCGGAGATGCAAGCTAGGGCTCTGTCCAGACTAGATTTTGGGGTAACGGAATGCGTCAAAGTATTTCGCGAGAACTGCGGCGGGCTTGTGAGTTAGTGAGCCGTCGGCGTTAGCGGCTTGTTTTCTTAGTGAGCCGACGGCGCTATCCGCGGGTCTCGAAGTTTGGTGCGTGCATGGATTTGGCTCATTCCAATGCAAGTTGAACTGGAAGTTATTCTGCATTGGCAGGTTGATTGACGATGAACGATTGCTCCTTCGGTCACCCGCGGCGAGCGCCTCGGCTCACTAAGGGCTGAAGGCCCGCCCGTTTGTTGATCAACCAATTACTTGCAAACAAATGGTCGGGCCTTTGGCCCTAAAATTCCTTTTGCTTTTACACCTTTCTGTACCGTCAAGTCGATACCGTAACTCGGTCCCTCGCTAACGCTTCGGGTTGCGAAAAGCCTGACTGTTTGTTGCGCAGCCAATTAGCTACAAACCAGTGGTAGGCCCTAATTCTCGTTCTACGAGTGGCCTTCAGGTTGACTTGAGTAGCCGCTTGATGTCATCGAGCAGCTTGTCGATCTCAACTGGCTTGCAATGAAATGCGTTGCACCCGGCCGCTGTGGCCCGAGCGCGATCGCCCTGCAACGAATAGGCGGTTAAGGCAATAATTGGCAGGTTCGCATATTGCAATTCTTTACGAATTGCTGTCGTCGCTTCCCAACCGTCCAGACCAGGCATATTCATATCCATCAGTACCAAGTCGATCGAGTTGACGCTCAACGCTTCCAGAACTTCGTTACCTGCGGCAGCTTCAACGCAGGAGAAGCCATGCTTCTGCAGTTGCAGGCGAGTGAGTTTGCGAAGGTCGTCATTGTCTTCGGCAATAAGTACAGTGGTCATAATTCATTCCTACGCATGTCAATCGGGTTGGTACCAAGGGATCGCAATGCAATTACAATGCCGGTCCGTACCAATACACTGAATTATTTCTCATGCGCCGAGGCGAGTGCAACTTGCTGCTCTGAGTTGCGACTTGATTGGTTGCCAAGATTCGCGGGTCTGACGGAAGCGAGTTTCTGCGCCGTTTGATACAAACTCGTAGTCATGAAGTTTGCACCAGCCTTGTGAAATTTAACGAACAAGCTGTCAAAATTCCGAAACTTGCCACTGCAGCAGACAATGATCATGCCGCTGTAACCCGCTTTGCGGAAGGTTGTACACAGATACCTGGCTTGCGCAAAGCCACCCGGGGGCAGCACATAGATCATAATCACCTCTGGATTTTCGCGAACCACCGTCGCGGCAAAACGATCAGGAAGCGTATTGTTATTGCCCACGCTGATCGATAGCTGCGGGTTGTTTTGGGCGAACGCGTGCAGAAGTAATTCTTCACTGGGATGATGCGAGGGGATCGCAAACACCATCGGCTTGGCGAGTGTTGCAACAATGTCCGTTTCGGCAGTCGCAGGTGCGATGTCAGCCGTAGTCCACTTCGCATTTGTAACAATGTTTTCGATGGATTGCGTAACATCGTGAGCTTGCACAGCGGTCAGTCGCTCCGCTTCTAAATCGACACGGACTCTGCGCAGTGTTGGAACCAATACACTGTCGATGGCTCGCAGAGGGTCTTCTTTGAGGCTAGTTTCCAGCAGCTCGGTCGCGCGCACTTCATTGTTCGATAACAATCGCTGATAAAACAACAGCGACGGAGCGATGTCAATTTTCTCGCCGAGCAGGGTTTCGAAAATTCTAAAACGCGGAACATAGCGCCCCAGCACGACCAAGCAGACGGTCAGCGGAGTCGATAACAGCAGACCGACAGGGCCCCACAACCAACCCCAAAATACCGCTGCCAAGATAATGGCCACCGAGGATAAGCCCGTACTCGTACCGTACAGCCAAGGTTCAAGTACGTTGTTGCTACCCAGTTCAATTACGGCGACCAATGAGATAACCGCAATGGTCACTGTATACCCCGGGAAGACGGCGGCAGAAAGCAAGATTGGAAAAGATGTCGCGATCACCGGTCCGATGTAGGGTACAAACCGCAGCATGGTTGCCAAAGCTCCCCACAGTGCAAAATTTGGGAAGACGCCGTCTGGTGCAAAGTAACGGCCGATCAGATACAGTCCCAGGCCGAACGTGAGCCCGTAGCAGGTGTTAACAATCGTTTGCGCGACCAGATACTTACTGATACGTCGAGAAACTTCGTCCAGCGCGTCGGTGGTCATTACATAGTTGCCACGACTAATGACTTTGATGATCCGATCTCGCATGTCATCGCGATAGATCAGTAAAAACAGTACGAAAACGGTTACTAAACCCGCCGTACCAAGCGGACCCAGGATATTGCCAACGGTTCCAGCCCAAGTCTTAACGGGAGATTCAGCATTTATGCTTGAGATATACAGCGGGGAGTTCGGAGTCTTTCCATCGTGCTCAATTTCGACTCGCTTCTCAGCTTTCGGAAGAAATCGATCGGCCAACCGTTCAATCGGACTGAGCAGTTCACTGGCCACTCGCTCACCGGATTTTTCTGATTTTACTCCTTGATTCCTTTGGTTTTGCTCGGCGCTCTGGATGTCGCTCTCAGAGGGTTGCTCGGAGGAGGGTTGCTCGGAGGAGGGTTGCTTAGAGGAGTCGTCAATGGCTGCCGTGACCTCCTTCGTCAACGCATCAAAGCTCTCCCCCATCCCCGACCTTAGTCCAGCCAAGCCACGCGCCTTGGAGACCAATTCCGCCTTGTAGTGCGGAAGGTCGGAAACCAAGCTCGAAAGCTCTCGGCCTACAAACGTTAGCGTGGATGCGAGCAGAATGAAAACAAACAGAGCTGTTCCCAACACTGCGACAACGTTGCCTACCCCAAGCCGCTGGATCCAATTGACCAACGGACTCAGCAGAAAGGACAATAACACCGCCAGCGTAAGTGGAATGAAGACATCGCGAGCGGTGTATAGAGCAGCAATGACCAGCATGCCGCCCAGCAAAGTGGCCACAGAATTCAATGTTTCTAAACTTGACTTCCTAGTCATTCTTACCGCCCTGGGTGCAGATCGAGTACGCGTCGTTGAAATTCCGGAACCCCCTTAACGCAAGTCCCGGACCGACTTTCAAAAAAATGTTGCGAAGGTCGATAATCGACCATCCTGAACGTATGGCACGCTGCTTGCAAAGAGTTCAACTTAGAAATTGTTCAACCACTCAGATAAATGTCATGGAAGAACGTGGCTGGTTTCCGGAAGTTGGTAGCAGCATACGTCAGCATTTTGAGAGTGCATTTAGTACTTAGCAGGTCCGCCCATACGACGCCTTGAGCGTTATTCTTGCAACGTGAACTGCGATCAATCACTTTTCCATTTGGGTTTAGAAAGTTTCTATGTCAGCAATTGCAGAACTTACTCATTCAGGTATGGGGGCTATTCCTCATTCATCCGGTGTCGCGTTTCGAGTCTGGGCGCCATTTGCAAACGCGGTTTCGGTGGTCGGTACGTTCAATGATTGGGATCCATCCGTGCGAACGAGACGAACATGGAAACTGGTACGCGGATGTCGCGTCAGCCAAGCCCGGTGACGAGTATAGATATAGGCTGACCCACGGCGAAAAGCAGTTTACTCGCATCGACCCCAGAGCTCGAGAAGTTACCAACTCAGTTGGCAATGCGGTGGTGCTCAATCCCGATTTCGACTGGCAGGGAGACAGTTTCCACATGCCCGGCTGGAACGAGTTGGTGATCTACGAGCTGCACGTTGGCACCTTCAATGCCAAAGAGGGCATCGGTACTTTTGAGTCCGCGATAGAACGCCTCCCTTATCTACGCGACCTGGGAATCAACGCGCTTGAGTTGATGCCTTTGGCAGAGTTCGCGGGGGACTACTCCTGGGGCTACAACCCCGCCCATCCTTATGCCATCGAGACGGCGTACGGCGGACCATCGGGACTCAAAAAGTTCATCCGCGAAGCCCACAAACTTGGAATCGCTGTGATCATCGACGTTGTGTACAACCACTTTGGTCCATCGGACCTAGATCTCTGGCAATTCGACGGCTGGAGCGAGAACAATAAGGGTGGTATCTATTTCTACAACGATCACCGATCCGCAACTCCGTGGGGCGACACCCGGCCCGACTACGGTCGTGGCGAAGTGCGCCAGTACATTTTCGATAACGCCATGATGTGGCTGGACGAGTATCATGCAGATGGGCTGCGCTATGATATGACCCTGTATATGCGTTCGATTGACGGCAACGAAAACAATTCGATCGCGGAAGGCTTCAGCCTCGCGCAGTGGATCAATCGAGAGATTGCACAACGTTTCCCTGGCAAGATCACTATCGCCGAGGACTTGCGCAACAATAGCCCGATGACTCAGGTTGCCGATCTGGGTGGCGCAAACTTCGGCTCGCAATGGGATGCGAACTTCGTACATCCAATCCGACAGGCCATCATCGAGATTAATGATCAAAATCGCTCGATGCACGCTGTGCGTGACGCTATTTCTTACAAGTACAACATCGATGCATTCGAGCGTGTAATCTACACCGAATCGCACGATGAAGTTGCGAATGGCAAGCAGCGAGTCGTGTCCGAAATCGACAGCAACGAGAAACCAGGGCGCTATGCAATTAAGCGTTCCACCCTGGGTGCTGCTCTAGTTTTGACCTCGCCTGGCATTCCCATGCTGCTCCAAGCCCAAGAGTTCCTCCGCGACAAGTGGTTCGATGATGGTTCCCCCATCGATTGGGCTAGATGCGACCAGTACCGAGGGATTGTTGCGATGTATGCGGACCTGATCAAGTTGCGACTTAACCGTCACGCCAACACCGCTGGCCTTAGCGGACAACATATCGATGTTTACCATCTCAACGATAACGACAAAGTAATCGCGTTCAGACGTTGGAAAGAAGGTGGTCCTGGTGATGACGTTGTAGTCGCAATTAACTTTGCCGAAGGTGAAGTGAGAGATTATCGCCTCGGTTTTCCCTCGCCCGGCCAGTGGGCCCTGCGTTTCAATAGCGACAGTCGGATGTACAACGAACTGCTCGACGAAATCCCAGTTTCTAGCATCACCGCTGATGGAGAAGGCTGCGACGGTCTCCCCCACTCCGCCACTCTGAATATCGCCGCTTACTCCTGTCAGATATTCTCTCAGGAAAAGACGATCAAGCTGTAATTTAAGGGCGTGCCACCCAAACCACAAGATTAAATCTTGACACTCCACTGGCCCAGGACCGGCAATTGGTACGTCAGGTGCTCAACCAAGAACTGATTGTTTTGGCACGTCTCGCTGATCGCCAACCGAGCTTGCTGAGTGGAGCGCGGCCTAATTCGCAACAAAATTTGTACTAATAGAAGCGGAACCAAGTTTGAAAGTTCTCAACATGTCAACAAAGAAGATTATAGAAGTTAGCAGCGACGATACCGTCGAAGAAATTTGTAACATCCACATCGATACTGCTGCTGAGATCGCTTACTGGCGGAGCATATACGGAAAGCAACCTTACTACAGTTCGTCGCGCAAATTCATCGCTTACGAACCTGCTTACCGGGCTGGAGTGGAAGCCTTCAATCCAGACGATCCCTTGAAGTGGGAAGAACGCGAAGCGCGAGCTAAAGAACTGTACGAACTGGAAAGCCGCACGCTTAGTTGGGGAAATGCAAAAGTCGCTGCTCGTGACGCTTACAATCGACTCTATCGCAAATATGCTAAGACTTAGTTCGCTCCCTTGTGCTGCTGCAAAAGAATCCCGAGGTTTACGCGAGGAGAGTGAAAGGCCCCTCGCTGACCGCTTGTTGATGTTGCATGTTTCTGGACTTTCGCAACCCGAAGCGCAGTTTTGATGTTGCAAGCTTCGGGGTTTACGGACCAAAGGTCCATTGTTTGCCTAGCCCAGCTCAACGGGCTGGGGATTAAGGTGCAACTAGTCGTTAGGGCTGGAGGCCCGCTCGTTTGTTGACCAACCAATTACTCGCGAACAAATGACCGGCCCTACAATTCCCTATGCGTTTACATCCACTTGGCCGACGCGAAACACCGCTCGTAAGTACTTAGTTTGGGTACTCCAAAACAAAGATTTCCAAAAGTCAAATCAATTGGGATTGGTTTTCGTTTTGGTTTTGGTAGCGGTAGGCATCGTGCAAATCACTGGTCCCACCAATCACCTTACGAAGCCGCTTACCAAGGTTTTACCTTCCAGCCAACGTAGAAGCCCAAAGCAAAGATCATCAGACCAGCCATTTGAGGACGCTTCCTGCAGTAGGTATGCACGGAGGTGCCAACGTCTGCAACCAGCGTTTGGAAATCTTCACGCACATCACAGCACTCTTGAGCCAACTGCCCCATTGGCCTGGCTGGAGATGAAACTGGCTTCGAGACAGAGGTTTTTGGTGATCCGGTGGACATAGTATTCACTTCTTTCGATTTAAGTTTTGGAGGAGCGAAAGATGGTCTTTAACCAATTTAAGTTGTGCTTTAGTTCTTCAGCAGAGCGACCGAAGGCTTGCATCGCCGACTTCAGGTAACGCCCCGCAATTGCCGCACTGGAAATTGCTAACACTGTTGCGATAGCACTCACGAGCAACTGTGCAAATTCCACCGACATACCTGACGTGCGAGCTACCAGGCCAGCTATTGAAAACAGTAACACAGGTAGCGAAGCCAGCAAGACGACTCCGCTCGTGCCGATTACAGCGATCGGGAAAACAGCAATTCGTACCGCGTTCTCAGCATCGGCTTTTGCCAAGCGAACCTGCAATTCGGCAAGTTCGATGACATCCCCCGTCACTTCAGCCGCTTGTCCGAAGAACCCCCTCACGGGACTGGTGCTCGGTTGTCC
Source organism: Pirellulaceae bacterium (assembly GCA_033761895.1). Lineage (GTDB taxonomy): Bacteria > Planctomycetota > Planctomycetia > Pirellulales > Pirellulaceae > Aureliella. The sequence continues at coordinate 15,343 of JANRMD010000110.1, read as the reverse complement.
GTTTATCTGCTCCGTCTTGATGTCAACCATCCGAGTAGCCCTCCGACCGTAAGTCCGACTAAGATTAGAGTTCCAGGATGGTTGCGAAAAATTTGCTTCAGCTTGTCGGTTGGCCTGGGTAGCAGGACCGTGGGCTGAGGCTCACTCAGCGTTGGCTTGGGAGCGCGAGTTATACCGTTGATCAGAGTTATTCGATTGATTGGCGACATGTGCGTTTACTCCGATTTGTTTCTTGAGATACTCGGTAACCCACTGCCGTCCGACTGAAAGTGCGATTCCACCGGCTAGCGACAGGATCCCAGCTGACACTGACGCCGGCTTTGCAAGTTGTGCGGATGACGACGCAGCCGTTTGAACGGTCGCGCTATGGCGTACTGTGGTTGGTCCTGGTCCGCCGGCTAGAGCTCGCACGAGCATGTAACCCACGACCGTCGACGAAACCGCAGTTAACACTGGTTGGGCGCGAACGTGTTCGCGCCAATCCGTCACGCGTTCCGCCTGAGCGTGCAGTCGGCTTATATCGCTTTGACCCGTCGATCGCAGTTCGCGCATGCGACTGACGATCGCGGAACCTTCATCTTGGATCGCACTCATACTTATCGTCGCTTGCTTGCCATTGACAGACCAACAACCAAACCGGTTAGAACGCCGCAACCAAGAGCGATTGCAATCGACTCGAGCGGTCGATTCGAGACCGTTTTTACCGTGTTATCATATCCACGCGATGCGGCATCGCTGACTTGTTCGTATCCGCGATGAGCAGCATTGCTGAGATTCTCATAATTATCGCGAACCACTTCAACCGCTTGACTGGCATACTGGGAAGCCGTGTTGCTTACTCGCTGAGCAACATCTTTGGAGGCGTCGGAAGCATCCGTCAAAAACGCTTCGACCCACTCGCGGCTTTGGCCCGACTTGCGTTGAACCAAGCCGATAAGCTTGTCCAAGTTGCCTTCGATACCGGTTAGTTCGTCTCCAGTGATCTGGCTGAACTTTTCCTTCACCGCACCGATGATCGTTTTCCAATTTCCTTGGGCATGTTCTTTCGTAATCATGATTCACTCCTAGTAGGTTACGGAAAGTTCGATTGAATTTAACCGAGTTGAGAGCCCCTAGAAGCAAGTTGGATGCCATAGTGCGTTCGTCAGCCGAATGTTGGATTAGTCCGGTTGTAACTGGTCGGTAAGCCACCGCTGTGCCTGCTTCGCGATCCCAATGCGAGAACTACAGTCAATCGCGCGAGGAATCGCGATGTACGCTCGATGCGCGCTTAAGGACTTGCTCACGGATATCGGTTTATCCTTCATCAAGTCTCCTGCCCGCTGATTGGCACAGTATTCGCTTAACAGGTGTCGAGTAAAGGTACGCGCTTGCATTATTCGGTTTCAGAACCCTAACTAGGGCCACTTCGCAGTTTTTGGAAATAGCCATGTTGTTTTCCGTCAAAAAGGCCTCTCGGCGGTTCGCGAACTCCCAACCTATGTCACACTAAAGCAAGACATTAACGCCGCTCCTCTTACAATAAAAAAAACCAAGTGACCAACGATCAAGCACAAGCACCCCAAACTTTGGAAACGGAAGTTACGCTTGAGTCAGCGAAGCTGAACATGCCAATGATCGTTGGGGTAGGTGCATCTGCGGGCGGTTTCGAGGCCTTTCAGGAGTTTTTGAGTGAACTGGGAAACTCGCATGAATTTGCGATCGTCTATACACAGCACATGGATAAAGATAGCTCAGCCCTGCTCATCGACCTTCTGCGAAAGTCGACATCGCTTCCCGTCCTAGAAATCGCTGGACGTAAACGACTCAAGGCAGGCACTGTCTATGTTTGTCCACCCTGGCAGTTGCTGGAATTGAAGAGCGGCATGGCCAAGGTTGTGCCCAACAAAGACGATAAGCGGCCAACAACGCCAATCGATTACTTTCTACATTCGCTGGCAGAAGACCAAGGCGAGCGTAGCTTAGGTGTCATTCTCTCTGGGACCGGTTCCGACGGCACCCTTGGACTAAAGGCCATTAGTGACGCTGGTGGGCTGACGTTTGCACAAGCTCCAACGACTTGCAAGTACGATAGCATGCCGCGCAGTGCCGCCACCACTGGAGTCGCGGACCATGTGCTAGCGCCTCGCGAGATTGCTGCAGAGTTAAAAAAGTATGTGAAGTACCTGAGCCCCCACAACGATGGCAACTCGCAATTGACTTCGCTCCCCGATATTCACGAAGCTCTACCAGAGATTTCAAAGTTACTAGTCGAAGCAACCAACCATAATTTCCAGCACTACAAGCCGAGTACACTTGCAAGACGCATTCGCCGACGCATGCATGTCCTTAAGCTGGGTAGTGTTGCTGCGTATGTCAACGCGCTGAAGGACGATCCCGAAGAGCCTCAGGCTTTGTTCCGTGAACTGCTCATTAGTGTCACAGCCTTCTTTCGCGATCCCGAAGCATTTGAGGCTATCGAGCAGGTCGTTATCCCGAAGTTGTTTGCCGATCGCAAGAGTCACAACGCCGTAAGGATTTGGGTGCCAGGCTGTGCAAGTGGCGAAGAGGCCTTCTCGCTTGCGATCCTGTGCCGCGAGTACATGGAGACACTGCAGTCACCGCCAGAGGTCCAGATTTTTGCAACCGATATCGACGAGCGCGCGCTGAGCATTGGTCGACGCGGAATCTACCCGCTGGGGATTGAGGAAGACATCTCCAAAGAGCGCATAAGTCGTTTTTTTGCCAAACGCGGCAAGAGGTATCAGATTTCGAAGGAGGTCCGCGAATTAGTTCTATTCTCAGCGCACAACCTCATTAGCGACCCGCCATTTTCGCGACTCGACATGATTTCGTGTCGCAATCTGTTGATCTACTTGGGGTCGCATTTGCAGAAAAAACTGATCCCGGTATTCCACTATTCGCTACGTCGTTCGGGCTATTTGATGCTCGGACCGTCAGAGAACATTTCATCTCACGGCGACTTGTTTGAGCTGGTCGACGCCAAGAACCGAATCGCTCAGCGCAAGGGGACCGGCGTTGACGCTAGCGCGGCAGTGAATTTGGAATCCTCTGTAAACAACGGAGCAACAACGTCGCGTGTCGAGTCCTCAAGAAACTCAAACGATAACCTGATGCAAGTCATGCAGCGGATTGTCTTGGACGAGTTTGCGCCCAAATCCGTAATCGTAGAGGAAAACGGACGCGTTCTTTGCGCATCCGCAGACATGCACAAGTATCTGACTGTAGGCATGGGCAGCTTTCAGAACAACATCATCAAGATGGCGCGGTCGGGGTTACGAGTTGGATTGCGCGCGACCCTTCAAGAAGCCAAAGAGAAACGTCGTCGAATCGTTCATGATGATCTTTCCGTCCGCGTGGATGGAAAACTCCAACGCGTGATGATCACCGTCCAGCCTATGCCTCGGATTGGCGAAAAATCTGAGATCTTTATGGTGGTATTCCACGACGCTGGGCTTCCACTGCTGCACGGGGAGGCTTTGGAGTCTGGGAGTGGTACTGCGGAAGACTCAGAAGCAACGAGTAATGCAGCTTCAATCATCACGCACCTTGAACGCGAACTTTCCTCAACGCGTGATGACCTGGAGCGTTCGATTCAGCAACTCGAATCCGCCAACGAAGAACTGACAGCATCGAACGAAGAATTGCTCGCCCTAAACGAGGAAATGCAATCGGCAAATGAAGAACTAGAAACATCGAAGGAAGAGATCCAAGCCGCCGTCATCGCACTTGCACATTCCAACAGCGACCTGGAAAACCTGCTCCGCAGCACACGCATCGCCACGATCTTCCTCGACGATCAACTCCACATCCGTAGCTATACACCCGCGGCAACATCTATCTACGGCTTAATCGCAACTGACATCGGACGCCCGATCGCCCATTTGATGCCGCTGTCGAACGATATCCCACCATTGCCGGATCCACAGACAGTTGCGACCAGCGACCCGATAGAGTGCACCATTCAGACACGTGACGGTCGATGGTTTGTGCGTCGCGTACTCCCTTATCATTCTCAGTTGGGTGAACGTGACGGAATTGTTGTCACCTTCGTCGATATCACAGACCAAAAAACGATCGAATTGGTCCTACAAGAGCGCGCAAAATTGGCGGCACTGCATAGTAAGCTTGCACTTTCGCTCGGCAGCGAAGCGCCGCTTGGAGAGATTCTTGAAGCCTGCTGTCAGCAGATGGTCATCAGCTTGAACGCGGCTTTCGCAAGAATCTGGTTAATGCACGAAGATGAGCAGGAATTGCAACTAGAAGCAAGTGCTGGAATGCTCACCACTTCCGAAAGTGAGCAAGATCACTTGGCCTTTGGCGAATCCGAGATTAGGCGAATCGCTCTCAATAAGCAACCATTCCGGACCAATGACGTCATCAACGATCGAACCTTTGGTGAATTGGAATGGGCGCGACGTGAGGGCATGATCGCTTTCGCGGGCTATCCGCTCATCGTTGAAAACCGACTCGTGGGCGTCGTCGCATTATTCGCTCAGCGAGCTCTTTCCGCTGAAACCTTTGAGCAATTGTTACCAATGGCCGACGCGATCGCTCAATGCATCGCTCGTAAACGATCCGAACAAGAGCTACAAGATCGCGAGGCACGCTTACGGCGAGTGATCGACAATGCGCTCTGCTTTATCGGAATTCTCGACACACGAGGAATCCTCCAAGAAGCCAACGAAGCGGCCTTGTTGGCTGGTGGTTTGAATCGAGAAGATGTATTTGGCAAACCGTTTTGGGAATGCTATTGGTGGTCACACGACGAACAGACAGTCAATGATCTCAAAGCAGCTATCGCGACGGCCTTACAGGGTGAAGTGGTTCGCTACGACGTAGAAGTGCGTATGGCGGGTGATTCCCGATTGATGATTGACTTCATGCTGGCGCCGGTAAAAGACGCAGACGGAAAAATCGCCTACCTAATTCCTTCCGGAGTTGACATCAGTGAACGTAAATTCGCCGAACGCCAATTGCAGCAACGCGTTCACCAACTGAACCTTGCGCTCGATACAGGGCGGATGGGAATCTGGGAGTGGGACATTCCAAGCGATCATGTAAAATGGTCAGCTCAACTTTATGATATGTTCGGCTACACCGAAGCTACGCTGAAGCCGACCAAAGCTGGTTTTCTCAGTGCAGTGCATCCAGATGACCGCGAAAAGCTCGAATCGCTGATTAAGTCGACGTTTGTTGGCGACGGCTTAGAGCACGACGTCGAATTCCGAATGATACGCGGCGACACGGGTGAATCGGTATGGACACACTGTAGAGGCACAACAGTTCGCAATAGCAGTGGTCAACCTCTTTCGATCCAAAGTGTGTCGATTGATGTTACCGCGAGAAAGCGCCGCGAGTTGTCACTCGCTTTTCTAGCCGAGTTGCAGAACAAACTCGCTAGGCTGAACTCGGCCACAGACATCATGAGGGTCGCAAGTACAAATCTTTGCGAATTCCTCCAACTTTCGCGGTTTCTGATAGTCGAAATTGATGAAACAGCGGAGATTGCAAATGTGGTATTCGATCAACATGGCCATGAGCTAACCGATCTTCGTGGCAGCTACCAGATGGTTGAATTTGCTTCGGATGAAGAACGACGTCTGCTGGCACTTGGGCTGCCGATGATTGTCAATGACACCACGGATCCATCGCGGGAACCAAAGTCCATCGAGAATTTTGCCCAGTTGAAGGTAGGGGCGATTATCAATTCGCCTGGCACACGCAATCAACGTTTGGAGTTCATGCTGAGCGCAGTCAAGCCAACGGCTCACACTTGGCAGGACGATGAGGTCCAGATTTTGCGGGAGTTATCGACGCTTCTGCGACTCAAGCTTGAGCGAGTACGAGCCGAAGAGGCGCTGCGTGAAAGTGAATCTCGATTCCGCGACTTGGCAGACAATATGTCGCAGTTCGCTTGGGTCACCGACCCTGCTGGTGCTATCTTCTGGTACAACAAACGCTGGTTCGATTACACAGGCACCACGCTTGAAGAAATGCAAGGCTGGGGCTGGAAAGAAGTTCACCATCCCGACCATATCGACCGCGTCCTCAAACGTTGGCAGAGTTGTTTGTCAGCGGGCGAAGTTTGGGAAGATACTTTCCCATTGCGTTCAAAACATGGCGAGTACCGTTGGTTTCTCTCATTAGCGCGTCCGATCCGCGATGAAGACGGAAACATCTTACGATGGTTCGGGACGAACACCGATATCACGGATGCTAATGAGCAGGAACAGCGGACTCGCGAAAGTGAAGAGCGTTTGCGCAGTGCCGCTCAGGCCGCCGGATTTGGAACCATCCATGTCGACCTACTAACACGTACCGCAACCGTTTCCGATGAACTTCGGCGGATCATTGGCTTGCCTGGCAACGAGACTGACAAAGTTGCAGCGGACTCCATGCCTGCTTATATCCACAAGGACGACCACGAAGCCTTTGCATCCTTCGTGCAAGAGTTGACGAAACTTAAAGACGGAAGCACCAGCAGCATTGATTTGCGAATCCTTCGCCCCGACGGTGAGATCCGCTGGGTCCGTCTACAAGCCAAACCGGTAGACTCTGGGCTGGGGTCTTCACGTAAACCAACACAAATCATCGGTACAGTATTAGATATCACCAAACAGCGCGAGTTTGAACACTCGCTCAGTGAAGCCCGCGCTCTGGCTGAAGCCGCTAACGAATCCAAAAGCGTCTTCCTCGCCAACATGAGCCATGAGATTCGCACTCCCATGACCGCGATTCTCGGCTACACCGACTTGGTTGCGGATCGTGTACAGGATGAAGAAGCCGCGTCGCATCTACGCACCATTCGACGCAACGGCTATTTTTTGCTGGATATCATCAATGACATTCTCGATCTATCCAAGATCGAAGCTGGGATGCTGGATGTTTCCTGCGAACGCTTCGCGATCGATCAATTGGTCGAAGACGTGCGATCGATTATGGAAGTCCGCGCGATCGAAAACCACTTGACACTCGACGTCGAGTATCGTGGCCTCATTCCAGCTCAAATTGAAAGCGATGCCAAGCGATTGAAGCAGATTTTGATCAATTTGGTCGGCAACGCGATCAAGTTTACCAAGCAAGGAAGCGTTCAAGTTGTCGTGTCGTACCGCGATCAATCACTTCAATTCGACATTATTGACACTGGCATTGGTATGACCAGGCATCAGCAGAAACGATTATTCCAGCCATTTTCACAGGGTGACCATACCGTCAACCGCGAATTCGGCGGCACTGGCTTGGGATTAGCAATTAGTCAACGTATTGCCACTTTGCTGGGTGGCAACATATCTGCAAAAAGCGAACCCAATCAAGGCAGCACATTCACCGTTACAATAGCGACTGGCGATATCACCGACCTAAAGTTGATTCAACCTATTCGCGTCAGCGAGCCAAAACCTGATGAAAAGCCAGACATCACGGTCGAGCTTGCCTGCCACATCCTTGTGGTCGATGACCGCCGCGATATTCGCTTCTTAAGCCGCCGGTTTCTCACTGAAGCCGGTGCGACGGTGGTCGAGGCCGAAGATGGTGAGGTAGCAATCCATGTCGTATCTCAAGCAATCGCAAGCACTCCGTTCGATCTCATTATTCTCGACATGCAGATGCCCAAGCTCGACGGTTACGAAACGGCCAAACAACTTCGGCGACTCGGCTTCACCGGTCCGATCATCGCGCTCACTGCAGATGCCATGCATGGCGACATGTCCCGTTGCCTCGCATCCGGCTGCAACGACTACTTGAGTAAACCGATCGATAAAGTGGCCTTGCTCAAGATGGTCAGCGATTACGTCAGTAAGATGCGTTAAAGCGCAGTTCTCAACTCGTCACTTGGGATGCGACACGTCGATCGTGGGCATCGACAGATACAAGATCGGCATCTCACCATCTTCAGTCGTAAAGTAAGGAATGTGATAAATGCCGCATGCGAGCTTACCCCCGCCTGTTGGGTCAACCTGCTGCCAGCCCTTGCCTTCACGATAGTACTCGGCCCACACATGCCCACTGCTGCCATAGAGCCAACCAGCTACCTGACGGCTAGGGACGCCGGCCGCCCGAGCGAGTGTCACAAAGCAATCCGAGAAATCCCAGCAATGCCCCGATCTTTGCTCAAGCACCTTGAGCGTCCCCCAACGAGATCCTGTTTGGCCGGAGTACTTAAGGTTTTTTCCAGGCGTTAGCCACTCAAGTATGGCCATCACCTTTTCATCATTAGTTGCCTTTCCCGCAGTTATCTTCTTGGCCAGTGATACAACGGCCGGATCGTTCGCAGGCCAGAAGACCGTTGCAGAGCGCAAACTTTCTGCGGGCGACATTGCATCGGCCCGGAATCCAGTGTCATCGACTTTAGTGTCAATCGTGATGCTCACGAAGGGTACACCTTGCCGATTGGGAAGCTCGCGAAATGAGTACGCAAGTCCAGCTCCATGCTCTTTCGAATCACTCGCCACAGGTTGCATGGTATGCAGAGTGAGTTCGCCATCCAGTTTGGGGTTCCGCAGCGTTAAAGTCTTACCAAAAGTAAATTTTTTGGATAGCTCTTGGATTTGCTGAACAGCTTGCTGATTGTCACCTCTTTGTAGGGCAAGAAACTGGTTGAACAGTGGATTGCAGGCCATGTAGTCTGCCTTGTCCACAGTCGCCAACTCCGCTGTCACTCGGAACTGGACGCTTGTTGGCTTTTCGAGAAGGCCAAGTTCGTAAGACGTCTTGGTTGCAATCGCTACATCGATGTCGCCGCCAACATATTCAATAACAGCGGCGTCATTTCGCAAGCAGAAGGGAAATGGCTTGATCTTCAACAGAGCCGTTTGAATCGCTGTAGCGTTCGCCTCGTCGCTAGCCACAATCACATTGACTTGAATCGCTCGACCATGCACGCGTATGACCGAATTTGTGAGCCGCCTGATAGTGCCGCCGAGCTTTTGACCAATCGCTTTGGTTTGCGCTGCAGGCACCTCTTTGGAACTGTCAACATAGATACCCGTCGGAAGATTGCGCAGTAAAGGTTCCGCGGGATCGGCTGCTTGCGTCCACGCCGGTAGCAACAGCACAAGTGCAACCGTCAACGTCATGCCGGGTGTTAGTTGCATATCTTCACCTAGTCTAGTGGAACGTCACGATTTAATCTTAGGGTAATCGGGTTTGGGTGGCACGCCGCTGAGGCTCTGCGAAGGGCGTGGTTCCAGCGTAATTCGACACGCCCTTCGCAGAGCCTAAGGGGCGTGCCACCCTAATATTAAAGCTTGACGTTCCACTAGCAGCTATTTGCCAAACGATCGAAGCAATCCTTCAAGTTGGGACTGCATGCCCGACAAACCCGACTCCACCAGCAGTCCTTCCTTCTTAGACTGAACGATCGCAAGCGCTAAAGAAGGGTGAGCCTGCCAGTCGGTACTGGTGAATTTGCGAATGTCGTAGTAGGGCATTTCCAGCTTCGAGGCAACTTTAGGAATCAAATTCACCGTTTCTTTCGAACGCACGACGTAGTAGTTTTCGGTCACATAGAGTCCAACCGCTCCCACAATCAAACCTAATACGAACGAAGTAAGTCGCGTCATTTTTCATCCTCTTTGCGATGGACGGCCAGTGTATCACCTTTTGGCTGAGCCAGCTAATCGCTAGCAAACGCACCGCGTCCACTCGGATGTTACCATGCACCACAAGCGTGTGCCCAGAGCAAAAATCGCTACTTTTTGCAAAGCTCTCGCAGCTTCCGGAGATTGATCACATCCCAATCCTCGCCGCTGGCTTCATCTTTCTCTTTCGCTGTCTCAAGGTACATCGGTAGATTTTTGAAAGCTGGCGACGCTAAGAAGCGTTTGAATCCCGCATCACCAATAAAACCCAAACCGATGTGCTCATGACGATCAACTCGCGAGCCGCAATCTTTCTTGCTATCGTTGATATGGACCGCCCGCAAGTTTTCTAACCCGACGTACTTCTCTAACTCCGCGACCATTGACTTCATGCCTGCCGCCGTTCGAAAATCATAACCAGCCGCCAATGCGTGACATGTATCCCAGCAAACGCCAACGTGCTGCGGTTTCTTGACCGCCTTCAGCAACCAACCAAGCTGTTCGATTTGGTGTCCCAAACACGATCCCTGGCCAGCCGTGTTTTCGAGCAACAACCTACAGTGCTTCGGTTGTACAGAGGCGATTGCCTCATCAACGGCTTTGGCAACACGTTCCAGTCCCTCTTCCACAGTCGCCTTCAAATGCGCCCCAGGGTGCATGACCAAGCCCTCAATCTTCAACTGCTCCGCGCGTTGCCATTCAACAATCAGCGCATCCAGCGACTTTTGCCACAACGCATCATCGGGCGAAGCCACGTTGATCAAGTAAGAAGTATGCGCAATCGTCGCCCCAATCCCCGACTCTTTCCAAGTCTTAGCAAACAACTCAGCGTCCGTATCGCTGATGGGTTTGCAGTTCCATTGGTTATTGTTTTTAGTAAAAATTTGCAGAACGTCACAACCAACTTCCACAGCGCGATCGATGGCCAGATGAAGTCCTCCAGCGACGGACATGTGCGAACCAAAGCGATAAGGCATTTTCGACATTTCAATACGAAGTAAACATGGCTGCGGAATTCATCCTGACACCGCGGACCGTAAAGTCTGTGATCGTATTCGATCGGAGGGCTTAGTCAATGTTCCCATCCTGAGTTGTTCACATCCTGAATTGCCTCCATCCTGAGTTGTTGCGGCTTGGCCGATCGTGTGAATCCCGCAGATTTACTCTGCGGATCGTTGGGCTTCGCACTAAAATTGAGGCGTCAGGGCGAATGGCGACGAGGGCTGAGGCTGTTAGCAACGAACGCATGGCCGAGTCGTAACACGCTTGGGTGGGTCGCTCCTGCCGGGTGCGACCAGCGTCCCTGTCCAGTGCAGATGGTTGCACTCGGCGAGAGCAACCCACCCATCTCGCTACGCCTGTCCTTAGTTCACAATGCCATGTACTGCTGCTATGGCTTCGCTAACGAGATGTCGCGACCGCAGCGATCGACCGCGCCGGCGAATCCCGCAGATTTACTGATTTACTCTGCGGATCGTTGGGCTTCTGACTAAACTGAGGCGTCAGGGCGAATGGCGACGAGGGCTGAGGCTGTTAGCAACGAACGCATGGCCGAGTCGCAACATGCTTGGGTGGGTCGCTCCTGCCGGGTGCGACCAACGTCCCTGTCCAGTGCAGATGGTTGCACTCGGCGAGGAGCAACCCACCCATCTCGCTGCGACTGTCCTTAGATCACAATGCCCTTAGTCCACAATGCCATCAGTACTGCTGCTATGTCTTCGCTAACGCGATGTTGCGACCTCAGCGATCGACCGCGCTGGCGAATCCCGCAGATTCACTCTGCGGATCGTTGGGCTTCTCACTAAATTGTGGCGTCAGGACGCATGGCGACGAGGGCTTATGCCGTTAGCAACGAACGGATGGCCGAGTCGCAACACGCTTGGGTGGGTCGCTCCTGCCGGGTGCGACCTGCGTCGCCGTCCAGTGCAGATGGTTGCACTCGGCGAGAGCAACCCACCCATCTCGCTACGCCTGTCCTTAGTTCACAGCCTTTCGACTACATTCAGGCAGCACTCAAGTGCATCATCGCGAACACAATCGCGTCATCAACTGGGTTCATGGTCATCACTGACCCTCAATTAGCCCATTAAACCCCTTAGCTAACCACATGCCATAACAACTAACTGCGTGGAAACTATTTTTCCGAATCCGAAGGGGCTGACTCAGTTACTACGTTTTTCAAGCGAAAAACACTCTTGCGCCAGTTCTCGAAAGACGGGAATAAACCCCAGCACTGGACAACTAGTAGTTCAGCGCAAAGAAGCAGTTGAGCGGCTAAGGGTCCTATTGGTATGGTGAGTATCCCAACAGTTATACCGCCAAAAGTAGTTACTGCGACAAGGTGACGAAGAGAGAACTGTAGGGCGTCTCCATAGAACGAATGCAACAACCTTAAAAACGCGAGGCCGATCAGAAGCAGATTGAATTGAGACAGCAGATAAAACCAAAAGGCGTATGTATCCGATCCAATCCATGGGTTCTCGACACCCATTTGTAAATGGGGAGCTACTAAAAAGCCTGCGAGAAAAACGAAGCCCGTTCCGGTGCTATACCTCGAAAGCACTATCATAGAAGATAAAATAAATCCAAGTGGAATAATTTCCATGAACATCAAACTGAGATTCGTTGGCAGTTGTCTACCAATAGAAATTACAAATAGAAAGGTTAACCCGCTTACATAGGCTGCGATGAGTCCCAGACCGAGGCCAGCGGTCGATGAAATGATGTTCCTCATTTTTTTGGCATGCATGCTACCTTGCAAATTTTAATATAGTTTTGCCACGTAGCTAATTTCGCGCCCCCATTAGGTCGTGGTCCAGCGCACACCACACAGCAATCACCACAATCGTTGGCATTGTCGTTACTACCAAGACAGCCTGCAGCACATTTCTTATCCATGTCAGGCCAACGTCCTGCTGGCCAAGTTGGTGGAGTGGGAATCATTGACGGATTGTTCACCCCTGTGTAGAGCGTAGCTTTGACGCACTTGGGTCTGCCCAATGGAGGTTTGACCGGTGGAGGATTGCCTGGAGGACGATTGCCCGGTGGAGGATTATGATCCTTGCATGCTTCGACGACACAGAGAGCAAGGCACACCATAAGGTAGACGGCTTGTTGGCGGTCGTCTTCAATTTTTGCTCCTTGTTGAAAGCACCACCCAAAGCATTTGACCATGTAGAAAGGGTCGATCGGAAATGCGCCAGTCGGATCAAGCGAATTGGTGGGTTACTCAATGTGCATTCGTATAGTCCCCAATGAGGAGCGTAGTACCCGATAGGATCTCTGGACGGAGACACCAACTGGGCATGGCTTCGGCAGTCATCACTGTATAAATCGCACGAATCGTTGGGATCTGAACAAGTAATTGCAACGAAGTGATCTACCCGACGCTGCGCAGGCGCGCGGGTCGGGATTGTGGAAGTTGTTTTTGTTGCAGCGGCGAAGGTTACCATGGCTTTTATTGTAAAGCATCGGAGCAGAGGGTTGTTACCGAATTGCCTGTAAAAACTAAGGCTTTTTTGGTTTCGAAGCAGGCAGTGGATCTGTGTTGGGATCGGTTGGTGGTTCAGGTTGCTCGGCGGGATGAGTTTTTCTGTGAGTGTCGAGCAGCTTTTTCAAACTGACTTGAGTGTAGATCTGAGTAGTGTCGAGCTTGGAGTGGCCGAGGATGGCTTGAATGGTGCGGATGTCCGCGCCAGCGTCGTGCATGAGCGTGGCAAGGTGTGTCGGAAGACGTGAAAGGCGCCAGGCTTTTCAATGTTGGCGCTCTTGATGTATCGTCGCCCGTATTCGGTCAGTGAATCGGAATTGATGGGCGCGCCTAGCAACGTCAGAAATAGTGTGCGTTCTTTGGGATCGATGGCTAGATGCTCACGAGCTTGTTGGACGTAGTGGGCGATCCAGAGTAGAGCTCGCAGGCCGATGGGAACGTAGCGATCGCGTTGGCCTTTGCCTTGGTTAATAAAGAGGACTTGGCGATCGACGTGGATGTTATCGATGTGCAGTAAATAGACTTCGGCGCGGCGCGACGAATGCCAGTGGAGTAAAGAACTTCGAAGATCGCTCGATCTGCCCAGCAGCACGCCGGCGAATCCCGCAGAGTAAATCGATTTACTCTGCGGATCGTTGGGCTTCTCACTAAACTGAGGCGTCAAAACGCATGGCGACGAGGGCTTATGCTGTTAGCAACGAACGCATGGCCGAGTCGCAACACGCTTGGTGGGTCGCTCCTACCGGGTGCAACCAGCGTCCCTGTCCAGTGCAGATGGTTGCACTCGGCGAGAGCAACCCACCCATCTCGCTACGCCTGTCCTTAGATCACAATGCCCTTAGTTACTGCCCCAAAAATGAATCCAACGGCTGTTACACCATAAGCTAAATGACGTAGTTTATACCTTGGTCTGAACATTGGTTTCTCAGGGGCAAGTGGTTGTATATCCTATAGACTTGAATGCTCCTGCACAAAATGCGTTTGGGGGTATATTTCCCTGGGTGGGTTTATCCGCTACATGAACGCATGTCGCTTTGCAAGCCAGTCCGTAAGGGTCATTAAGCTTTGCTGGTCTATCTCCAACGTATTGATACATTTGCGGACCGTCTTTGTAGCCGATAGGATCTCTGGACGGAGACACCAACTGGGCATGACTTCGGCAGTGATCGCTGTATAAATCGCATGGTTCATTGGGATCTGAACAAGTAATTGCAACGAAGTGATCTACCCGACGCTGCGAAGGCGAGCGGGGCGGGATTGTGGATGTTGGTTTTGCTGCAGCGGCGAAAGTAACCATGGATTCTATTGTAAAGCATCGATGCAAGCCAATGCTACTTAATTTGGGTAGAAGCTAAGGCATTTTCGGCGCGACGATTACCGGTTGAGTAAATAACTGCGAAGATAGCTCGATCTATCCAGCAGCGAGCCGGCGAATCCCGCAGATTTATTCTGCGGATCGTTGGGCTTCGCACTAAACTGAGGCGTCAAAATGCATGGCGACGAGGGCTTATGCTGTTAGCAACGAACGCATGGCCGAGTCGCAACACGCTTGGTGGGTCGCTCCTGCCGGGTGCGACCAGCGTCCCTGCCCAGTCAGATGGTTGCACTCGGCGAGAGCAACCCACCCATCTCACTACGCCTGTCCTTAGTTCACAATGCCATCAGTACTGCTGCTACGGCATCGCTAACGCAATGTTGCGGCCTCAGCGATCGACCCATGCATGGTTGGCTCAACCGTTCGGCCACTTCATCTCCAGTAGCGCGATTCAGTTAGCAGCACAACCATCCGCCGTGCAAGACGGTGGTATTCGCATCGCAGAAACTCGCCGGCTTTTACCAACACGCCGTTGTCGCCTGGTAAGTCACGACGTGTGTTGACGACTACCGAGAAGGCTTTGTTCGACAATCTCAGTAGTAAACAGTGGATGGCGAACTGCCAACCGACGCCACCGGAGTATGATGGCCCAGAGCGAGTGATCAACTACTTGAGCAACTATGTGCAAGGCAATGTGATCAGCGACGCGCGCATCATCGGCTAAGATGGCCAATACGTAACCATTCGTTTCAAGGACTACAAGGCCGGTGACGTCAGAACATTCAAATTAGAACGCGGCGAGTTCGTGCGGCGCTTTGCGATGAACATCCAGCCACGCGGCTCGAAGCGACTGCGTTACGCGGGGCTATTCACAGCCCGTGGACGCGAAGCCTGCTTGGCTTTGTGCAGTAAGTTGATCGCTCAGTGGCAAGCTGAGCAACCCGTGGCTACTGCGGC
>JANRMD010000109.1:0-8601 GCA_033761895.1 Pirellulaceae bacterium | reverse complement strand
GTCGATGTGGCGAGATCTGGTGTGGAACTTCAAGCGTTACTTCGGCCGAGCATCGTGTGCAGGCAGTCCCGATTCGATGGCCTCAGATGCAACTCGCAACGGCAAGCGTTTCCATCGCGGCCAGCGTCAAGCTGCTGCGTGCTTTGTTGGCGTGGCTAACTGAGGCTAGAGTCGGTTAGGTTCGGACTGTTTGGGTGCAGCCGCGAATTGGTCATCGCTCAAGCGATACTGCAAATCGAAGACAATAGATTCGATGGTTGTAATGGGCTCTCGTGGCTGTTTCTCTAAGGAATGGCGCAATTACTTTCTAGAGGTGCTTGCACTAAACAAGTCCATCGCGAGTTTTGTGCGAATATAGCTCGCGCGTGGTTTCTTTTCGCTTAGAGCCAACGCGGACCCCAAAAGCGGCAGAGCTGGTGGCCGTCCAAGAAGGTGGCTGGCACCATGCGAGATACAGAAGGTGGCTGGCACCATTGGGGAACGGGTGGCGTCTGGGTTTCACTTTCCATGATGTCGGGACTAGAATCGAGAACTTTGAAATCGATGGCGGGCCTTCGGATATTGAATGGCATGGATTACTTCCAAAATGTGGGTGAGCAGTGGCGTAAACGGGCGACAGAGTTGGCCGAGTGGACGCTCAAGCACTTGGTGAATCGCACTGATGTCTGGGGACGCTATTTGCCAAAACGCAACCGCATACGGGCTGATCGCGAAGTAAACAATGCAATCACAGCACCGTTCCGCGATGAACGCGGCAAAGTATTTCTTGGCATCTCGTCACTCGAAAAGCACTTTCGTACCCGTGATGTTGGTGGCGTTCTGGGAGTGCATAGCACTAGTTCCGATCTGACATCGCGTTGGTTCGCAATCGATATCGATCTGCACAGTGAAGAGGAACTGTCCGTTTCTGCAGAAGGTAACTTTGCAGCCGCCAAGCACTGGTACGACACTCTCGCCAAAGCGGGCTTTGATCCGCTGTTGTGCGATTCAAACGGTCGCGGCGGACTGCACTTAATCGTCGCATTTGAGTCACCGATGAGCACCCACTCAGTACATCGCTACGTCAAAGAACTGGTCAGCGATTTCGCGAAACGCGGTTTGGATGAGATCCCCCAGGTCTTCCCAGGCAAGCCGCAATGGCACCACTACGGTGACTGGTTGAGGCTACCAGGCCGTCACCATACACACGATCACTATACACGCGTTTGGAACGATGAGCCTTGGGCCGAAAGCGCTTGGCTGGATGGGCACGATGCCATCGATCGGCTGCTAAGCGTACGCACGGCTGACGTTGGGACTTGCGCAAAGAATGGTATCGAACCAGCTCGGCAGACTATCTGTTTGGATTTCGACGGCGTCATTCACTCGTATGTCTCAGGCTGGCGAGGTATCGAAGTTATTTCAGATCCACCTATCCATGGTACGGATGAAGCAATTCGCAAGCTGCGTCGCCAGTACCGAGTGGTCGTGCATTCGGCTCGCTGTGCGACGCAAGAAGGTCGCGATGCGGTTGAGGCTTGGCTAAAGAGGCACCATATCGAAGTTGATGAGGTATGCGAACACAAACCGCCAGCAACGGTTTACGTCGATGACCGGGCCGTCAGATTCCGAGGCAATTGGGATGATGTTGCAGCTGAAATTCGGGATTTTCGGAAGTGAGCCAAGCTCAGTGCAGGGCAGGGCACTCGAGTGGCAGGTCGCATCCGGCAGATACGACCCACTGAGTACTCAGCGTTGGTAGATCGGCAATAGACCTTGGTCTAGCTGCAGCATGATTAGGTTGCAGGCTGTGATGTAAACTGGGCTGATCTGCCCCTTCCACGAACCATCGCTCTCTTGTTCACCGACGATTTTGGCGTACAGTCGATCGCGGAATGGCAGCCACTGCTCTTCACCTTGGCGATAGACGACTTGGCTGTAATACAGATAAGTGTAGTGCCAATGCCCGAAGGCAGCATTTTCGTTGTTCAGTTCGTGTAGATTTTCGCGAGCGTGTTTAAGCATGGCCGGAACGTGGACACCATCATAGTCGCCTGCATTATAAAGTGCAGCAAGCGCCGCAGCCGTAATGGCGGGGCGCGAAGTCCCCATCTGCTTGCTTGAATAACTGATGCCGCCGTCTTCGTTCTTGCATTTGTAGATGTACTCTTTAGCTCGATCGATCGCTTCGGCCGGTACGGCGATACCTGCATTGCGGCATCCTCGCAAGCCTTGGACTTGTGTTATCGTCGTCGAACCTTCGTCGTAGTTCGCTCCATCCTTGGCGCTCATGTAGCCCCAGCCACCAGCATCGGTTTGAGCTTTGCAGCAGAAATCAACCGATCGATTGAGCACATCGATTAACTCTTTACGGCGATCCTCATAGCCCTCTTCCCCCAACACTTGACTGAGCATCAGCATCGAGAACCCATGACCGTAGGTGTAACGATTGTCGCTATCAGGATCGCCGATCAAACCGTTGTTGCGGCATTTGCTGATTAAGTAGTCCGTGCAGCGAGCGATCTGTTTCGCATAAGGTCCCTGGGTAGTTGTTGACCCCGAGCCGATGAGAGCGGTACCTGCCAATGCCGCCATGGCCACAGGGTAAGCCGGCGTGCTCCACTGGCCACGTGAAGACTGGTGTTGAGCGAGCCAATCGAGTCCCGCGCGAATCGACTGACTCCACTGAGGATTTTTTCCAGCAGCGCTAGCGGATCTAGCACCGCTAGAACCGTAGGTGATGGCAGCACTTAGTAATGCTGCTTTCTTGAGCCATTCACGTCGATTAGATGAGTTCACTGGCTTAACTCCCTTTACTTGTGGCCACCGATTAGAAGATCTTCTTCCTTCGGGCTCCCTGCGATTTTACCGCGCGAAGTTGCAAAAGACCACAGCAGCCACGGGAGACCTAATTATGACTGAAACCAAACGGGACCATCTTTTCGCGGCCCACAGGGTTTTTGATGAATTTCCGATAGCATTCCGGGCAAAGGTCGAAGCGTTTTCTTTCAAACACAATCGATTCGCAGTCGTCCCCAAATTCTTGCTCAAGGCGTTCAAGGGTGCTGTCCATTTCAAGTAAACAATCCTGTTCGTCCTCTGCGGATTGCTGTTCAAGCGGTTCAATCGTGGCTTCAATTTCCATCTTGACTACGTAACGTATAGTTTCAGAAGCGGGAATTGGTCGACTGCACCTGTCACAACTGTAATGGATCATCGTCGGTCGAACTCCGTAGAGAAAGAATAAGAATGATGCACGCAGCGAAAAGAGCTATCGCGAAGTGTGCGCAGATAAATGGAAAACTCAATCATGGGTTGCTCAATCACACTCCGGCGTTAGCCAATGGATGTACTTCGAATTTTCGCCGAAGCACTAGTTGATTGTCACAGCTTAATTTTAGGGTTTGTTATATCAGCCGAAACGCGCTAGCGTCCGGTTTTCGCCGCGGGAACCGGTGCTAGCGCACTGCGCTAATCCTAATAATTAAGTTTGACGCTCCACTAGCACGCTGCCAAAAAAAGTCGAATTGCAAAACAGTTTGGACTAACAGTAACCCGAAGCGTCAGCGAGCGACTCTTCACTTTCCCTCGCTAACGCTTCGGGTTTCTCTTTCAGCAGCCTGCTAGGTTCCATCCTAATGTCAATTCAGTAGAGATTGCAACCCTCACGCAGAAATGTTTGCCCTGGAAATGTGCGACTAGAAAAATGTTCGAGTGGAAACGTTCTTGACAAAAGTTCGTCGCCAAGAAAGTGCACCGCCAATGCACAACGCGAGCAAGCATCGTAAGCTGACTTATCGGCTAATTACTACCTGAACCACAGTCCAGTTACTACCTGAACCACAGTCCAGCTAAAAACAATCCACAAGCGGCGGTTCCGCACACTGCTTTCCCAACGGTACCAAGCAGCCGGCCCCAAAACGCAGCTCCACCAATTTCAATACTGGCATTCCAATCTTTTCCGGCCCAGCGTTCGCCTAACATTGCTCCAGCGAATGCTCCAGACGCGCCCAACAACAATGAAGCGATCACGTTTCCCACGATCGGAATTGCTGATCCGAAAAACAACCCCACAATGGCGCCTGCTATCGAACCAATGATTGACAAGATGACGCCACGTTTACTTCCGCCAAGTCGACTGGCACCCACTGCACTGGCGGCAAACTCAAGCGCTTCGCCAATCACAGCGACCGCAAGGATGGCTGCCGCCAAATACCAACTTAGGTTCCAGAATCGTATTTCCGGCACCCACCAGGCACATCCGATCGCGCTTGCAACGATTACCCAATTGCCGGGCAGCCCCAAAATATTTGCCATCCAGGCGCTAATCGCGATCAGACTCAGCAGAATAGCAATGGTAACGTCGAGCATATTTGGAATTCCTTGAAAGTGGCTTGTAAGCCATTCGTTTGAGCGTTGCGTTTCTTGTCGAAATCAGGGCAATCGGTTAGCGTTGCAGACTTTGAAAAAGTGATTTGAACCGACGCGAAGCGATTATGCGACCTCCGTACGACACGATTGTTACCGCACCAGGCAGCCTCGGCGACGTTAACCCACTGGTTGGTATCGCACGCAGTCTGCAGGCACGTGGCCGCAAAGTCCTGTTTCTAGCGGCAGAACCTTACTTGCCTATCGCCGAACGAGCCGGGTTGCAGACGCACGTCTTGACTTCGCACGCGGAGTTCAACGAATTGGTCAAGAATCCAAATGTTTGGCATCCGCGACATGGCCCGCGATTGTTGTTAGACAAGATGCTTGGCGATTCCATCAACCCGCACTACGAATGGTTGTTAGCGCACTGTACACCGGGCGAAACACTACTCATCAGCCATTTACTTGATTTTGGGGGCCGTGTCTTTCGCGATCGTTTTCCTGCGACGAAATTGGTTAGCGTGGTGCTTGCTCCAGTCATGTTCCGATCGCTTTCCGCCCCCCCCCGAGTAAGCCGATCTGGCATCGAATGCCGCTTGCCCCGCAGCCTCTTGCGAGCCGCTTATTGGGCGGCGGATCGCTTCATCGATTCGCTCGCCTTGAAACACATCAATCCACTTCGTCGACGCATTGGTCTTCCGCCAATCAAACGCATGATGAAAGATTGGTGGATGTCGCCCGATTTAACGATCGCCCTGTTCCCTGATTGGTTCTCCGTCCCACAGATCGATCTCCCCAAGCAAGTCAGAACGGTTGGATTTCCATTGACGGACAGTGCCGCGTTGGTTGCACCAGAAGTCGAACAGAAACTTCAGCGAATCATCGTGGGCTTTGGCGACCAACGCCCAGTGGTGTTCGCGCCAGGTTCAGCTCACTTCCAGGCCAAGCCGTTTCTGATCAAAGCCGTCGAAGCCTGTCGCCGCTTGAATCTGCCGGCGATTCTATTGTCCCCGAATCCTGACGAAGTTCCTCACGACTTGCCCGCGAACATCGTGACTGCCGAGTACCTCCCGTTTTCCAAACTCTTTCCACACGCTCACGCAGTTGTCCATCACGGTGGCATTGGAACGACCAGCCAATGCTTCGCGGCTGGTGTCCCTCAGATCGTATTGCCCATGGCCTTTGATCAGTTCGACAACGCATCCCGAGTCGAAAAGTTGGGCGTCGGTGCTTGGATGCCCATGACCAAAGTCACGCCCCTGTCGCTCACGCAACTTCTCGCGAACGTCTCCATGAACTCAAGCATAGAAACGACTGCTGCTTTGCTAGCGAGCCAACCGTCCGCCTGTGAACGGGCAGCTGAGCTTTCCATTGAGCTGCAAGCAAGTTCCAATCCCACTTAAATGTAAATGCACTGTGTCCAAATACAGTGAGTCGCGTAGCGGTTCCTTTTGAAGTTTGCGTCATGTAATTGCAAAGTTAGCCAGCAGGTTCCTCTCGCCCACGCATTCGGATTGCCAAGAAAGCCCAACCGCGGCGCTCCTGCTGCAAGCCTCGACGGTGTTCGTCTTGACGTAACGGACAGCTTAGGTGTAACTTCGCGCGTTGAAAAACATCGCGTGATCACAGCGCCATGCTAACTCCGAGAGAATCAAGAAACCATAGGGCAGTCGCATGTCTTGGCTTACATCAAAAGTCCGGAGTTTTACGTCATATCGACGCCAGCGAGCTCTACTAAAGCGCACTCTTGCCACAGGGATTAATCCCTACGCAGCGGCTGTGGCGGTAGGTTCACCCGAAATCTACAGCTACGAAGATCCAGTGGATTGCACAACGCTGAACTACCCTGACGACACAAAATCAGGTGGCGCAGGTAAGCTGCGGTCATGTTTGTGCACACGCGATCAAATGGAATCCCCGGCCTTTCGCTACTGGACCGCACGCCTTGGTGAACACTGGCGATTGCATCGCAAGCTCTGGGAACACTGCATTATTTTGCAAGCGTTGTATGAACGAGATTTACTGCGTCCCGGTCGTAGCGGGCTCGGATTTGCCGTTGGTGAAGAAGCACTACCATCTTTGATGGCAAGTTTAGGCTGCAGAATCGTGGCCACCGATCTCGATAGCTCGGACGCGCGTGCCGATGTTTGGGCAAAAACAGCACAGCTTGCAAGCAACCTCGAAAACCTCAATAACCGACGCCTGTGCGAGCCCGATGTATTTCGTGAACTGGTATCCTTTCGCCCCGTGGATATGAACCAAATCCCGGACGACCTGCAGGGCTTTGATTTCACCTGGTCCTCATGCTCCTTCGAGCATTGTGGGTCCCTCGACCTCGGCAAGCGTTTCCTTAGCGAGCAGATGAAGTGCCTCAAACCGGGTGGAATTGCTGTCCACACGACCGAATTCAACTTATCCTCAATCGATAAGACGATTGAGTCCGGAACAACGGTCATTTTCCGCAAGCGGGATATCGAGGACATGATCCGTGAACTCCAAGCCCAAGGGCACGAAGTTGAGAAGCTCCAACTGCATCTGGGCTCGACACCCGAAGATGCGTTCGTCGATACGCCACCCTACAGCCACGAACTGCATTTAAAGCTCGAGCTGTTTGGCCAATATGTCTCCACCTCAGTTGTGTTGATCATCAAGAAATCCGCATAAGCTGCGGTGAGGATGTAATTCTTAGCTTGGCCTGAGGCTGGCAAATCGTTTTTTGCATGGGATTTGGAAAGTGCATGGACTGCCGATGCGTATTCTGATTGATTGTTCCGTTGCTGCACATAGTGGCTCGAGGACCGGCGTGCCGCGAGTCGTCTGGAGCCTCATTCGCGAAGCCCTAAACGCGAACTCTGCGACTGTAAATGCTCTTCAGGGACCAAACAGCCACACTTGCCAAAGCACCATTTTCCACGACGGAGAGTGCTTCCCCTACGATTCGTCTGAACTTTCCACCAGCTTGCGGATGCGTTCAGATATCCTTAGTTTCGCACCTTGGGGCTATCGTCCGCTAGCAACAGCTGTGTGCAGAGTAGTCGGCAATAAAGCGTTGAAGCGTTGGTTGCTGCCCGATGCTGGGCATTTGGGGATCTTCCGCCCTTTAGTCAAGAAGCAAGTCAAGCGAGAACAGCAAGAACGTCAATCGCATACCGAATGGAGCAAGCCCGGCGAGGGCGACATTCTATTGTTGCCCGATGCGTACTGGTCGGGCGCACCGATTTGGCCAGCGGTAGCGGAAGCGAGAAGAAATGGCGCGTTGGTGGTTTCGGTGATGTACGACCTGATTCCCTTGACGCATCCGCAATTTGTCCCCGAGGGCAGTGGCGATTCCTTTGCCGAATACGTACGCAAGACCGCCGAAAACTCGGACTTGATATTTGCAATTTCGGATACTATCCGCGATGAATGCCGTGCAGAGATCTCCAAACGCTGGCCAGGCTTGATAGCACCCGAGAAGATTGGCTCATTTCGACTGGGCGCCGATTTGCCGAAATCACAAGGGGAAATTAGCGCCACCATCACCAAGTTGTTCTCGCCGTCAAATCGCCAAACACCATACATCATGGTGTCAACTTTTGATCCTCGGAAGAATCATAAGTACCTGCTGGAGACTTTTGAGCTCTTTTGGCAAACGCATCCCGACGCGTCGCTATGCTTGATCGGTGGACGCGGCTGGATGTCCAAAGATCTGCTTGATCGCATCGAGAAACACGCACGATTTGGCAAGCAGTTGTTTAAATTCCATTCCATGGCAGACGCTGAACTGGAATTTTGCTACCAGAATGCCCGCGGCGTGATTTGCCCGTCGCATGTCGAAGGCTTTGGTTTGCCGATCGTCGAGGCTCTTGCTTACGGACGCAAAGCCTTCCTGAATGACACTCGTATTCACCGAGAAATTGGCAAAGATGACTGCGAGTATTTCGACAGCAGCTGCCGCGATTCCCTGCTGAAGTTACTAACTCGCTGGGAGGTTCGGTTGGCATCGGGGCAGCCTGTTGAGCAGGATTGCCGACGACCAACATCTTGGCAAGAAGCGACCAACGGTCTGCTGGCTCAATGCATTGATGCTTACCGCGCGAGACAAACCGCCATTTCTAAGCAGCCCACTAGTGGAGCGTCAAACTTAAATATTAGGATTAGCCGCAGTGCGCTAGCACCGGTTGCCGCGGCGAAAACCGGACGCTAGTGTCGCGAATTGTAAGTTCTATGCCATGCTAAAAAGTGGGGCAGCGGGCGGGGACGCCCGCGCTC
>JANRMD010000108.1:0-4262 GCA_033761895.1 Pirellulaceae bacterium | reverse complement strand
GAGGGCGGATTGGCGGAACGCACCGGACCTAAGGTAGACAGCGATGCATCGAAGGCTTCGACTCCTTTAAGTCCTGTTGGTAATGAAGCCGACGGGTTGGTAGAGATTCGCGCTTTGCCCCAAGCGACAGCATTGACAGCGCTGGATGTACATCCGACGCTTGATCTAGCTGTGGTTAACGGACTGCAACAGGCGGTGCTGTTCAGGCCTTCGACCGCCCAGTGGCTGAATGCGATCAACATTGCCGAGGGAGATGTTTCAGATCTAAGGTTCTCGCGCGATGGCAAACTTCTGATGGTTGCAGCGGGCCAAGCCGCAGTCTCGGGTACCGTGACCGCTTTTGATGTGGAAACGGGAAAGCGTATCTGGCAGGTGGCCGACGAAACCGACTCGATACTCACCTTTGATCTTTCTCCGAATGGTCACCTGTTGGCAGTGGGAGGACCGTCGAAAACAGTGCGAATTTACGAAGTGCCCAGCGGTCGGGAGATGCACGCGTTGAAGAAGCACACCGATTGGGTGCTGAATGTCCGCTTCAGTCCCGATGGGTTGTTACTTGCAAGCAGTGACCGATTTGGTGGCATTTTTGTCTGGGAACCAATCCAAGGAGCGGTATTTCACGGGTTGAAGGATCATACAGGAGCCGCGCATGCCATCGCTTGGGATGTGGACTCGGAGACGTTGATCTCGGGTGGCGAAGATGGCAAGCTGCGCACGTGGAACATGCATCACGGATTATTGACAAGTTGCTGGGATGCGCAAGTTGGCCCGATACTTGATCTCGCGCGAAGTAGCGGCTTTACGTCGGCCGCAGGGCGAAGTGGCAAAGTGGTTGTCTGGTCGAATCCTGAAACGCAAGTCGCGCATTACGAGATTGGCGACCAAGCAGAAACCTTGGTGCGGACCGCAGACAGCCAACATTGGATCGTAGGCGACAATCGAGGGCAACTGTCGATTCTGGAGGCCACTAAGCTGGGCTTGGTCGCGACACTCAGTTTGCCGACTGATGCTAGCGCGATGCAGAAACTCCTGGTTCGCTTGGATGAAGCCGAACAGAGTTATGCCACTACGCTGCAGTCTGCCGCCGCCCAAGCAGCCGCGAACTCGTTACCGGAGAAAGCCAAAGAAAGTGTCGCGGTTCCGCAGCCAGCGACAGACGATTCAGTCGGTATGCGAGACAGCACAAATAGCACAAATAGCTCTCGGCGAGATTCCGAATTTGCTCTCGAGCTAGAGGTCAACCGTCGGCAAGTCGCTGAAGTAGAAGAACTACTGCAGCAATCCAATCGCGTACTGAGCCGCTTAGCGCAGCACAATGAGCAACTCGTGGAGTTATTGACGCAATCCAGCGAAGCGCAGGCGGAACTCGCACAACAGATTAGCAAACAAGCTCAGATGCTCGCATTGCTGCGAGCTCGAACACGTCAGCTTGAAGAAGCCGCGGCTATGAGGTGAAGGTAGCGGAAGCTGTCAAGGTTTTCGGAATGTTGCAAATAGGCCGGAATCCGAAACGCTTGACGCGTACCGCTACCGAGCATTAAGAATCTCTTTCGACAAGTATTTAGAAAGCATCCGCATGAAGGCGTACCCTGAACTTACACTCATGATCAGCTTGATGGTCGCTAGCTCAGTATCTCTGCAACTGCGAGCGGAGAATTGGCCAGGTTGGCGCGGTCCGAAGGGGGATGGGCATACAACCGAACAGAATTTGCCTGTGCGGTGGAGTGCGACAGAAAATGTGTTGTGGAAAATCCCGATTGCTGGAAGCGGGCATTCTTCACCGATAGTATGGGAAGATTCCGTTTTTATAACGACTTGTTATAATGATATTCAATCACGGCGATTGCTGAAGCTGGATTGCGGTACGGGTAAAGTACTTTGGGATCGTGAAATTGCGGTGTCTCCGATTGAGGAGATGCACCGCGATAATTCACCTGCATCGGCGACACCAGTTACCGATGGAAAGCTTGTTTATGTAGTCTTTCTTGTTAACGGTGGTTTGGAGGTTTCCGCGATCGACTTTGCAGGTGAGAAAGTATGGACTAACCGGGTGGGCAGTTTCGAAGCGTCGCATGGATTCTGTTCGAATCTCGTGCTCGATGGAAATCGAATCTTTTTGAGTGGCCTTCAAGATGGCCCCGATGCATTCGTCGCCGCGTTGGACAAAGGGTCGGGGGAAGTGCTCTGGAAAGTTCCTCGCGCTAAACGCGTACGCTCGTATTCGACTCCGCTGCTGTGCTCAATCCACAGCCGACCAGCCTTAATGCTCTCGGGAGCCGAACAAACGGTTGCTTATGATCGCGGAACTGGCGAGACGATTTGGGCGATGGATGGTCCAGGATCAAAGACTGTTTCATCGATTGTTGCGTGCGACCAGAGCGATCTCGCCTTTGTTTGCGGGGGACGGGATAATCAGTTCTTCGCGGTTCCGATGAATTCGCATCAACCCACTGTTGCTGGCCCACCGTCAATCGCATGGAAGGCTATCAAGGGGATTCCTTACATGACCTCGCCGCTGCTTTCCAAAGGCAAATTGCACATCCTATCCGACGAGGGGATTTACCGTTGCTACGACCCCGTCAGCGGTAGAGTACTCAAAGAAGTTCGCGCGGTTGGTGCAACTCAGTCCTCGATGATTGCCAGTGGGGACCACATATACATCACTGAAACGAGTGGCCGAACGACAGTGGTGAAGAATGACGAACATTGGACGGTGGTCGCCGAAAATGATTTGAACGAACGGGTCGTGTCCTCGTTGGCGGCATCCAACGGGGTTTTGTTCATACGCACTGCGAGCTCCTTGATCGCGGTGGGTAACCGGTAACGTGTGAAATCCATTGCGTAGCCGGTGGTTGCTGCGACCTCGGGATTGCAAAGTTGAAATCGCTTGACAATTCCAAAACAGTGTTTTTTGACAACCAAAAGTGGTGCAAAAATGCCCAATAGTTCCCTGACGCCTCACTTACCGGCTTTAAAATCTCCGCTCGGCATTCTGTCTCGATTTTCGAGTGACTGGAGGTTCGCCAACAGCAGGGATTGTGTGTAACGCGATTCCGGCATAGTTTAGGTCCCCACTAGTAGGTTGAACCATGCCCATTTTTCGTTTCTGCCACGAATCGGCTTGAAATCAAAGAAAAGTTTCTTGCCACGTCGAAATTATCTGAGACACGCGGATGCATACGCCTGTTGAACTGCCCACCGAGATCAAAGATTACTTGGGTAACTCACGGCGAATTTGGGAGCTTGACCCTACCGGGAGATGGCGGCGCGCCAAACTCTATTCTGCAGCGGAAGTCCCGCAAGTTGAATTTGAAGTACATGAAAATACAGTTATCCCGATTGGTCCATCGAGAGAGTCGAGCGATTCGCCTGCCTCGGTGATCGTGGCTTACGATTTGATCCTAGAACTGGATGAAAATACGGATGCCTCCGGAGCATTCATGTGGTTTCCAGAATTTGGCGAGTTCGGTACCTGGTTTAAGCCCAAAGAATCTGTTTTGCTCTATCCAGGGATTGAATTGTCGGACGTGTTACGTTGTCCAAGCGATTACATCTACGCTCGAGGAATGCCGCAGAGACGTGTTGAGCCGTACGCGATCCCTCCCTGGATTCAAGAGAGTCTGGACGAAGAACGGTTTCAGGCGTTGATTGTGCATGCACGAAAGCTCCAGAGTGAAGCTACTTTTCAGCCGGCTGCCTTGAAGTTTGCGCTGATGGCCACGGATAGGGGGCGAGTTGTCGCAGAGCAGCGTCTACAGGCTGCCGACTATGTGGCCAATCAATTGATCCGAGCGATGCGTGATTACGATGGCGTTGTGGCACTTTGTGACAAGCTTTTGGCAACCTTGCCACTCGCGCCGAATTTTGCATGCGCCCTAATCAACGAAGCAGCTCGCTTTGAGTGCAATTCGGGCAATGAAGCGGCCGCCGTAACGCGACTGGAACACGCGCTAAACGAGTCAACGTACATCGAATTCCAGTAAACCAACTTCGGAAGCTAAGTGCGACAGGGCGTAGGATGGGACCATTTGTCCCGTCCGTCCGGTCTTACGTTCAATCCAAAGTCCGCTTGGGACAATGGTCCCAAGCTACAATTGACGCTAGCTATAGCTAAGCTAGCGGTCCCCACTCTCCATTTCAACCTTCAACCAAGCTTTGGCATAATTCATCATGCGAGTTCCTGTGGCTGGGGAGATATTGAGAGATGTTGCCGCTTCTTCGTTGCTCATGCCTGCGAAATAACGCAGTTCAACAAGCTTGGC
>JANRMD010000107.1:0-10348 GCA_033761895.1 Pirellulaceae bacterium | reverse complement strand
GGATAAGCGTTCGGCAAAGGTCGAACTCGCCAATGGGAAGAAACTGACCGCCACAATAGAAGACATCGCTCCGGTCGCCGACAAAGAAAGTGGGTTAATTGTCGTCTCAGTATTAATCGATAACCTAAACTCTGACATCCGCAGCTCACGCTGCACGCTACTGATCGAAGAATAGGGCTATCGTTTCTGCGATGGCGATTTACTGGCAACCGAAAGCACAAACACATGACTCCTCAGTTCGAATCGAACACGGTAGCGTCTGCGTTGACTGCTTTTGCGTCAAACGAAGTACCACTCGGCCCGTCTTCTCAGCAGCCCGCTAAGCCGCAAGTCGCACCCAGCCCCACCAGCGGTCGGCTAGTGGATTGGAACGTAACCCATCCGGATGGTTCAGATCAAACCATCCACGATCTACTGGCATCCATCAGTAAACCACTGGGAGCCGAAGTCTATTTCGGTCGCGCCCTCGCCAATGGCGATGCGGGGACTATCTTTAGTTCCCACTCGCAAGCGCACGATCCGAGCGAAGTTTCAATCGGTCTGAAATCCAGCGTGGTGGAAGCCTGCTTCGCTTCAGGCAGGTTCATGTTCGCCAGCGAAAAGGACGCTACTTCAGGCGTGCTCGAAAACTATCGACGCAGCGAGAAGTTTCAAGTTGCCGTGGGGCTGTCCATTCCTGACCAACGTGGCCCTGCGGAGATGTCCTCGGGGCTGGTGATCGGATTCCGCCAAGCATTGCCAAGCAACTTGGATCTATCGAATTACTTGCCTCAACTCCGACTTGAACTTACTAGCTGGACACACGCTTGGCATGCATGCCGCGATCGTCGTACACCCAATGTGTGGTCACGTTTAGCGCGTTCCATACAACGCTATCGAACAAAGATCGTCGTGTTGAGCATCTGCGCAGGCTGCATCATGACATTTGTGCCCATCCCGTACTGGCCTCAACGTGAATGCGTGGTCGAGCCCTCGGCGCGGCGCTTTGTCTCCAGCCCCATCGATGGCCGAGTCCTCAAATCGCTCGTGCGTCCCGGCGATGTCGTTGAAGCGGGCCAAATCATCGGTCAGATGGATGACGAACAACTGCGCTGGGAACTCGGCGCGGCTCAAGCGGAACTACAGCAAGCCAGCAAACAACAAGACAGTGCACTTGCACACCAGGAAGGGGGCAAGATGCGTTTGGCTCAGCTTGAGCAACAGAAAATCGCCCTAAAGATACAAGGCTTGCAAGCGCAGCTCGAGCGTCTCGAACTGCGCAGCCCCGTGGCTGGGGTCGTACTGCAGGGTGAATGGTATCGCAGCGAAGGCGCTCCAGTTGCGCGCGGAGATACTCTGTTTGAAATAGCACCACTCGAAAAGATGACGGTACAGGTCCATTTGACGACCGAAGACCTGGGCGAAATTGAGATCGATGATTCGGCAACCGTTCGTATCGATTCAGCTTACGGCGAAGCTTGGAAGGGGACGCTGTCGCGTATCGACCCTCGGGCTGCAGTCATCGATGACGAGGTTCGCTTTGTCGCTGATATGGAAGTTGAAAACCGCGAAAACCGTCTGCGGCCCGGTATGAAGGGCTCCGTACGCATTGATGCTGGCTACAAAACCATCGGCTGGGCCATCTTTCACCGCCCCTATCGTTGGCTGATGAAGAATTTGGTGTGGTAGTTACATGAAAAAATCACTACCCGCTATTCGACGCGATTTAAGATTCACCCCACACCTGCAACATAACGAGTTGTGGTACGCGGTTGAAGATCATGCCAACGGTCGTTTTATGCGCATGGGCTGGCAAGAATATGCTGCCGCGATGCAATTCGATGGCGTGAAAGATGTGCAGGAAATCATCGCCGCCGCCAGCCAAATGGATGAAACATTCAAGCTGACGGAAACTGATATTGAACAGTTGTACGTCTGGTTGTCTCGGGTGAACTTTTTGGTTAACCCGCAAGGCAATAGCGTGCGCCGGCCAGCCCCCGAGCTGCTGAGTTCCAGATCCATTTGGGATCCCCTCGGCGCCCGATTCGCACTGATCAAAGGTCTGCACGTCGAACAAGTCGCTCGCATGTTACAACCCTTGACTAGCCTACCCTCGGCTATCGGTGTTGGACTGCTGGCGATCGCTGCCGCCATCACCGTAATCGCGAGTCCCGGAGAGTTCTTCGAGAGCACCAGCAAGTTGTTCGTGCCTGAAGGGCGGGTTTGGTGGATCGTCGCTTGGTTGTTCTTAAAAGTTGTTCATGAACTTGGGCACGCCGTTACCGCAGTCCGCGCGGGAAGTCCTATTCGCTCAGCAGGGATCAGCTTCTTCTTTTTTGCACCAGTCCCCTATATCGATGTCTCCGATCTGTGGAGTATCTCCAATCGTTGGCAACGCATCCTATGCTCTGCAGGCGGCATGCTGTTTGAAATCGCGGTAGCTTCCATTGCGGTCTTCGTCGCTTTCCTAGCCGACAACGAATCGCTCCGTTACCTCGCTTGCGCGATCGCCACCACAGGAACCATCACCACGCTCGCGTTCAACGCCAATCCGTTCGTGCGCTTCGATGGATACTACATCCTGGCGGATGCTCTTCAGAAATCAAATCTTTGGTCCGACGGACAGAATGCGCTCAAGTCCTTTGTCCATGGACTGTTACATCCGTTTGCAAAACCCACCACACCGTTTCGGCCAGCCTTGTTGGCCTTCGGACTGATATGCGCATTTAACCGCTTTTTGATGCTGCTAGGGATCGTTTTGTGGTCCCTAATCGTCTGGCAAGGTTACGGCCTACTGATCATCGCTTGGGCGGCTTACGCTTGGTTCCTATCGCCATGGATCAAGTCGAGAAAAGCGGCCGCCATGGCGCCGCCAACTCAAACACAAACATCAGCCGTAGCCTGGTGGTCGAAATGGTGGCAACCGCTCACCGTTACGGCACTGATCACCATTGCTTTACTGGTTCCATCTCCGGTGCAACCCTCTGTTCCTGGAATAGTTGCCTTTCACGAGCCGACAATCGTGCGCAGTCAGTCCGAGGGTACATTAACCGCCGTGCATGTCGACGAATTGGATCAAGTCAAAGTGGGCGATTTGATCGCGGAGTTTGAGAATCCACAGCTGCTCGAGACTCTCGCCCTGAAGCAGTTGGAAGTCGCCGCAGCGGAAGAGACCATTGCGATCATGCGCGCTCGGGGCGAATTGGCGGTGCTTCAAGGAGAACAAGCCAAACTGTTCGCCCTGCGAGAGCAAGTCACTCAATTGGAAAAAGATGCACGCGAGTTAGTGGTGCGTGCAGCATCCTCTGGGACCATTCTGGCAAACGATTTGAAGCGACAAATCGGCCGTAACTTCAAACCCGGCGAACCACTAACTATCATCTCCAAGCCCGACGAATTGGAAATTAAACTCTCCGCCAGCCAACAAGATCACCAGGCGCTAAAGAACTTCAAAGGCAGAGAGATCAAAATCACCAGTTTTGGGAATGGAAAATTTAGCGGAATCATCGACGACATCGATTGGCGCGGCAGCGACCTCCTCGATGAGCCTGCTTTGGCAGCGACTTACGGCGGGCCAATCACGGTCGAGTTAGCATCCAAAGATACCGACAAAGGTGGTTTTAAACTTCCTTCACCGCGCTTCGAGGTGCACGTCAAGATGTCGCCCGACAATGCGAAAAAAGTGGTCCCAGGACAATTAGCGTGGGCAAGAATTCCGGATTCCTCAACCAGCCTCTTAGGGCTCTTTCAGCGCTGGCTCAAGAAAAAATGGGAAGCTACGAAGCTCGAGAACAACGCAACTTAAGCTGGCGTGCCGCGCACTAACGTGTGCGCTTTCCCGCGAATTGCTGTTAAACTAGAACTGTACCATCGACGAACTTGTCAGCCAGTTTCGGATCCAAGAAGGATTAACCGGTAGTGAGCTTGGCCCAACCCGCAAAAACGAAGCCGATCGCTACAGAGCAGCTGAAGCACCGCGAGCTTCACGAAGTCATGCTCTCTGAGCAAAGATTGCAAGGCATGCTGGCTTGGGCTCTTTCGTTTATTCTGCATGTGCTAGTTCTGTTCGTACTCGCAGCCCTGCTGGTGTTCGTTCCCGGAGGAACAGGCGGCGACAAGTCCGAGGACATCGATACTTCGATGATCTATGAAATGGCCGTCGCTATCGAAGTCAGCGGAGACCAATTCCTGACCGAGGAAAGTGGCGGTGGCGCCAGCGGCGGTAAGACGGCAGAGACGGAAAGTGCAGCGGCAAGCCTACCTGGTTCTGATAGTGCACCCATGAATAGCTCTGCTGTCCTTGAAGGACTACTTCCAACCAACGATGGTCCACCAGGAGGAAAAGGCAACGCAGCCGGCGGCTTGGGTCTTGGCAACGGAGGAGCTCAACTCGGCGCCGGCGGCGGCATTCAAAAAGTCAAAACGAAAGTCTTTGGCATCGAAGGGGAGGGCCGTAGGTTTGTGTACGTCTTCGATCGCTCAGACAGTATGAATGGTTACGAAGGACGTCCATTCGCTGTCGCTAAAGCAGAGTTGCAAAAGAGCCTTGAATCCTTGAATGAGGCTCATGAGTTCCAGATTATTTTCTATAACGATGCACCGCTCGCTTTCGGTGGTTCAGACTCAAACAGCCCACGCCTAATGCTCGGTTCGGAACACCAAAAGAAAACCGCCACAGACTTCGTGCGCGACATCCAAGCCACCGGAGGTACACAGCACCTGCGAGCCCTGCGCATGGCACTCAGCCTAAACCCTGATGTGATTTTCTTTTTGACCGATGCCGACAAACCAGCGCTTCGCCAGCGCGACATCGAAGACTTGCAAAGTCGCGCCAGCCGCAGCAGTACAGCGATACACTCAATCCAGTTTGGTGAAGGCCCAAATCAAAACAGCGGCAACTGGATTGAAAACTTAGCCGTCGGAACCTCTGGAAAATACCGCTACATCAACGTCAGTCAGCTTTCACCTTAGTTTGCTTTCAGTAGCTTGGGACAATTTGTCCCGAACTGTGCTCCATCGTAGCGGAATGCGTCAAGGGCTTATCGATTGTAGGGTAGCGGAAACCGTCAAGGTTTTCGGGGGGCCGGTAGCCGTTGCTGCCAAGCAGTGGTTACTCACCCCGCATGGTGTCCACCGTCTGGCGACGGTGGCTACTCGAAATGCTTGAAGCATTTCGTGTGAGGCGTCCCACGAAAACACGCAATGCCAACGCTCAGAACAAATGGTTCCAAGCTACGACTCTGCTAATCTCCGCTTTTCGGCTATCTTATCGGCTTCAACTCACCGCAACTCTACATCTCGGAACTTCATCATGGCCGCACCGGCAATTCGCCCAGTCAAAATCAAACGTAAATTCACGAAATCCAGCCCCGGAAGTGTTCTCTACCAATGCGGAGAAACGATCGTACTGTGCACTGCAAGTTTGCAAGCCGATGTCCCACCTTGGCTAGCCGGTTCCGGAAAGGGCTGGGTGACAGCCGAATACAGCATGCTGCCGCACAGCACCAACAAGCGTAAAGGTCGTGACCGAGGCGGAAAAATCGATGGCCGCACCACCGAAATCCAACGCTTGATCGGCCGTAGCCTGCGAGCTGTAGTGGACCTAGAACGACTGGGCGAACGAATGCTCACTATCGATTGCGACGTGCTCCAAGCCGACGGAGGAACACGGACGGCCAGTATCACCGGTGGCTTTATTGCTATGGTCGATGCTTTGGCGAGCGAGTTTGGAAAAACGCCCGCTAAGGATCATCCGATTCGCGACAATGTAGCCGCAATCAGTGTTGGCATGGTTGGTGGCAAACCCGTGCTGGACTTGGACTACATCAACGATTCTGCCGCCGATGTGGATATGAATGTTGTGATGACCGGCCGCAATCGCTTCGTCGAACTCCAAGGCACAGGCGAGGAAGCCACTTTTGACGATGAGCAACTCGCAGCGATGTTGAAGCTTGCCAAGTCCGGCATTCAACAGTTGACCGCGATTCAGAAAGATGCCCTAGGTAAATTGTGGCCTCTATAGTTTCGTAGGATGGCACCATTTGTCCTGGGAAGCGAAGTCAGCCGACAGCGCTCGCGGGCCGTTGATTTAGTGAGCCGACGGCGCTAGCGGCTTGTTGATTTAATCAACCGTACCGCGTTAGCGGCGGTTGCCAGAGCAAAAAACGGGGCTAACGCCCATCGGTTAATTGTTATCATTTTGCATTGACATTAAATCAACAGCCCAAACCAAGCTCGGGGTAAATCCTCCAAAACTTAAAATGCCGAAGCGGGTCGCGGCGATCGAAATCACCGGACCCGCTTTCGGACTTTTCCCCCTGCCCTCGTTCACAGCCTTCGCTGTACACATTGAATTCTCTAGCGATTCTTGGGACGCCACTGCGCGTCGCTTGTTTGACCGGCGGCGTTAGCCTGCGACTTGCCAACCGAGATCGAAGCGTTGGACTTGACCGTTGCTGGACGAGCCGCCGATGGAGCCAATGAGATCGATGCAGTCGGTTGAACCGCTTCATCACTGGAACTTGGTACCGACGAGTCCGAGACCGTACGCACTGCGTTTCGGCCACTGCTGGTCACTACCGCTGGCGGTTGCGATTCGCCGCTACCAAAACCATTCCAAAAGTTGCTGGCCACAGGTGCTTTTTCGTCTGAGTTCTTGCCTTCAGTCTTGTCCTCGGATTCTTCCTCTTCTTGCGACTCAGGTACAGCCTTTTGTTCCATCCCAGGTCGCGCTGCATTGCCTTCGGTCAGCATGCCAGATTCGACAGGTCCGTTGCTTACAACTGCCGGACGAGTGTAACCGTAGTCAAGATAAGTACCAGCTTCACGTTCGCGGGCTCGTTCACGAGCATCCCAGTAAGCCTTATCAACCCATTGACCTTCTTGCAGTGAAACACTGTTCAGATCGAGCAAGGAACCCTTGAGGTAGTGAACATTGACGATCGATTTGTTGTACTCAGTCACTGCTTGGTGATATTGCGTTTCAGCTTGAGCCCGACGCTGTTCGGCTCGCAGCAGGTTGTCGAGCAGCTGGCTCAATTCTCCCACGCTACCTTTGATGCGATCGTTATAAATGCTGATTTCTTTTTCGTTGGCTTGCCACCAATCAAAGTTCAGCTTCATCGACATAAAATTGGATTCCATCAATCGCCAAGCGCTGGAAATCTCGTGGACCAACATCAGCTCTTTCTCTTTGAGTTCTTCGACGCCTTTAGCGATCTGCAAGCGGCTGCTTTGAATGTTTGCCAGCGGACGACGAGCTCCGAAGGCAGGTGGAGTGATTTCAAGCCGCGCACCGACTTCTTGGTAACCCCCGTGCGTCAATTCTTCCAACGCATTGGAACCTGGATTTGGAAACTGAATGCCTGTGCGATTGGCGGAGGCCAATTCGTCACCGACACCTACCCAGCGGTAAAACCCGGTTGCATCAACCTGCGGCAGAATCTGATTCTTGGCGGATACCAATTCCAGTTCACGTTGTTTGATACCCCATTTTTGCTGACGCAAATGGACGTTTCGAGTCAATCCTTCAGCGGTAACGTCATACCAGTTGAACTCGATTCGAGCGATGGTCGGATTATCGATTGGACGAATGAACTGCCCATCGGTCGGGCTCCAGCCCATCTTTTCACGCAAGACTTGTTCGCGACCGCGAAGTCCACGTGGATCATTGCCCGGAACAGTAGACCCGTTAAGCGACGCATGCAATTGGCTCGCAAACTGTTGATAAAGTGCATTTGCTTGGGCCTCTGCTTCTGGAGCACCATCGGATTGCAAACGGGCATTAGCAACACGCCACAGATTCACCGACGCTTCCAGAGCTTTCTTGTTGGAGTCAAAGACTCGATAGCCCGCGTATAGATCCCAATAAGCGTCCTCAACCGATTTGATCAGGTTGGTAACGTTGGATTCGAATTGGTGCAGCGCAATGTCTTCGTTGATCCGAGCAAGCACGATCGGAATCCGGTTTACAAGTGTTCCGCGACCTCGCATTAACGGGTGCGTTACTTGCAACTCTGCAGCCAGCGTATAGTCGCTCGGTACGGAACGGCCAAAGTTCGCAGCGTTGACAATGGATGTCGGGATATTGTTGTGAGAGTAAACGCCCGTTAATCGCGAGGTAACAACACCACCAGTGGCTGTTCTCTTGGACAAAGCGGCTTGAGTGTTTGCATCAACCGCTTGGAAAAACTGTGGATTGAAGACGTTACCAGGACCAACGTTTCGCGGACGGTCCGTTGTGTTGTATCCAGCCAAAGCGGAAAACTGTGCATCGAATTCACTGAGTGCGTCTTCAACACCACCCACTTGATTGGCTCGCACCGCACCACGTAATGGAATACGGTTACCGTTGTTGTCGATCGCTGGGGGTTGAGTGCTCGCGGTCGAGGCGGTAATCGCAGCATCATAGGTACTTGGCATTTGGCCAGGTCCAGCACTGAGCAGTGCAGCCGCCACACTGCCCGACAATTGATTGGAACCGTTAACGACGCGGAATATCTTTGAATTCTGAATTGCGATGGAAATACAATCTTCGAGCGTCATGTCGACAAAATTGTCGGGAACGTGCGACGGACCGAAGGGAATCTGAGCCTGAGTGGACTCGGGAAGACTTTCAACTTTGACGTCCGCGTACTCGATCGCCATCGCTTGATCGAGATACTCGCCAAGCGCGTTGCCATTTTTAGCGATAAAAAAGGGCTGAGTTGGTGCGCATCCAGAGATGAGTACCACACAGATTTGAATGTAAGCAGCCCAGCGAACGATTGGTCGGCTCATGGGAGCGAGGTTCCTACCCAGTCTGCCGCATTCCAAGATGCAATTCGCCAAGCACCTACGAGGCACCGACGTTTTCTGCACCGAAATACGACCAAACCTAGTTTTGTCCGCACCGGTCACCAAAGACTTAGCAAGTTGGCTTGCTTAGTGATTGATTTCAAATGCGGCTGTTAGAACCCCCCTGTCAAATATCCACGCCATGGAGGTAGCGAAGATGTCCGACATACCGTCTATCGACGGACTAGGCAGTAAACTTTTGCTGATCGTTACAAATTACCAAAATGTTTTTTTGCTAGCTCTCCCGCTAACTTTTTTTGCAGATGGATGAACTAAAAGCTCTTCCGTAGCGAACACCGCCAGCGTCCGCGACCACTAGCCGTTTTCGGGTTCTGTATCGAACGAGAGCAAACAAAAAATGAAAAAGCCGGAACCGGCATAAAAATCGATGGCCAAAAAACAGTACCAATTGTGGGTCGACCGATTTGAAGTCCATCAGGGGTGAATGCTGAGCTGAGAAATCGTTGCGGATACAATCGAGTCGCTCGGCAATATGAATTCCGTTTATATTTCTGCCACTCATTTTTCTGCCGGCTCTGATTTCTTGCTGTCACTGAAAGTTGCATTCACACTTGCATCATGGAAGGCGCTGCAAGAAACGGATCTAAAATGCTGAATTCTCTAAATGAACGATGCATGCTGGGATTCGTCGGAAAACTACCCAGTTCGTTTAGCTCACGAACTGGGCCAAGTAATACACTTCATTCAACGTACTGCCATGTCCATCGATTCCGAATATCAAAACCGAATCCTCTTGAATATGAAAGAAGCGTCTTTTGAAAGTCGACTGTACGCTGCAACCTTCGCCGCAGGCGCTGAAGAAGGATCTGGAATAGTTGCTAAAGCACTATTGGAATTACTAGAAGAACGAAAATGGCTTCAATCGCAACGCAATGAAACTCATTT
The DNA here is from genome assembly GCA_033761895.1 of Pirellulaceae bacterium. Lineage (GTDB taxonomy): Bacteria > Planctomycetota > Planctomycetia > Pirellulales > Pirellulaceae > Aureliella. The sequence continues at coordinate 628 of JANRMD010000107.1, read as the reverse complement.
CGGGATCATGCTCGGAAGAGCGCTAGTAGGATTGGCAACGGCGACGCTTAACATCGCGTCGCAAAAAACTCGACATGAGCTTATTACACTTGCGATTACGCATGTGGACGAGCACATTGAAGACGTCGACTGCCAACTTCGTGCGCATGCCGCATTCGCTCGGAAGTTGCTAAGAGGTGAAGAACCTACTCAGATGTGCAGTCAATAACCGGCATCACCAAGCGATCGCGATTTGCATCCCTACGATTCTAGGATTTACAACTAAACTAAAAAACGAAAAAACCCACTGGCAGATAAATCCGCCAGTGGGCTATTTGATATTTGGTTCGATAAGCTCTCTACAAGTTTTTAGTCAAGGTTGTGCTCACCATAAGCGTCACTTGTTACCAAGTGAACACTAATAGTCCTTAGAAAGGAGGTGATCCAGCCGCAGGTTCCCCTACGGCTACCTTGTTACGACTTAGTCCCAATTGTCGAGCTGACCTTCGGCGCCTGCATCCTTACGGTTTGCTCAGCGACTTCGGGCCCTCCCAACTTTCGTGGCTTGACGGGCGGTGTGTACAAGGCTCAGGAACACATTCACCGCGGTATGCTGACCCGCGATTACTAGCGATTCCAGCTTCATGCA
>JANRMD010000106.1:0-4283 GCA_033761895.1 Pirellulaceae bacterium | reverse complement strand
ACGAGCTCGATGAACGTCAGGTCGTGTTGTGGATGAAGCAAATCACTTCCGCGCCAGGCGTTGGTCGAAAGAAGGGTAAAGCGAAAACGGACTAGTGCTCTGTACAGATTAGATTGGGGTGGCACGCTCTGAGGCTTTGCGAAGGGCTGGCGATTTACACTAGAGCCACGCCCTTCGAAGACTCAGGGCGTGCCACCCTATCACCCCTAATCCCAAAATTAAAGTTGGATGAAGCACTAGTTCGGCAAGATGGAAATCGAGCGTCCCGGTGTATTCGATTGCTCCAATGGCCACTGTGGATTGCCAGCCATTGCCAGCCATGCCATTGAAGTAGACCATCGAACGCAGGCTGCGGGTATAGAAGAAGTTATCGCTGCCTATTAGATTATTCGACACGTCGTAGATTCGAACTTCTAGCGGGGCTGGGTCAGGTGCCCATTGCCCTGTTTCACCGCCCCAATAGCCACCGAATGCGATAACCGGTGTCAAGAAGTTAATTCTGGCGGTCGCGTCGACATTGGGGAAAAACTGCGAGTTGCAAAACAATTTGGCGTCCGATCAGATTCCACTTTTGATCGGAGGGGCTTTGAAGTTCCAAACATTCGCTCGCAGCATTGAGAATCCCCAAAAAAATGACTGACCAATGTCCGCTCAGTTCGGTCTTGGGAATCTCTTGGTAGACGCCTTTCGGCAATTCAAAAGACCATTTTTTAGGAGTAGGCATCGTGCAGCATTTACACAAGAAGTCGCAGGTAAAGGCAACTCGCCGTCGCAAACTCGAAATGCAAAGGCTCGAGTCACGGGAGGTGTTTGCAGCGCTGAGCTTTAGCGCCGGTACACTTCATCTGAACATGTCCGAGATGCCGGTACAGGGCACGTCCGTCTTTGCAGAGGTAGGCGCAAACAACGGTCTTGTCGTGTTCAACGGCCGTTTGGCACAAAACATCGCCGGTGCGCCCGGCGGACGATTAAATACTGCGGCGGTAAGGAGCATTGTTGTTAACGGCTCTGCCTTCAGCGACGTTGTTGGCCTTGGGGCCGTCAGCCCCAGCACCTTTCCTTACGTAGTTTCAGTAACGGTCAATGGTAATGGAGGCAATGACACGATTCGTGGGTCGGATACGGCTGATGTTATTTTTGGGGGAGACGGCGATGACCGGATCTTCGGCTATGGAGGAGGTGATCGCATTTACGGAAACAACGGCAACGATACGATCTGGGGAGACTTCTCCTCGGGAGTAGCCGAACGTAACGGTAGTGCCGACTGGATTGAAGGTGGTTCGGGCAATGACACAGTCTATGGCGGTTGGGGCAATGACTGGATCTTTGGCCAGCAAGGCGACGATTCGCTCTTTGGCGACTCAGGTGATGATACGCTCGACGGTGGTCAAGGTGCTGACTATATGCAAGGAGATGCAGGATTCGATACTGCCTGGCATGACAGCGCTGACGTAGCTCGGAATCGAAATAACTTCCGGGGCATTGAGAATCTACGACGTCGCTAGACCAATTGGAAACCTTCGTTCAACCTTTTGATGAACGTTTCGGCTGACGCACGGCTCTCCATCGTGGAGAGCCGTAGTCGGAGCGAAATCACGATGCGCTTGGTTCGTCGAAGCACCTTGTGCATGTTGATGTTGGCCGGTTGCTGAAACAACGAACTGCTGAACTACTGGGGCTTGTTTAAGCGAACAATGGCGGCGTGGGGCGAGCCTGTAAGGGCAAGCCACTGTTCGTCGCTAGAAAATCGTGCCCGTCGTACTTGCCAGTTCGATAATTGGGCTCCAAAGAGAGGAGTACCCATTTGCGAATCTTCCGGCAACAGGTACGCACCTCGATCGGTACCGCAAACGGTTAGATTACGCTTGGCGGATCGATCCACAGACCAACATACGGCATCCTTCACGGCGCTAACTTGCCGGTTGTTGGAATCTTGCTTGGACCACTCGCCGACCTGCCCGCTAAAGTGAGCCGTCAAGAATCGTCCTGAGCCAATTGGGCAGAGATCATATATCTGGGAGTGATTAGTCTCAATCGTTTGCAAGTTGCTGGTCGCCAAATCCAACTCGACTATTTGCCAACTAAGGTCCTTGGCCATCATGACTGAGTAGATAGTACCGGGACTCGCGAATGTCCGAATCAAGTGATAGTCGTCGCTATTCGACTGCAATGGTGCTCGCCAACGCTTCGCACTTGAAACTTCCCAAAAGTCGATCGCGTTACCTGTGGTTGTGATGATTCGATCATTGGAATGAAAGATGACGTCCTTGCAGAGTTGACCGAGCTTTTCGGATTGGAAGCAGATTTTCCGATTGAAACAATCGTAAACAACTGCCGTTCCGTCTTCGCCAGCGCTGGCGACTAGGTTTCCATCAGGACTGAACGCGAGGCTCCAAATTTTCGACGCATGGAGCTTGACCTCGAATTCGAACTCGGGGGCATCAACGAGCTTCCAGATTCGAAGCCGGCCACTGTCATCTCCAGTTGCGATGCGGTCAGAGTTTGGACCAAAGGCTGCTGCGCGAACTTCCCCAACATGGTTTGGTAACCAATACACGGGGCTGTTCTGCAATAAGTTTGACTCGGACACTTTATCTGGCAATCCATCGTCTGTAGAACTTCGCTGCCCCGACTGCGAGGCTGAATCAGCGATCGCTGATTGTGGGTTGGACTGATTATTGCGAGTTGAGCCAGAATTCTGCCCCGTTGACGAAATCGCGAACCAAGACCCAAATTTATACGCTCCGAAGCCCGCAAGTCCTGTGAGTGCGGTGGCTGCAACGACGATCGCGGTGCGACGCGTCCGTAACCCGGGTGCATGGTTCGCTGGTGCCTCGGCGGGACGATTTGTTGTTTTGGTCGCGCCACCGCAGATGATGACTTCGCCTTGCGTTTGCAGTTCGGACTCATAGCGGCTGAGCAAATCTGCAACTTCACGCGCGGACTGGATTCGAGCGTCGGGAGCTTTCTCGTGCAAAAGTTCCACCACGCGCTCCAGCCAAGGAGGCACTTCTGCCAATACTTCACTCATGGGGCGTGGCTTATCGTCAACGACTCGCTTCAGGACAGCATGCACGCTGGAAGCGCGAAAGGGTGGTCTACCGCAACCTGCCGCATACAGCAGACTGCCCAAACTAAAAAGATCTGTGCGCGCGTCTGTATAGTGGCCCAGGGCCTGCTCAGGGGACATGAACATGGGCGTACCAGCGATTACACCGGAGCGCGTCAGGCTTGCGTCGTCGGCAGCGCGAGCCAAACCGAAGTCCGTTATCTTGACGCGTTCAAATGAGCCTTCTTCGAGCAGAATATTGTCTGGCTTGATATCGCGATGGATTATGCCTAGTTTGTGTGCAGCGGCTAATCCGGCTGCAATTTGCCGTCCGATGCAGAGAACATCCTTAGGTTCGAGCGGACCGTCTGCCTGAAGTTTTTGCTGAAGCGTGCAACCGTTGATGAGCTCCATGACCAAGTAGGGCAATGGATCTTCTTCAACGCTGTACACCTGAATCACATTCTCATGGCGTATCTTGGCTGCCGCCCGAGCTTCCCGTAGAAATCGCTTCCGCGGTGGTGAAGTCGCAGCCATCGAAGGCTTCAATACCTTGACGGCGACTTTGCGATCAAGCTTTGTATCTGTGGCCTCAAATACAATGCCAAATGCCCCCTCGCCCAAGACCTTGTGGACAATGTAGTGCCCAATCTTTCCCAGCGACCGACCGTCGTCGACGATTGTCAGAAAACTTAAGTCTAGGTGTAATCCTGCATTTCGGCCTTCGGCATTTAGATCGTTCGGAAACTGTTTCGGAGGCATTGTCTCCAAAGATTCAGCCACCGTCCCCCCACTAGCAATCCCTGAGGGGATTTCCGGCGGAAGAGCGATCTTCCACGACTGCGGAGCTTCGTTGTAATCATGGATCGAGACTACATCACCACGCAGAAGTCGCGCTTGCCAATCCGCCCTTAGCAGTTCCGGCCCCACTTTGTCTTGAAGCTCGGGGGCCGAGGGCAAGAAGCCCCTCCAGTCAGGTCGCGCGCCGGAAGCCCAAGCCAATTTGAAGGTAGCCAATATAGATTCTGGTGTTTCAGACACAAAATCTCTCCCTGGGTAGTTTTCCGATGCTTGATGCGGCGCATGTGAGGCTTAATATGACCCCATCACATATGCTACCGATATCAAGCAGTCGAACAAGTGATGTCACTGGTTAAGTTTCACGTTATCGGAGCGGACCAAAGTGCACCAAAGCGAACCGTCTACCTAACTCGGTTTTCGTTGCTTCCCTAGG
>JANRMD010000105.1:0-2386 GCA_033761895.1 Pirellulaceae bacterium | reverse complement strand
CGCAGAGCCTCAGGGCGTGCCACCCGAACCGGTATACCCGAGGATTAAAGCTTCACGCTCAACTAGTTCGATTTTAAGCCCATAGCCCATTTATGTTAGCTGACGGGGAAATCAATGTCTGATCGAAAACGCATGGTAGTTACAAAAGTGGGCGACTTGGCAGTGGTTCGGTTCACCGATCGAAAGATTGTCGACAGCGCTAATATAGAAGAGATGGGGGATGAAATGTTCTCCCTCGTTGACAAAGACAGCTACAAAGACGTGTTACTGAACTTCGAAGGCGTTGAATTCATGTCCTCCGCGGCACTCAATAAGCTGATCCTGATGGACAAACGCGTCAAAGCCGTTCAGGGGAAACTACGTTTGTGCAACCTGCGGGCGGAGATTTTGGAAGTCTTCACAATCACCCGCTTGAATCGTGTGTTTGACATCAAGAAGACCGAGGCCGAAGCCCTCAAGGCCTTTGGCATCTAGCATCAGTTCGATAACACTTTTCAATCATCGCAAGCCATCCACCCCTTAAGCAACACCTGAGCGTTGGGTTTTAAGCAATCTGCTTGGAGAGCATTATGTCTAAGCCAGCGTTGGGTTGGAGTTTGCATGAAAAAATTCCAAGCTCACTGGATGTGGGGCATGCCACTATCGAACGATTGATGGCGGCCCTGGAAGCAAACCAATGGGAAGGACGCGACCTGTTTCACATCCAGTTGGCAATTGAAGAAGCCATCGTCAATGCCATTACCCACGGCAACAAACTGGCCGATGACAAAGTGGTCGAAGTCGAATTTCGCGTCGATCCTAATACAACTTTCATGCGGATCAAGGACCAGGGAGCTGGCTTTAATCCCGCTGATATCCCGGATCCAACGGACGACGACCATCTCGAATGCACAAACGGTCGGGGCGTGATGCTCATCCGTGAATTCATGTCCGAAGTTCGCTACAACGACCGGGGCAACGAAGTCACCATGATCAAGCATCGCTCGAAAGAAGAAGCGTAGGTTGGGACCATTGTCCCTAGCGTTCTCCTAAACTTAACTCCCTGCTGCCCGGAAGCTATCCACTTGAGTGTCCCCGAGATTCAGGTGCTCTACGAAGACAACCACTTACTTGTCATCAACAAGCCCGCTGAACTCGCAACCATGGGGGCGCTGGTTGGCGAACCAACTGCAGTCGCCTGGGCTGCTGACTATATCAAGCAGCGTTACCAGAAACCTGGAAATGTCTTCGTGGGAGTCGTCAGTCGCCTGGATAGTTTCGTCACCGGTGTTCTGATCTTGGCTCGAACCAGTAAAGCTGCCAGCCGACTGACCGAACAATTTCGCGAACGCCAGACCCAAAAACTCTACCTCGCGTGCGTCGAAGGCCAACTGCACGAACCCAATTGGAAGACCCTATCGGCCCACATCGCCAAGAATGATGCTGCACATCGTATGGCAATCGTGTCCCCCAAAAGCCCAGAGGCTCAGCTTGCGACGCTACAGTTCAGAACTCTTGCGTCCACCTCCAATCGCAGTCTACTCGAAATCGACCTGGGAACCGGCCGCAAGCACCAGATCCGATTGCAACTTTCCGATCATGGCCACCCCATCGTCGGAGACAGCAAGTATGGAGCGTCCAGCAAATTTCCGCGGGGAATCGCCCTGCACGCTTCCAAGCTGACCATCGAGCACCCAACGCTCCGTACATCCATGACCTTCGCCGCTCCTGTTCCGCCAACTTGGCATGGACTTCCAGAAGAAATTCTGAGAAAAGCTCAAGTTCTGTCTCAAAATTGACGGGGGACATCTCATTTTGCGACGCGCCGTTGCGATTTTGTAAGTTCTTCCGCCATTTCGGTCACTACTGAACACCGTTCATCTCTACTTCGGCTCAGTCGAAAAAATCGCAATTTGACTTAAGTCATTACCTCCGTTTGACTTCCGTTCATCCGGCTAGGAAAACTTGCGATCTGACCGTGAACTTTGGCACACATCCTGCAATCGTTATATTCCGTACAGCAGTTGATCGGCGACTGTGATGGCGTCGTGAAGTTTACAAGGGATGTATTCCATGCTTACTACCAAGCAAGAACCAGAAACCACTTTCGAACTCGATTTGCAGACCATTCGCCAACGAGTTGCCGCTATCAAGCGCAACTGGACTCCTGCGGAGGTTCGAGCACGAGCCGTCGAGGGGCGTCAACGGCGCAAACAGTTGGAAGAACTCGTCCGTCAACTTGAAAACGACTGCGACCAATTCAACTCCGCGCTCGTCTGCTAGCAAGCTGGCGAAAAAGCCGATTTTTGAATCGTGCTGGATCCGCAGTAACCTGAAGCGTTGGCTTTGAAGTTACACTGTTTCGGGTTTACGGACCAAAGGTCCAGCGTTTGCCTAGCCCAGCTCA
>JANRMD010000104.1:0-5365 GCA_033761895.1 Pirellulaceae bacterium | reverse complement strand
TCGGAACTTTTTGATTCCGCCGGAGCAGTATGCTGGTTCGTCGGAGGGTTATCGGCGACTAAATCGGTTCTTGAATCCCGCCTCGCCACCATCGAAACTAGAGTTATTCAAACTCAAGGTGATATGGAACATTCTGCGATACGGCTTACCCAAACTGAAGGAATCCGTGGCCTGTGGGCAATACGATTTTCCAGCGGGGTTGTTCTTTGGAGGTCAACAAGCGGGCTGGTCAACACAGGTCGTTCAGAAACACTGCGACGAGTGGTTAGGGGCGGCGCCGCGGATCGTACACATCGATATTCACACGGGCCTAGGTGCTTTCGGTTCCTACAAGCTGCTCGTTACAGAGACGCAACCCAACGACAATCTCGCTTGGTATCAAGACATCTATGGTGCTGACACCGTTGAGCCCATGGCGAAGCCCGGTGGTACCGCCTATCAAGCGTCAGGGGTGTTCGGAACCTGGATGCATAATCGTTTTTCTGATCGTGAGTATCGCACTGTGGGCGCTGAGTTTGGAACGTACGACGTAGTGCGCATACTGGCCGCTTTACGAGCCGAGAATCGTGCCGACCATTATGCAGCTCCCGATAGCCCCGCGTATCAACAAGCCAAACGAGAATTGCTGGAGTGCTTTTGCCCCGCGTCGGACCTGTGGCGCAAGCAGTTAGTTGAATCTGGTTTGAAGATTATCGATCAAAGCCAGCGAGGTTTGTGCGCGACCTGATAACTTATTGGCGCCAACAGAAAGTTCGGTTGCCAAGCCATCGCGGTCGCGTCAGTCCATTCCTTAATCCTAAGCAGTTTTTTATTTTGTGCTCTTTGCGTTCTTTTGTGGAAATCGAACGCGACCTACGACTTTCGTCTCCGAAGTGTTAAGCCGAGCAACGCCAGAACTCCGGCCCAGGCAAAGGCTGAGGGTTCGGGCACAGCGGCAATTGAGGCTGTCGGAATGGTCGCCAAGAAGTAAGCATTTTGCTGGTTGATCGCGAGGTACCCAAGCGAATTCCCATTGGCGTCAAATCGCTGGATTGCGCCGAAGCCATTGGACCCGGGCCCAAAAGTCGCTTGATAGAAGGTGCCGCTTGTCGAATCGTATGCCAGCCCATAGTTGTTAGGACCGCGTCCATTCGCGAAGACCCCCACATAGTCTCCGGAACTATTGTACTTATTGATATTGTTACTTCCTGCGCTGGTTGCGTAAATATTTCCAAGACCATCTACGACTAGTTGGCCTGGCCAAAGGAGGTTGCCGTCGATCGTGTCGAGTATGGTCCCCGACGAACTGAACTTAGTAATTTTTCCCGGGCCAACACCGCCGATAAAATCAGAGACATACACATTGCCAGACTTATCGATCGTCAAGCCCATCGGAGAATTAAGCCCCGTTGCAAATGTTCCCAGGTAATCCCCTTGTGCAGAATACCTAGTGATAGCGCCTGAAAGGTTGTTGGCGACAAAGAGTTGTCCTGACGAATTGAATGCCATGCTTACCGGAATACTTATGTTCTCCTTAGTAAATGTTCCAAGCAACGTACCGGCGGCGTTGAACTTCAGAACAGAGTTGGAAACTTGACTAGCGACGTAGACATTCCCCGTTGCATCTACTGCAATTCCTGAGGGACTCGCAATAGGTGTACTGAACGGTGTTATGCTTCCATCTGAGTTCACTGCGAAGGCACTGTTGAAATAGAAGCTTGTCCCGTAGAGCAGAACGCCAGCATGGGCACTGAGGTTGGCCGCAAACAGGAAGACCCCGGCCAGAACAGCTGTTAACGATGAATTGAACCTTTGCATGCACTCATTTCCTCTAACTCGATTGGTAACGCTCTCACCCGTTTTGATCAAACGCTTTGGAAAAAGTTTATTGAGTCCAGAGTCCATTTCCAGTTGATTCATATGCCCTTCGCGTACTTTTAATCCAGCTGAATCGACGTACGGCAGGATCCCAAGTTGCCTTCCGACGCATCGGAAAATGCTAAGAGCTACCGCGCCGGCATTATCCGGACCTTGAGGGCGTTTTTGTGGGACTTAAGTGCGGCATCGCTAACGCATGTCGACTAGATGGTTAGATAAAAGCTAATCTTTTGAAGCGAAAAATCAATGAAATGAACAGTCCACGCATTTCACCCGATATCGCTCAACTGCATCGATTTACCGTAGCGAGCCATCGTTTGGCGGACAAGTTTAGCCAAAGCGGGGTCGGCTAGATCTGGAGATTCGATCAAGATCTCCCGCGCGACTTCGCGGGCCAGTGTCACCAGCATTCCATCGGTTGCAAGGTCGGCAACACGTAGTGGTGCGAGTCCGTGTTGTTGCGTGCCCAGCAGATCGCCGGGGCCACGCAGCTTGAGGTCCATTTCGGCCAAGTAGAAACCATCATCGCTTGACTCAAAGGCCTTCAAGCGTTCATTGTCTTCGGGGTTGCAGCCTTTAGAGACAATCGCGCACACAAAGCCAGCTTGCGTGCCGCGCGAGATGCGACCGCGCAGTTGATGCAACTGCGACAGCCCCAAGCGATCGGCGTCGAGGATCGTCATGACCGTTGCGTTAGCCACATCGATACCGACTTCGACGACAGTGGTGGCCACCAATACTTGGGCCTTACCGGACGCAAAGTCACTGAGTACCGCTTCTTTCTCCGTTCCGTCCATGCGGCCATGCAGCAGTGCAACCTGCCGATGTTGGAAGGTGCGACTTCGAAGTTGCTCGAAAAAGCCTTCAGCGCTGGCGATCTCGGAATTTTCAGATTCGCTAACGCGGGGTGCAATGACGTAGGCTTGTCTGCCGGCTTCGATTTGTTGATCGACAAAACGCCACCACGAATCGATGTTGGCTTCGGAGCCCAGGTATGTATGCACAGCGGCGCGGCCTGGGGGTTTTTCGCGGATCGTGGAGACATCGAGGTCTCCGAAGGCCGTCATGGCGATCGTGCGCGGGATGGGGGTCGCACTGAGTACCAAGTAATGGGGTTGGGATTGTTCGCCGCGCAATTGAGCGCGCTGCATGACGCCGAATTTGTGCTGTTCGTCGACGATGACCAGGCCCAGATTCTTAAAGACCAACTCCGTAGACAGTAGGGCTTGCGTGCCGATCAGCAAATCGACTTCGCCAACCGCAACGTCGGCCAGCAAGTCGCTGCGTTCGCGGCGTCCGAGGCTGCCCGTTAATAGAGCCACGCGCACGCGACTGGACGCGAGACTCTTTTCCAGTGTGTGCATATGCTGTCGCGCGAGAACTTCGGTCGGAGCCATCAGAGCGGCTTGGCATCCATGGGCCACGCACAGCAGCATTGCGTATTGAGCGACTAGTGTCTTGCCACTGCCGACATCGCCTTGGAGTAAGCGGTTCATTGGGCGTTCGGAGGACATGTCGCGCCCGATCTCTTCGACAGCGCGTTGTTGGTCACCGGTTAAGGTGTAGGGCAGGCGATTGAGAATTCGTGCATGGATTTTGCCGGTCGGTTCACAGATGGGAGCTTTGGCAACTTTCTCACTTCCGCGTCTTTGCAAGCCGATCGCCAGTTGAAGTACGAGCAACTCTTGTAGCTTGAATCGCCTTTGGGCTCGCTCGACCGCTTCCATGTCGGACGGAAAATGAATGTCATGCAGAGCTTCGCTGAGCGTCGGGACTTCCAGTCGTTGTCGAAGCGATTCGGGCAAGACTTCGTCGACCAGTGGCAGTAGCGCAGGCGCATTCTGCAGCATCATCTCGCGGACCATCGGTTGTTTGAGACCATCGGTGAGTGCGTAGATGGGTAGCGGCTTTTGTTCGGGTGGGACTTCATTGGGTGCGAGCGCCACGATTTGCGGTTGCATCATCTCCCAATTCAGAACTGTCGATTTGAGCACACCGGTGGCGACCAGTCGCGTGCCTGGACGTACGTCGTTTTTGCGAAAGGGTTGGTTGAACCATAACAGACGCACAAATCCGCCCCCTTCGGCGGCGACGACAGCACCCAACATGTGTTTACCGCTTTGCGAGATGCGTTCGTCGATTTCCTGGACAGTTCCGATGAAACTGACTCGAATGTTCTCTTCAAAATCGCACGCCCGTTGCAGCGGGGCGACCGCTTCGTAGCTGCGTGGGAAGAAAAACAGCAAATCCATGGCCCGGCGAATTTCGAGTCGATGGAGCAAACGTGCCCGCAAATGGCCGACAGCTGGTAGGCTTTCCACAGGGTCGGTCAGGCGTCGTGTGGGCTCGCTTGGACGCGGTTCGGGGGCAACCAAGCTGGGGTTCGGGTCCATGGCAACTGAGCCTGAATTTTGCGAAAAATCGTTCCAAAACAAATGCATGGAGCATTTCAAACTGCTAGATTCTACACAATTCCACCGCACGACGCGTACTGCCCCAAACTTGTGGCCGGCGTCGAAAATGCGAGCGAACTTGTACCGCTCCCCTGTTTCTTTGGGGTTGCGAAAAGAATCGCGAAACTTTTCTACGAGTCAATGGTTTTAGTAACTGGGTGAAAACTAGGCATCGGAGATTTCGTTTTTCAATGACCTAGCTGCGAAAATAATTGCCGGTTCCGCTCGCTCATCACTTGGAACGGTTAAATCGATCTAGCGATTCTTTAAGGAGTTCCCCCCCATGCGTAAATTTTACGGTGCTTTAGCGCTGACGATGGCATTCTGCCTAGTCTCAGCGTCGGTGTTTGCCCAGGATGAACGTCCGGCTCGCGGTGGTCGCGGTGGCGGTGGCGGAGGTCCAGGGGGTGGTGGTCCCGGCGGTTTCGGACGCGGCATGGGCATGGGCATGATGCAGCAAGGTGGCGCCAGTCAATTGCTCGGGCTCCTACGCATGGAAGAAGTGCGCAAAGAAGTCAAGGTTTCTGACGAATCCTACGAAGCTGTTCAAACCGCTCAGCGCGAAGCGATGGGTGCCTTCCGTGAAGCCAGCGAAGAAGAGCGTACCAAGTTGATGAAGGACCTGAACGTCAAGGCCCAAGAATACTTGGATGAATTGGTGGATCCAGCTGGCATGAAGCGGCTCATGGGGCTGCTGCTCCAACAACAAGGTCAATCGGCGGCTACCAACGAATTGATCGCTAAGGAAATCGGACTCAAGGATCCAGAGCTGAAAGCCGTCAATGAAGTAGTTGCCAAGATGAACGAAGAACGCGGCACAAAGATGCGTGAAATGTTCACTGGCGGCGGTTTTGGTGGTGGTGGCGGCGGTGGCGGCCCAGATCCTGAAATGCAGAAGAAGATGACCGATTTAATGGCCGACTTGCGCAAGAAAACAGATACAGCGGTCGATGAAAAGCTAACGGCTGACCAGAAGAAAGCCATCGAAGCCCTCAAGGGTGAGAAATTCACCTTCCCAGAGTTTGGTGGATTCGGTGGTCGCGGTGGGCCTGGAG
>JANRMD010000103.1:0-4607 GCA_033761895.1 Pirellulaceae bacterium | reverse complement strand
TCGATTTGAACCGTCCTTCGAAGAACGCACCCGTGCATTTTTCAGCCTTATTGACCATCCTCGACAGCGGTTCTTTGAGGCACTTCATAAACCAGCTCAGCGATCCCAAACGGCCGCGTGTCGAAGCGATCCACTCGGCGTCCTTCAACCGTTCGGCCACCAATGCCTTCAATTTATCGGGCGGTAGTGGCTTGCGATCTGTGCCTCGTGGCGGGAAGAGCCTGAACCAGCGATCGACGACTTCTTTCGCCGTCCACTGCTCGGCGATGTGCGAATCGAGCCTCAGCAGCACGTGCAGGTGGTTATCCATCACCGCAAAGCCCCCGACGGAAACAGCGAAGATTTCCGCAAGTTCCTTAAGTCGTCTTTCGATCCAACCTTTGCGGTCACCTGAGTTCGAATCCTGGCCTTCGGCCAAAAGATGGGCATGCCTGACCACTCTGGAAATACTGTGGTACCAACGACTTACGGCAACATCGACCAATTTAGAGCGTGCGATCGTCATATCTGGTTCTCCTTGGTTAATCCGCAGAGTTTACCAAAGTCGCTGGTGGGGTGTCAAGCTGCAACGCCTGTCCTTGTAATTCTGGGGCCATGCGGCACTGGGCAGGCACGCATCAGATTTGCGTTTTGGGTTAAAGCGATTCGGACACTGCGCGGGCCTGGTCGCAGAGCGATTGCGCTTCGGCGACACTGGGAGCTTCAGCAATAAAGCGAACAATTGGCTCCGTGTTGCTACCGCGTACAAGCAGCCAGCGATCGGCCCAATCCAAACGCAGGCCATCCAGCCGGCTGGCTGTGGCGTCTTGCATGCGGGTTGTCAGGGCGTCGAGCAGTTTGGGCAATTGACTGCTATCCAGTGTGGCTTTGTCCTTAACCATCGCTAGGGGTGGAAGCGAAGCGACGATTTGGCTGATCGATCGTTTGCTGGTCGTCAGTAACTGCAGGATGCGGGCCATGCCAACAAAACTGTCTCGTACATAACCAACTTGCGGGTCAATTGGACCTCCGCTGCCCTCGCCGCCAAAAACAGCGTTTTCTGCGATCATCAAATCAGCCACGTTGGCTTCGCCGACTGCGGAGCGCAGTAGTGTGGAATTGTGATGCGAAGCAATGTACTGCGAAATACTGCTGCTGGCACAGTTGGTCACGATCGTACCAGAGCGGCTTGGGAGGGCTTGAAGCAGGCAAAGGGCGAGCGTCATCTCTTCGCCGATATAACGCCCGGTTTCGTCAATGATTGCCAGTCGGTCGGCATCTGGATCCTGACAGAAGCCGACATCGAAGCCGCCGGTACGAACCAGTTCGCAGACGCTTTGCAGGTTCTCGGCAAGCGGTTCTGGCTTGTGCTCGAATTGACCGTCTGGCGTTCCACCCAAGAGTGTCAATTCGCAGCCGAGTGCTTCGAGTAGCTTACGGCCCAAAGGGCTCCCTGCTCCGTGACAGCTATCAAGTAGAACTTTGAATTTGCGGTTCCGAACCTGGGCAGGGTCAATCGTCTTCAGCACCAAGTCCATATGGGCTGAGTGGGGATCATCAAGTCTTTCGATCTTCCCAATCGCATCCACGCCAACCCACTTGGTTTCGTTTGCTCGATAGCCCGCAAGCACTTTTTCACCAGCAGACTTAGTGAGGATTCGGCCGTCGCTACCGAAAAGTTTGAGGCCGTTGTACTCTTTCGGATTATGGCTGGCCGAGATCTGAACGCCAGCTACAGCCTTCTGCTGGCGAACTTGAATGCCAACTGTTGGTGTCGAGGCTGCGTCTAAGTCGATGACGTCGAACCCGTGCGCGGCCAGAGTCGCGCTCACCGCGGCTGCCAGCATGCGTCCACTCGAGCGACCATCCCGCGAAATGACGACTTTTCCCGGCGGCAGAGCCGAGGCGAGGGCGGCAATGTAACGAGTCGCCACAAGCGGCGTTAATTGATCTGGAATGGTGCCACGCAAACCGCTGACGCTGATGATTGGTTCGCTCATGGAAGATCCCTTCAGGAACAGTCTTGCGAATGGGCATTAATTGGCTTAGTCGCTGCATGTTATAACTGCGTTTCAGGATTCTTTCGAGCCGGGCGTGTCGTCAGCCTAACGGAAGCAATTAAGCACTCCGGACAGGTCGGTAAGCGGCATACGCGGTAGTGAGAGGCGTCCCTCCTGGTTGCACGGTCGCATCCGGCAGAGTGCGTCCCACGTACCCGGCCATGCTTGGTCGCATCCGGCAGAAGCGACCCACCTGCGACCCACCGAATCGTTGCGGCTAGGCGATTTTGCCCTGATTGCATACAATCCGCGTTCCGAAAATTCACTCCTTCGAGATGGATTCCAAGCAAAGAAGATCGAATCAGGCGAAGAGGTTAGCATGAACGTAGAGCAAGCACTTGCAGCGGCAAAACAAGCAACGGACTCTGGCAAGCTAACCGCCCCGGCGCTAGCTAATCTAAACGTCTGGCTAACCGAAGAACGCTACCGCAGTTATCAACCGCAAATCGTAGAACACATCCTTGCCAACGACTGGAAGAAACTCGACGACGTCTTCTGGACGGTGATTCCATTCGGTACTGGAGGTCGTCGTGGCCGGATGTACGCCTTCGGTTCCAATGCGATCAACGAACGCACGATTGGTGAAAGCGCTCAAGGGTTGGCAAACTACGTTTTGGAAGTCGCTCCAAAAGGAAAGCAACTGAGTTGTGCGATCGCTTATGACACCCGCCATCGTTCTCGCGAGTTCGCAGAGTTGTGCGCCTCAGTGATGGTTGCTAATGGATTCGAAGTCTATTTTCTGGATGACTATCGCGCCACGCCGCAGTTGTCATACGCCGTGCGCGCCAAAAACTGTGACTGCGGCATCATGGTGACTGCCAGCCACAATCCGCCGAGCGACAACGCTGTAAAGGTGTACTGGTCAACGGGCGGCCAAGTTCTCCCTCCACACGATAAAGCGATCATTGATCGCGTGATGAATGTCGACGCAATCAAGAAAGTGGATTTCCAAGAGTCGCTGGCGGCTGGCAAAGTAAAAATCTGCACGGCGGAGATCGATGCTGCGTATCTTTCCGAAGTTGAAAAGTTCGCTTGGCCAGGTGCTCGCGACGTCAAAGTGGTTTACTCGCCGCTGCATGGTGTAGGTGCTTTCGCTGTGATGCCGCTTCTTGCCAAAGCAGGTTTTGCGAATTGCGAAGTCTACGCGCGGCACGCGGAACCTAGCGGGGATTTCCCTAATGTGCCTGGACATGTTAGCAACCCAGAGAACACCGCTGTCTTTGACGAGATCATCACCTACGCTCGTCAAGCTGGTGGAGACATTATCCTGGCAACCGATCCTGATTGCGATCGCATGGGCTGTGCAGCGCCACTCACCACGGACACCAACGGAGCTTGGGGGACTCTCAATGGTAATCAGTTGGGCGCAATCCTAACCGACTTCGTGTGTGCAAAAATGAAGGAGCTTGGCAAGCTCACGTCGAAGTCCTATGTCATCAAAACATTGGTGACCACGGAGCTCATTCGACGCATCGCTACTTCTTACGGTGTCCGCACGGAAGGCAACCTGCATGTTGGATTTAAGTGGATCGCGGGTGTGATGGACGCCGTTGGTCCGAACGATTTTGTGTTTGGTACCGAGGAATCGCACGGCTATTTGATTGGTCAGTATGCTCGTGATAAAGACGGCGCTGTGGCTTGCTTGCTGATGGCTCTACTGGCAGCGCACCTGAAGTCGCAAGGCAAATCGTTGCACCAGAGAATGGCTGAGCTGGAGATTCAGCATGGTTGTCATCAAGAATCGCTCGTGAATGTGCAGATGGAAGGGAGCGAAGGGATGGCACTGATGAAGAAGCTGATGGAGGCTTTTCGCACTTCGCCACCAAAACAACTGGGCGGTATCGCTGTCGCTCAAGTCCGAGACTACAAGACGCTCACGATTCTCAAGTCCGATGGCACAACCGAAAAGCTTGACTCGTCCCCAGCGGATATGGTTATGCTCGATCTTGTAGAGTCCGGCAACTACTTTGCTGTTCGTCCATCGGGCACTGAACCCAAAGTGAAGTTCTACATGTTCAGCTACTGCTCACCGGAGCTGAGTACGGACTTGCCTGCCGCCAAGAAGTTGCTCAGCGACCGTTTGGCAGCGCTTGAGAAGGATATTCGGGCTTATGTTAAGGCCGTGACGGGGTAAGCCACCAACAACGATTGCGCCACAAGAGTCCGCTAATGCCTTTGCAAGTCAATGGTTCGGTGCTTTGGGGACGCGGGCATACTCGCCCGATGGGACTCACTCAGCCTAAAGATGGGACAGGTGTTTGTAGTGCTGATTGCTTTGCGGCATTAGTGTTCCACGATTGCGAAAAGATCTTGCTCGCTTTCAAGCCAAACAACCATACGGGTTGTTCGCATAAGCGGCGGGTTCAGTGGGCGAGGCGTCTGCGCTCCCAAAGCCTGCCAACACTTTCGTCTGGCTACTGGCAGGCCTCGAGCGTTGGCGGTTCAGTCAGTAGTCACTAACGGCTGCTACCGGACTATCTTGCGCTCACGCAAGACGGCCACGACTTGCTCAATGCACTCTTCGATCGATTGCTCGTGAGTATTGAGTACTAGTTCGGCATTGGTGGG
>JANRMD010000102.1:0-16345 GCA_033761895.1 Pirellulaceae bacterium | reverse complement strand
TTAGATTTTGGGGTTAGGCACATTAACCGATGCGCGTTAGCACGGGTTTCCGCAATGTGAAAACCGCGGCTAACGCCGTGCGGTTAATAGCACTCGAGTGCGATCAACCCATAAATCTAATCTGAATAGTGCACTTGCGTTTCAACCAAGAAAGAAACAAAAAAACTCCGGCTTTAGAGGCCAGAGTTTTTTCTTCTACACACACGGTCGATAAGCTTACGTTACCTTCAGCTTATTCCTTTGGTAGCAAGACGGTGTCGATAACATGGATTACACCATTCTTGCACTCGATATCAGTCTTCACGACCTTGGCGTCATTGATCTTCACACCTTCGCTGTTAGCAACGATCTTGACTTCTTGACCTTGGACGGTCTTGGCCTTCTCTAGCTTGACAACGTCTGCTGCCATTGCCTTCGCAGGTACGACGTGGTACGTCAGAATTGCGACCAACTTGGCCTTGTTTTCTGGCTTCAGCAGCGATTCAACAGTTCCCTTTGGCAGCTTGGCGAAAGCTTCGTTGGTAGGAGCGAGAACAGTGAACGGGCCTTTGCCGCTAAGTGTCTCAGCCAGTCCAGCAGCCTTAACTGCAGCGACGAGAGTTGAGAAATCCTTGTTGCCAGCGGCAACTTCAACGATTGTGAGTTCTTTCGATGGCTTATCTTCGGCGCGGAGTGCTGAAACGCTCAGAACGCTGACGAGAGCCAAACCTAGAGATAGTAGAGTCTTCATTTCTTAATGTTCCGTTGTCTGCGGACGGTAATTGCTATCGCAATTACCACCCAAGTGTTGTTTTCGTTAAACTACCAGTTCGACTGCACGGCCGGCACGTTGCTGGAACTGTTTGTTAGCATCCTAGAGCAGCGTCAAGTCGTCGCAGACAAGATTTGAAAAATTTTTGAGTCGCTATGCAGAGTAATGGCAAACTGATCGCGAGGGAAGAATGATTCGCAAACTTGTTTTGATTTTGATGGTTGCTCTTCCGATAGTTGCCGCTGGCCAAGATAAACCTTCTGAAAAAGATCCAATTCAGCAATACAGGGTTGAGGCCACAGAGAAATGGGAAGCCGAAATCGCAAAGCTTGAAGCGCAAGATCGAAGCCAACCCGATCCTCAGGAAGCCATCTTGTTCATAGGTAGTTCAAGTATTCGCCGATGGACAGATTTGGATGCTGATTTGTCACCTCGAAAAACGGTTAATCGTGGGTATGGCGGCGCAAAATTCTCAGACCTAGCGGTTTACATAGACCGCATTGTTAATCCGCATCAGTTCAAAGCGTTGGTGATCTTTGTAGGAAACGACATCGTTGGCAAACCCGAAGACAAAACTCCCGCTGAAGTTGCCAGGTTGTTCAAGTACATCGTTGGGCAGGTTCGAAAGACCCATGCAACACAACCCATCTTCTTGCTCGCCGTCACACCGACTCCTTCGCGGTTCAAGGCTTGGCCGACAATACGCCAGGCAAACGCCGAGTTAGCGAAGGTCTGCGAAAGTGAAAAGTCGGTTTACTTCATACCCACTGAGAAATTTTATCTTGATGAAGCTGGCAAGCCGATTGAGAAGTACTTCGTTGAGGACCAGCTTCATCAAAATCGCGAAGGCTACCAAGTTTGGTCCCGAATCGTGAGAGAGCACCTTGATCGAGTCCTGGGTGCTGCCCTTACTGATCGAGAAAATCGCCGTGAATAACCTTAGGTAAGTTCCTCATGGCTGCCGCAGCGCGGTGACGATTGGAACGGATGCTACCTGCACGGCTGGTGCGAGTCCAGCAGCAACACCGATGGCGACCGAAACGAAAGAACCAGTGCAGGCAAGGCTTAACGACGGCTGGAAAGAAATCGTAGCTCCCTCAGCACCGATGGCAAAGCCGCCGAGATGGAGAGCAATAAGCGCCAAAAGGGTTCCGCTGATCCCTCCTATAAAGCACAGCAGCGTACTTTCCATCAGGACCAGACGTAGCGTGGTTAGCGGTCGTACACCAATCGTCTGCAGGACCGCATATTCCTTGGTGCGGTCTTGTACACTCATCACGGTCGTAGTGGCGACCAGGGACATCACCAGACCAACACAAGCATAGCCGAGCCAATGTACAAAACCGATGAGGTCGACTAAGTCCGAAAGCGTGCTCGCTTGAAACGCCCCTTTGCGCCGCGTCTTAGTCGCAACTGAGCCCGAATGTAGTGAGACATCGATTTCGCTGGCAACACGGTCCGGGTCGACGCCCTCATTCAAAAAAACTTCGTGCTGAGTTACTAAGCCAGCAGCCTCAAGCCCTCTGGTATTCTGCAGGAACGCCAAGTCGGTGTAGATGAGATTCTCCTCCGAAGGAACTGACGATTCGAATACGCCAGCCACGTGCACTGAAATGTCGCCGATGGAAAACTGTTCTCCGGCTTTCAATCCACGTCGCTTCGCCACGTTCAGCCCAACAATCGCGGCGTCGCGTTGTGACTGAAATTGCTGCCAACTGCCGCTGATAAGCTTGATTGGTCGTGAAGTTTGCACTTGAGCTGGGTTGGCGCCATTCAACACCACAATGTCGAGGCTAGCCCGGCAGTTGTTGGTCCACACTTGAATTGGCATGACATCGCGGACCCCCGAGATCTTCTTGATTTTCTGGGCGTAGTCTTCCGGTAGTCGGCTGGTCGTGGGGCAAAATCGGTTTTCTTGAAACACGATCAGTGTGCGATCGGCGTCGCTTCCAGTGGTCATGCGTTGTAGGCCTTCTTGGATCGAGCCCACGAAGCAGAATACGAACATCGCTACCGCGGAGCCGGTGACCGTCAACAACGTCCGCGTTTGATGGCGCCACAGGGTTTTGAGTACGTACGCAATCATTGCGTTACCTCAGCTGAGCAATCCAAAAACTTGCCCCGATCAAGGAGCAACTGCTTGGTTGCAATCGAAGCTACGTCACGATCGTGAGTTACCATGAGCATGGTAATGTTGAGTTCGCGATTTAACCTTTGAAGTAAATCTTGAACCTGTTCGCTGGTTTCGGCATCGAGGCTTCCCGTCGGCTCGTCCGCGACAACCACTTTTGGATGAGCAACAATCGCGCGAGCTATGCCTACCCGCTGTTCTTGGCCACCGGAAAGCTGCCGAGGATAGTGATTCGCGCGATCGATCAAACCTACCGCTTCTAGAGCCAATTCGACTCGCTGTCGACGTTGCGAAGACGATAGTTTGAGCAATAGAGCGGGGAGTTCCACGTTCTCATACGCCGTCAGCACAGGTATGAGATTGTGAGTCTGAAAGATATAACCAAGGTTGGCGGCTCTCCAGTCGGCCAATCGAGTTCTTGATAACTTCGTCACATCCACTCCATCAACTGTGATCGTGCCCGAGTCCGGACGATCAATTCCGCTCACTAAGTTAAGCAGAGTACTCTTTCCTGTTCCACTCCGCCCCATAAACGCGATGAACTCTCCGGCGTCAATGTCCAAGCTGATATTGTCGAGAGGCGTGATGATCTCATCGCCCTTCCGAAAACTCTTGGACACGCCACGCAGTTCAACCAGTGCCATTATTTCAGTCCTAACTTCGGATCGTCACCGGACAGTTTGATTCGCAAACCGCTGCGCAGCTCATCGAGCCCCGTCGTGATCAGTTTGTCAGTTACTTTCAAGCCTGACTTTACCTCGACTAAGTCCTCATTACTTTTCTCGCCAATTTGAACCGCTCGAGATTGAGCCCTTGAGTTCTCATCCGCAACCCAAACAAACGGCTGACTTCCTTGCGATTGGAGCAACGATGCGGGTACGTACATTCGTTCGCGGGAGTTTTGCGTTTCAAGTGAGCCATCATTCTGGGGTGACAGAAACGTAACTGTCGCCAACATTTCGGGCCTGACTGTCAATGGAGGATCGAGCAGTTCGACCTTAACCTCAAGCGTATTCTTTTGGATATTGGCTGAGCTAGTAATCTGTAGAACACGACCGTGCAGTGTTTGTGAGGACGAAGCGGTCGTAACTTCCACAGGCTGTCCAGGAGTGACCAGCGGCACATCCTCGAGCCGAACATCCGTACGTATTTGCAGTTTTTGCAGGTCATACATTTCGACAACAGTGCTGGAGGACTGGCCGGCGGTTGCCTCTAGCCCCATCACACGCGAACCTGGCGACGCAGTCAATCGCAAAATGCATCCATCTATCGGAGCGCGAACTGTGCACCGCTCGAGCGCTAGTTCCGCTTGACGTACCTGTAATCTAGCTTCTTCGCGGTACGCTTGCGCAGATCGAACCTTGGCCTCGGCCTCGCGCAGTTGCCGCGTCTCTTCAACCCGCAACTCCAACTGACTTTCGAGCGTTTTGACAACTTCTCTCAGCGCATGAACCTCACGCGCCAAGTTGGGTTTCCGGGTGAGCAATTCTTGCAAGCCCGCATTGGCAACAGCATGCTCATTCACCGCCTTCGCGATCGTGTTATCAGGTAGTGCACCTTTCGCAGACTGCTTGCCTTCCATACTGCCGAGCGTGTATTTCACGTTCGATTCAGCTGCCTCGATAAGGAAAGGGAGTTTGGCAAGTTCCGTTTCCGATTTGGTCAGCGCACTTTGTGCATCCGCCAACTGAACTCGCAAATGGACGGGGTTCTCTAAGCGAACTTTTGCTGCAGAAAGTTCTGCTTTGACTCGATCAAGTTCGCCTTCACGAATTGCCAATCCGTTCTTGGTCTGCTCCAAATGAAGCTCTGCATCAATAGAAATCAGTCGAGCAATCGGTTCGTTCTTCTTCACAACCTGGCCAGCCACCACTAGCAACTCATCCAGCACACCAGGAGTCATCGCGGCGACACTTGTCGCAGTTGGCCGCGGTTCTATCCAGCCTGGTGCTTGGAAAAGAGCAGTCCCAGCCTGCCGCAATTCGGCTCGCTTGACGACCACTGGCACAACCGTGACTGACCGAGCAGGCATAAGTTGATTGCCTGCCGCAGCGACCAGCAAAGCAGCAAAACCGAACAGAATGCTCAACGGAAGCGCGTATCGAGAGAACCACCGCTTCTTGTGCTCGAGCGATGATCTCTTGGCATTTTCGATGGCTGGAGCTCGATCAACTGCTAGCCGACTGAGATCCACAGGTGCTTTAAGCATGATTAATTACCTGGTCGAACGAACACCTGATTGGCAGCCACCGTTAGATTACCTTGGTCGTCGCGTTTGGCTTTACCTTTGACAACAACCGTCGAGAGCTCCTTGACTTTCAGTAGATCGCGTGCACTTTGACTGACTAGTTTGCCAGCATCGTCCACAATCTTCACGGTGGCGATGTTCTCCTTGACCGCATCGGTCTGACAGCAGTAGTCCCATGGTGTTGGGCAACCTTCATTTGCAGCACAATAGGGTACTTTGGGATCGACAATCGTGAATGCTGCCAGCCCTTCAACAAATGGCTCGCTTGACCCGCCAATAAGACCGACCAAGGTGACCTCTTGACCATCTTCTGTATTCGCTCGAGCTTCGCCCACGGGCACAGCACCAACTGGCTCACTCTGCAACAAATGCGAAGCTGACGATTGTGCTCCGGCGGTTGCCGATTTGCTGGCAACCTTCGATTCGCAACCTAGTGAACCCACTACCAAAACGCCCAACGCGATACAACTTAGAATTCTCACAACAAATCTCCCTATTCGCAAACACTTAACTTAGATTGCCTTAAGACTAGCTGCGACTTCGGCTCGCAGCGCTTTCAGTGCCGGGGGCAACGCACCCACGACACCCAACAACAAACCCACACCGCAACCAATCAAAATGGCCACACTATCGATGCGTAGCGTAAATGCTCCCATCGTAAAACGCACTGCCATGCCATTGAGTAAAGTCAATGCGATGAAGCCTGAAAACAGTGAACTAGCCGATGCCAACAAAACCCCTTCTTGGATCAAGCTGAACAAGATTGCGCGTCGGCGGTAGCCGATCGCTTGTAGAGTTGCGATCTCGCGGACCCGCCCAGCGACGGCTCCGTACATCATGTTGAGTCCCGCGAAGATACCAGCACCGGATACCAACAGCACGACAAGCCAAGCCAGCCACCGAACTGGTCTATAGTGCCGCTGCAAAGTCGCGTAATAATCGGTCTCACCCATCGCGCGTAGTTCCAAATCGGTTCGTTCTTTGCAAAAAAGCTCGACTTCAGCGGCTGAATGAGACGGCGACAAGAGCAACGCGACCAGGCTAATGTCCTGACGTTTGGTCACTGTTTGAAAATCAGACAATCGGCACCAGATCTCTGATTCATAAGCTGCACCTCCCGCCGCGAACCGTCCGCTGATACGCCACGACCTGCCTTCAAATTCAATGCTCTTGCCAACGGTTAGTGATTCTTCGTTGTTTCCCAGCTTCGCAGCCACCAACATGCCGACAATCACTTCGCCTTCGTGCGGCCACTCGCCTTCGACCAGGCGGACTGACCGTCGAACCAGGGGTGCTGCTAGAGTAACTCCTCGAATCAAACCAAGGCCTCCATCATTGCTCTCACTCTTCACCCGAGTTCCTGCATATAGCTCAGGTGATGCACAAGTTAGTCCAAATCTACTCACGGTTCCCTCCACGCTGGCAGTAAGCAGCGCAGGTGTTCGGGCCGCGATCGATGAGTTCTCAATGTTCTCTTCCGAAGTGACGGAGTAAACCAATACGACATTCTCATCTCCGCTAACCGCCAATGACTGTTCCAGTCCGCGAATGAAGCCGACCACAACGAAAACTAACACGATGACCGTTGCCAGGGCCATCATGGTCAACACCGTGCGAACTGGCCGCCGAGCCAAATTGCGGACACCGTATTCCCAAGGAAGAAGCATGAACTAACTAATCTAAGTAAAGGCTAGCGGCGAAAGCGAACGCTACGATAGGCTTCGAACGATCGCAATGGAGTTCGTCAAAACCTAAATGGAATCTCAATTTGTCCGCGAGTCAGTTAGATCGCCGACGATTCGAGACGTCTCAGATCTGCCAAGATTGGTACGCTATGCGCGCACCGCGACCCGAGAGAAATTGACCATCATGCATGGCTTCAGTTGTGGCCGTGATCGCACGGATACCAACATGAAGATGTGATTCCAACTCGAGGGGCATCCCCATCATTGCCCGCCCCGAGTCAGGCAATTCGGTCCGGCGTTCTACGACCGCACCATCACAGATGCAACTCTTGCAACCGCATTCATCGCGTTCCGATGAAGGAGGGGGCTCAGATGCCGGAACTTCTCTACAAAGTTCGCAGCACTCGCAGATCGCGCAATCGCTTACCTCGCTCGACATGACATGCGATTTACACGCAAGGCAACGGAGCGGGCAGGTCAATAAATTGATGATCAACAGTGCCACGACCAGAAAATTTTGCATAACTTAAAGGATAGCTTACAAAAATGCTTGCTGCAACATTCCCCTCTCAATGAGACCTGCCATCCAGCATAATCGTCAGATTGAACATGAAAAACGGCATACTCGCGCATCGCGACGCAGTCTAGCAGGCGTATCGCTTGCCACTTGATTCTATTTTGGTGGACCGCTAGCTAATTGTTTCATCCGGTGATCACTTACGCAAAAGCTCAAGCTGCTCCGCATCCACTGCGTTGGCCGACTCGTGCGCTAACGCCGCCTGACGCCGCCCCTCAATGGACGATCGCAGATCGGGTGATTGGGTCGCCACGTAAATCCCGTCGCCACTACGAGAATCTTCGACGATCACGCCACGCTCGGTACTCCGCCATACAACCTCGTGAATCCCATCGGCGTCTACTCGGAAGAGATCCGTCGGCTTGCGTAACCATGCTGGCAACTTGAAATCGAACGCCGCAGTTCGTGGAGGCGAGAACTTAAAGACATTCTCTTTTTCGTCGGCCACATAGGCGGTATCGTTGGCGAATAGCAATGCCGCATTGGGTGCAGCAATCGTGGCCAAATCCCAATCCGGCAAACCGTCGCGCGTCAGACGTTCGAAACTGTACGCATCGCCTTCCAGAAAGAACGGCTCTAGCATTCGGATCTCGCGCCCAATGCGTTTCATAGGTTCCCAAGTATCGGGAAACTTTAACAGTGATTTCAGGCTGAGGTTGAACCAGTACAGCGAAGTGATGCGCGTCGAAAGAGCGTGTATGGCTTGCGACCTAAGCTCTTCGGGAGTAGGCGAGCGACGCGATCGTCCTCCGCCCAGGAAACCACCTCCCCAACCGTCGTGCGGGCCTTGCGACCAATAAGCGCACGGTACTGGGCGGTTCAGATCGCGCAGCGATCGACACATGTCACCAATCGTTTCAAGCGGCGCTCCCCAACGAATCCGACGCCCGCCCCAGCGATCATACTCACCCCACGCATCCGCGGCAGGAGCCACCACCCGATACGCATCGTAATGCGGATAATCAGACAACCCCGCATACCAGCGCCATGCTCGCTCCTCGCTTAACGTCACCGAAGTCGGCAAGCGACTGGTACGATACGGACGCAAGAGATCAAAAACCTCTTGCGGCGTCACCGGTTTGCCACCACCATACTGCGGTTCACCAATGAACTCGACCGCATGGATCTTGGGAAGCCACTCATCTGTATCCCATTTCTCGAGCGGCCAGAGTCGATTGAAGAGCTTGATAGGATAGCGTTCGTAAAGAGCCGGATTGTCTGTATAGCCGCTGATATGATCGATCTGTCCGGTGTTCACATGCAAATGGCTCAGGAGCTTTAGATAGGACTCATGAGTCAACGAATCGTTGACCCAACCGCCACTGATATCGAATGCCTCTCGTTTTATTCGCAAGTGAGACCATATTGAACCTCGACTCGTTTGAAGCTCTAACGCCGCATAAGTCAGCGGCAGTTTATCAGTCACGACTTTAACAAAGCCACGATCTTTCGCAGGCACTTGACGGGTAATAGCAAGCACAGGTTGCGGTAACAGGACTTGCCAAGAGGCGTTGCTTTCGGGCACCCAAAGTCGCAAACCCGTTACTTGAATCTCCGCATCCGTATCGTTGGCAACATGGATCAAGATCGTATCGGGCTGAACATGGCCGTCACTGGAAAGGAATGTCGCAGCTGAGACCCAAAGCTGCGGTTGTGCGATTTCGATCGAAGTCTTGTCAAGTCCTTCGGCAGTGAGTTCAAACGACTGGCCGATCCCCCAGCGAGATGACTTACCATTGAACGTCCAAACCGAGAGTGCTTCTGGCGGCGTCTTCACAGCCTCACTCATATCGTGCCAAGCCCAATCGCCGGTCTTCAATAGCTCGGCGGGTGTCTTTCCGTCGAAGGCTTTTGGCGATCCTGCACCTCGAACGAACAATTGAACTTTAGCGGCCAGAGCTGTTTCGCGAGGTCGACGATAGCGCATCGTTTCAACGATATGGTGTGGAACTACATTCACACCAACAACAGCCGCGGGCTCCGTCGCCTCAATCCTATCCGCGCCCACGCCACCCAGCCAAACAAACAGCAGTGCAATGGATATGCAGACTTGATGCATCACCTCGAACTTCATCAACTTCTTCCAATCGTAGCCAATAATAAAGAAAAAACTGCTCAGGCAATGTACCCCAAAACTCGACCAAAACAACACTACCCCGAAGCTTCTCAAGGCTCACCTCGGCGGCTGGTGTCGTTAAGGCGCGTGAGCCGTCCGCCCCAAGAATTATGGTCTAAAACGGCGGCGTAAGGAAATGCAACTCAAGGGCGTTGTTGGCAGTCGCTACTAACCAGTGTCCAGCTAAAATCGAATTGTCTTGAACGTCGCGACGTTGTGCCACGAAAAAACAAGTGCTTTCGAAAAGATTTTGTCACCGAATAGCGGGTTGAGGACTCTTAAGGGGAAAGCCTCCTTCAACGCCGAGAAACTCTATGAAAAATCAATTTACCGCATCTGACGCGGACCTTGTCTCCGCTAGCCAACAGGGGGATACGACTGCCTTTGGTCAGCTAGTAGTGCGCTATCAATCACTAGCATGTTCGGTAGCGTACAATCGCTGCGGAGACTTTGCTGCGAGTGAGGATTGTGCCCAAGAGGCTTTTTTGTCGGCCTGGAAGAACCTATCTTCGCTGCGCGAGGCCTCTGACTTCAAGGCGTGGATATGCACAATAGTTCGCAATTTAGCCACGAGAATCAGGTCGCGCAGGAAAGAGTTGCCGTCAGTCGATATCAGTTCAATCGAGACTTACTCTGCATCTACAACAATCACGAGCGATCCAGAAAGAGCCTTGCTGGCTGCTGAGTTAGGGGAACTCGTCTGGAGTGCACTCAAGGAGATTCCTGAAAACTATCGCGAGCCACTGATTTTGTTTTACAGAGAAGACAAGTCAGTCGCGCGGGTAGCCAACGCGCTCGGCATTTCTGAAGATGCTGCCAAACAGCGGCTCGCCCGAGGCCGCAAGATGCTACATGCACAGATGATTGAAACAGTTGAGAATGTACTCGAAACGACCAAACCCAATCCGCATTTCGCAAGTGCCGTGCTGAGCTGCATCGTTGGGGCAGGAAAAACCACAGCGAGCGCGACAGGCTCTATTGCAGCTACAGCCACAGCATACCAATCCTCCGCAGCCTTGTTCTGGCTCCCTCTAGCAAACCTCCCCGTAGTTGCCTGGACGCTCCGCCTTGCACTGAAGGAGGCTCGCTCCGACAGAGAACGGGATATGGTGGTAAAGCATCTAGTGCTCTGTACACTCGGCTTGATTCCAATGTCCGCGATGATGTTTGGCAGCATTCTGCTAACCGACTGGCCACGCCATCCTGTTCTGAAGGCCTTAGTGATTCCTGGAATCGGGGTGCTGTATTTGATTCCTCTCGTGTGGTCATCAATATTGCTGGGACGACGCGTAGAACGCTTACGGGAAGAGGAGTCCACAGCTTCACCTCCCAAGGATTTTCCGCTGAATACCGGTACCAACGCTGCGCAGTTCATGCAATTCATGGGTAGTGCTTGGATGGTAGCTGCCTGCCCCGTGCTTTGGCTTGCACTAACGCAGCAATGGGCTCTCGCTCTGCTTGCGTTCGTCGCTGCTTGCGGGCTCGCAACACTGGGATTCTCACTGCGAGGTTCGCAATCAGTCCGATCGATGCGGGTCTATGGCATTACCTTGGCAAGTGTTGCTGTGTGCATGATAGGGATTGCTTGGTTGAACCTCTCCTCTTCGTTTTTTGGGTTTGCCGCGTGTATCCAGGCGTCAGCCCTTTCGTTTGCAGTCTTGCAACTGATCGCATGGCGAAGAGTACATGGCAGGTAGCGTTCCTCGAACTCGCCGTTCGCAAACAACCGTGTCTCGAATTCTGGTGGTCGCGGGGCCTGGCCAAGCTAGCTGCCAATCTGATTCACTGACGAGTAAACTTGTGGGAGCTTTTGCTGTCCCAACATTTACAAAACTAGAGTGCAAGTCATGAAAATCAGTCGTTTGGTACACCACACTTTGCTTGTAGGAGCTTGGCTTGGTGGATTTTTGCTGTTCAGCGGAATTGCGGTTGCTGAAGACCATCCTGCCTTTCAACCGGTTAAAGAACTGTTTGCCGCGATGTCCAAACACGATGGTCAAGCTATGCAGGGGAATGCAACGGAGGACTTCCAATTGCTCGAACACGGTGAAGTGTGGACGATGCAGAAACTTGTGGATGCAGTCCAGCCCAAAGGCGAGCCGTTCGAGCGCAAGAACTTCTTCAAGCAGATTCGAGCTCGGCAGGAAGGCAACATGGTCTGGCTGAGTTATTGGAACAAGGCTGAAATTCGTAGCAGTAGAGGGCTGCGGACCGTGGTTTGGCTCGAAAGTGCCGTGATTGTAAAAGAGGACGACCGCTGGAAAGTCCAACTCATGCATTCGACGCGTTTGGATTCGGACAAGCACCCTCAGGATATTGAGTGGGTTCAGTTTGAACCGACGCCGTAGTTGCCAATCATCGACTGATATTGACGCTCTCGTCAGGTTCTATAGCTACCGCTGTCAGATGGTGGAATCTTCAAAGTGCTGTGGATGGCTACGTATTAGGCACCTTCGGCAGTCTCCGAAACTCCCCAGAGTCAGCTTCTCGAAGAGACTGTGCCAAGATCTTTTCTTGAGCAGGCAAGCTCGGTTCGCGTCGTATCACGATCGAGTAGAGGGTGGCCGAGACGTTCGCAATAAAAAGATAGGAGCCAGTTTCATTGCTCAGTGGAGCGGGAACAAGTGAAAACATACTGCCGTACCAGTTCGCTACCAACTGGGAAACTTGCTTGGCGAGCAGATGAGGGGGAAGCTTCGACTTCATTTCTTGAGCCAGCCCAAGTCAACGAGAAAAGCGTCCCCCTCAGCAAGAGTTGCGCGGTATTGATCGCCGCGATTGAAGAAGCCGTGGCCCGCCCCCTCGTAACCGACAAGTTTGCATGGTCTCCCTTCCTTCTTCATCACGCTCTCGAATGCGACGACAGAAGCGTAGGGAACCGTAGTATCCTTTGTGCCATGTAGAATCAGAGTCGGTGGCGTATGTGGGCCGATGTGATGAGCCGGCGAGATTTGTTTTGCATCCACGCCCAGTCGTTCGACGGCAAGTTCGGCATTGGCGCGCGGAGTCTGCCAGCCCGCGATTGGGGCGAGCGTACAGGCGGGATTGAATAGTATCATGGCATTGGGACGTTCGTCGCTACCGAAACCGCTGATCGTACCTGTACTGGCCGCAAGATGTCCGCCCGCTGATCCCCCTGATGCAGCGATCTTGTTCGGGTCAATACCCAGACGCATAGCGTTTTCGCGAACCCAGGCGATGGCAGCCTTGGCATCTTTGACGCATTCTACGACCTTCACGCCCTGTCGCGACTTCACACGATAATCCGCAAGAACAGCGATCATGCCACGTTTTGCGAAATGCCGCGCTTGCCCTTCAAACTGCTCTGGCGATCCAGAATTCCAGCCACCGCCAAAAAAGAAAACGATCGCAGGCTTAGCCACTTTAGGATCCGACTCCCCGAACATCCACAGCTTCAACTCGGTGGAGTCGATTTTGCGGTAGGTCTCCACACGTGCGCCCGTCAACTTCGGTGGGTAGGAAGACTGTGCGAACAGAGGAGTGGAGAAGAGGCAAAGGCAGAGAGAAACGATAGTCTTCATGAAGGATCGCTGGCGTGTCTTGAGAAACTGGTAGCCAAAGAGAATCTTTGTCAGAGTGATTGTAGTCCGACAAAAGCCACCAATACAACTAGTTGGAGGTGGCTCAAAGCGACTTGTCATTCAGCATCGGACGAGTCAATCCCGCTCATCTCGTGCCTTGGAAGGTTTGTTAATTGACAATTGTAGGATTGGTGTAACTTTTTCGAACTTCGCGGATCATCCCTACAGAATGCTGGTTTGCCAAAGCGAATTCGTGAAAAGAGATTGAATGTGAAACAACCATTGGCTCAGCCCTCGAAACAAGCAGTCGTATCGGCAACCCATGTAAGTGGTGGATTACGCACAGTACAGACGTTGATTGCAACACTGGTCTGCTTTGCAAGTCCGCCTATTGCCTTCGCACAAACGAATCGTCAGCTGCCGCGAGACGTTCAGCAAATGCGCCCAGCAGATACGGTGCATTTCGCCAAAAGCTCGGATTGCGCACTGTGTCACTCGCTATCTCAAGCAGCTTCGGCAATGCGCGATGGTAAGAATCGCAATGTTGCTCCCTTCGATCTTTGGTCTGGTTCGATGATGGCTAACTCCGCTGTTGACCCTTATTGGAGAGCGGCGGTGTCAGCTGAGGTCGCAGCAACTCCATCCCAGAAACCTCATATCGAGGAGGTGTGCAGTCGGTGCCACGCCCCCATGGCAGCCCCAATCGCGACCAGCCCCAACGGTGAAGTACTTGCCTTCTTACGCGATGACCATGCGAAAGCTGCTCTCAGTAAAGATGGCGTCTCGTGCACCGTATGTCATCAAATCAGTAGCGACAATCTCGGAACCGACGCATCGTTTACGGGCGGTTTTAAAGTCAATAAGAAGAGCGAGATATATGGTCCGCACGCGAACCCAGTTACGATGCCTATGCAACGCCATGTTGGTTTTACTCCCACCAAAGCGGACCACATCTTAAGCTCCGCCATGTGCGCTACCTGCCATACGGTCATTACGGAGAGTTTTGACAAGCAAGGAACGGCAACGCACACGCATCTGCATGAACAAGTGCCTTATCTCGAGTGGCGCAACTCCAGCTTCAATGACGAAGTCGATTCGAATAAAGCCACAGCTAGAAGTTGCCAGAGTTGTCATGTGCCCCAGACCGATATCGATGGCAATGCGATCTCCGCCAGACTGGCCCACAACCCAGGAGGACGCGATTTCCCGTTCCTGAATCCACGCGAACCCTATGGTCGTCACACCTTCGCTGGTGGCAATGTCTTCATGACGCAGTTGCTGCGCGACAATCGCCAGTTGCTTAAGATCTCTACGCCACCAGAGGCGTTCGATCGCGTTATCGCGGATTCACGGAAGATGCTGCAGCGCGACACAGCCAAACTAACTATCGTTCAACATCAAGCAGAATCGTCCGTCAGCAAAGTCTCCGTCAAGATAGAGAACCTATCTGGCCACAAATTCCCAACGGCTTACCCTTCACGCCGCGCATGGCTCGAGTTCGTTGTCCGCGACAATCAAGGGAAAATCGTCTTTGAGTCCGGACGCGTCAACAAAGCCGGCCAGATTTGCGACGGACAACGTCGCCCCATTGCAACGGAATTAGCTGGCGGCCCAACCCAGCCTCACTTCGATACAATTTCAAACGCGCAGCAGGTGCAGATATATGAGACCTTCATGCAGGATAGTGATGGCAATCTCACGTTCGCTCTGCTGAGGGGCAGTCAATTTAAAAAGGACAATCGTCTGCTCCCTCAAGGGTGGAACAATCAACATGCACGCGCTATAGCTACGCAGCCAATCGGAATCGAGAACGATGCTGACTTTCTGGCTGGCAACGATTCAATTGACTACGAACTGTCATTGCCACGCGGTCGATACAAGATTGAGGTGCGTTTGCTTTTTCAATCGCTGTCGAGTCGCTACGTTGCCGAGTTACTGAAAGTCGATACGCCGGAAGTGAAGTCCTTTGAAAGCTTCTATAAGAAAGCGAATCTGACTCCCGAAGTTATCGCAACTCAAACTTTAACTTGGAACATACCGTAACTCTTCCATGAGCCAACCAACCATTTCAGGTAAGCTTGCACGAGTATTGCGCACCCTCAAGTACCCAATGGTCCTAGCAATTATCGCGGGCGTCGTCTGGTACATTCGCAGTCAGCCAATCCCAGTCGCCAGTCATACGGTTGGCACGGGCCCCGTCATTCGCAGCGTGATGGGGACCGGTACGCTCGAAGCACGTATTCGCACGACAATCAGTCCAAAGATCCAGGGTCGTATCGCAGAAGTGCTTGTCGATCAAGGCTCAGTAGTCAAAGCTGGACAACTGCTCGTCAGGTTGGACGATGAAGACTTGGCTCAACAAGTCCGTATGGCCTCGGCGGGTATCGGTTCTTCCGAGGCAACGCTGGGTCGCTTTCGTGCTGAAATCGCTCAGGCCAAATCAACCTTCGCCAAGACAGAAGCGGATATTGGTCGAACGCAAAAGCTGATCATTGCAAACTCGATTAGCCAATCCGAATTTGACCAAACTCAAGAAGCATTTGAGCTCGCCAAGTCGGGACTGCTGAAGGCGGAAGCCAATCTGTTGGAAGCCGAACAGCAAGTGAACCTCAATCGAGAGACACACAAGTTTCAAGAGGCACGTTTGGCTGACACCAAGTTACTGGCCCCGTTTGATGGAATGGTGATCGCAAGAGAGCGAGATGCGGGTGCTATTGTTGTTCCTGGATCACCCATTTTGCACTTGATCTCACTCGACGAACTCTGGGTTTCCGCTTGGGTCGATGAAACCGAGATGGATCAACTCAAAGACCAGCAACCGGCAAAGATTGTTTTTCGCTCTCAACCAACATCGGAGTTCGAAGGTGTAGTGGCGAGATTGGGAAAGCAGGCCGATCGTGAGACTCGAGAGTTCACTGTCGATGTTCGAGCTTTGAAGCTTCCTGAAACCTGGGCTATCGGTCAACGTGCCGAAGTCTTCATCGAAACAGCCCGTGTCGATGACTGCGTTTGGATTCCCGCGTCCTTTCTTGAGAAGCGTAATGCCGAACAGGGCGTTTACGTAGATCAGTCTAGTGTCGCCAAGTGGCGGCCCTTGAAATTGGGTATTGAAGGTCACGACACGGTTCAAGTCATCGAGGGACTTTCGACAGGTGAGATCATCGTCAAGCCATCGCAGCCCGCTGGCAAACTCTCCGATGGTCGCAAGGTTCTGGCACCATGAACCTTGCCTTCAAAGACATTCGCAAGAACCTTGGCCGATTCGTGATAACGACTATCGGCATCGGCATGTTGC
>JANRMD010000101.1:0-4769 GCA_033761895.1 Pirellulaceae bacterium | reverse complement strand
GGGGATACTCGACATCGCCATTCGCGGTGACGAACAACGGGCTTATGCGGCTTGTATGGATGGCCTTTACTCGCTGGCGATTCCAGCTCGCGATGCCAAGGATGAGAAACCGAAACCTGTTTGCATTGGTCGTCATAGTAGTTACGTTTCGGGTGTGGCGCTGACAAAAGAGGACGCTGAGATCACCACGACCGCGTACGACGGCACTCTGCATGTTCGGCCGTTGGCAGCCGAAGCTGCCGAGGAAATCGTACCGCGATGCCAGGAGAAGATTCACTCGTTCTGGTCGTGGCGCATGGCGATATCGCCCGACCGCACTCGCATCGCATCCGTCTCTGGTCAGTACTTGGCTGGTGCGGAAGATTACTCACCGTTACCAAGTGAAGAACCGACTATAAAAGTACTGGATGCAGCGACGGGTAAGGAACTGAAGAGTTTCAACATGTTGCCTCCGGTGCAGTGTGTCGCCTTTGATCCGAGCGGACAGTACTTGGCCGCTGGTAACTTGATGGGTGACTTGGCGGTTTGGGAATTCGAAAGCGGTAAAGCTCTGGCGGAGTGGCGTACAAAGTCGTTTACCAGTTGGGGCATCATTAAGAGCCATTGCTATATCAGCGGAATTTTTGCGGTTAGTTTTTCTCCGGATGGTAAATCGCTGTATGCAGCGGGTATGGGGGATATGCGCGATCCGATGGCCGGCAATGGTAAACAACTTTGGCAACGTTTTGCCTGGCAAACCAGCCCAGTTGAGAAGATCCAAGAATCCGCCGCCGATCAAACGGGCGAGGGATTAATGGAGACCTTAGCCTGGCATCCTAGCGGCGAGTACTTTGTGATGGCTGGTCGATTGCGTGGTGGCAACTGGAACCTTGGAGTATTCGCTACAGAGAGCGGACAACTTGTTGGTCAAGCGAAAACGGGGATGCGAATTACTTCCGCTAAATTTAGTGCGGATGGAACGCAACTCTATTTGGCCGGCATGCAGGGGCAGCCGGGGCGCAAGGAGAATCACTTTCCCGACTTCGGATACCTTGAACGCTACACGGTGAAAAGCAGTTAGCTGATCACATCGCTTCACCTAGCAAGCTAGGATGGTGGCGATCGGCGAGCAGTATCAAACGAAGGTGGGCTATTTTCCGGTGGTCGAAAGTAGCTTTTCCGGAACCTCTGTAGGCCAAGGTCCTTCGAGCCGGGCATTGC
Organism: Pirellulaceae bacterium; assembly: GCA_033761895.1. Lineage (GTDB taxonomy): Bacteria > Planctomycetota > Planctomycetia > Pirellulales > Pirellulaceae > Aureliella. The sequence goes on along the minus strand of JANRMD010000101.1, from coordinate 3,569 downwards.
GAACTCGGACGGAGGTCTTGTCGGCATAATGGAACAACCCGAAAACTTCGCCTTGAGCAAGTTCACATGGCTGGTTCAAGATCTTCTCGTCGTTCAAGGTGATGGTCAGTGTCTGACCCGTGCGCTCAAGCCTGATCCGATTCCACTCGCCCGACTTTAGCGGAAGCGGAGTGGCTTCGATTCCAGGTACCGGTATCTCGAAATCTGCCGGAGTGCGCCACGATGTATTGGGCTCGGTCATCCAGTGCAGCTTCAAACCATCGGGGCGGAGCATGAATGCAGTTCGTCCGATGGTTGGATGGACTTCCGTCTTGCCAGCTTCGTAGAAGAACTCGTAGGTGAGCGACTCGCCTTCACCAAGTGGACGTTGATACTGAACGACGCTTTGATTTCCAGGACCGGTGGTTTGGCTTTTTCCACTTATCAGTTCACTGTCTTTGACGGTCCAAGAGAGTTCGCTGATCTCCTCTGCCTTGGCGCTATTCGAGGCATACGTTTCCTCCGCAGAGTCACCTTCTTGACGTTTGTTGTCAAGCAAAATCGATGGTAACGGTTGCCCATAATAGACACCGGTCCAACCACGCATATGCTCATTTTGAATTAAGTCAACGGAGCGTGGGATGGTCGGTGTACCAATCAGCTTGATGTTTCTTGCCTGCGTGCTGCGAGTGCCCTGCGCGCGAAATGCTAACCAAGGCGCACCGAGTTTTCGGTTCTCGCGATAAATGGCGGTTCCATTGATCGAATAAGTGAGTGTATCCCCGTCGAGTTTAACTGAGTACTTGTTCCACTCGTTTCCTTTGATGGCTTGCGTTGTATAGCGCGCCCAACTGCGGTTTTCGTCTCCTTGGACATCCACGTAAGTGGTCGCGGGGGCGACAACGCGTACGCCATCGCACCATAATCCCGATTCTCGCCATCCGCCACTTGGCAATTCAACCTCGAACTCAAAATTGCCCTGCAGCGGATAACGCACCCACATGAAATCGGCGCCAAATCCACACACGTGGTCGATGCGATGCTCGCCATCGGTCACCCAGATCGCAGGCGTATCACCTTCGTAATAGTCGTGGGCCGAAGCTGATGTGGAACCGATCCAATGCTCAAGTCGATTGGTAGGTTGTAGTTTGGCACCTTCCGACCAGCCCTTGAGATACTGATAGCGACTAAGCCAGGGGTGCAAATAGCCCCGGTCCAAGGGGTGAGCGTGTTTGATCGCCTTCGCGAGTGTGGCTTTAGCCCATTGAGCATGGTTTGCATCGCTGGCCAAAATGGATGCTAGCTGGGCTTCGGCCAGCGGCATAGAACTTTTGGCAATGCGATCTCGGCCAGGATCGATGCTATCAAGTCGTTTGTCGATTCGAGTTAGTAGGTCAACCGGAATGGGTTCATTCCAAGTTGCAAGGGCAATCGCAAAACCTTCGACAGCCCCGGCCCTTTCCTTCCCAATTGCGGTTGTGTAACGCTGTTTCAAATCGTCAACCTGCTGAGTCTCTTGTGCCAGTTTTGCAAGAAAGTAATAGTTGGTGGTGATTGGCAGTAGTGGATCGGCAGCCACAGGGAAATTCGGATAGTTTCCGCCCACCGACTCGGGAATCCACGCCGGTAGTCGCTGTCGCCGGGAAAGGGTCTTGATGTAGTTCAGCGCGCCGTCGCCACTAAAGGTCCAATCTGCGATGACACCATAAACGTACTTTCGGTCTCGATTCGATTGCAAACTTTCCAATGCCCAAGCCCCAACCCAGTCAAGACTCTGGTCATTGCCCGTGTTGAACACAGGTTGACGCATTCCCAAGTATTTCAGTGCTTCTGCGGTGTTGCCTCTGTTGAGAAACAGCTTCGCCATTTCTTCGAGTTGCGAAGCGCGCCGTTGGAAACCGTAAGATCCTGAGTATCGATCGTTGTCATGCTGTGTCAGTTCGAGGTAGTGCGTCGATGCAGATTGCAGGAATTCTTGTCGCATCCCATGATTAATGATCTGCTTCATCAGTATCATTGCGAAGGTGTCAAATGGCTCGATCTCTGCATAGCGTTCGCTTGGTTTGTTTTGATCAAGCAGCGCAAGTCCCAATTCAACCGCTCGCTTGCGACAGGGAGCTTTGTCCAGGGCTAACAAAAGTGTCTGCAAGACCAATTCTTTAGACGCACTGTTAAGTGACTCTGAATCAATTGCCTCAAGTCGCACCTTGGCTTCGTCGGGTCGATCATCGCGCACTAAAGCCATGACCGCCAGAAGGTGGCTGGCTACTGTGTTGTCTTTCAGTTGCTCCAGCAGCTGATTGGTTTGTTTGGCTTGATGCGCGCGTTTGGCAAGGCGATCGAAGACACTATTGATCGTAAGGTTCTCGGACTCAACCTTGATATCAGTGAACAGGGGCCGGAACTTTCGCCCTTCGGTGAGTGTAAGTGCGAGAAGGGGTTGCATGAGCGTCGATGGCGGTATCTTTTTGTTGCTCCATGTATCATCGAGTTCCATGATTCTCTTGGCCACTTGGACTTCAACCGAATCGGGCTCATCGTTTGCGTTCGCGCCTGAGTTACCACGTCGATTGCTGCCGAGCAACTCTCCGAGACTGCCCGTTTTGCTCGTTGCTTGGCTGTTGGTCACAACGGGACCGGTCGCTTTCCCGAGTGCTATCGCTGTCTCAATCGAAAGGTCAACGAAGTCGGCATTTGCGGCCACAATGGCCAAATCCAAGGCCTGCAGCGGGCTCGTACCAGATAGCTTTGCGGTTCGTCCCCAGATCACTTTAGCACGCTCAAGGTCCTTGCGTACAAGGGCTTGGCGCCCAAGTTCTGCAAACAAAGGCAACTGGTCTGCCGCATCCCATTTCGCAACATTTGTCGCCAGGGTGTTGAGCAATTTGATGTCCTCGGCAACGTCTTTTGTGCCTCGGTAGAGTCGCAGGGCTGCAAGTGTGAACAAGCGGCGCCGAAGCTTGAGATCAACATTCTCACCTGAATCGTCTCCCCAGTTCGCTAGCAGCTGACGCAGTGGCTGGCCGTCACCGGCAACATCAGCTGCAATTGCCCAAGCTGCATGCGCTGAATCATCAAGCTTGCGATTATCTGAAAGCGTTTTTAGTTGGGTAACGAGTTTTTCTAAAGCTTCCGCTTGTTCTGGCTTTCCTTCTGCTTCTTCGATCAAGTCAATCCACAGGGATTGGATACCACGTTCGGAGAATGGGCGTTCACCATAGGTGATGCCAAAGTCGACAGCGTTTGCACCTGTCGGACTATCTTCAATCATGGTTGCGGCCGTGGGCAATCCACCGAGTTTTCGTACGGCCTCTAATAGCTGTTTCTGCTTCTTGTCAAAATCGCCTTCAAGGTTTCGCTGAAACTGTCCCGCTTTTGCAAACGATGATCGATCGAATTCCCTTGCGATGCGAAGCGCATCAGTTGGGTAGTCGATACTGGCCAGCATATCGATCATGCTCATCATCGTACGAACATGTTGGTAAGCTTCATAGTCAGCGTTGTTGAAGTTGCGTTTAGGTTGTTTCTTGATTTTTGCAATTGCTTGTGAGATCATTTCGCGTGCACGTTCACGTCTTCCGATATCACTC
>JANRMD010000100.1:0-4617 GCA_033761895.1 Pirellulaceae bacterium | reverse complement strand
AGCTCAACTTGACGCTCGCTGTAGTCGAGTTTTCCAACGGTGCGAATTTCTTTGAAAAGTTCGCGTGAAAGGATTACTTCCGTCTCAAGTCCCGCGCGCTTTTCGAGATCGTCTTTCGCATTGGGCAATTGCGAGACTGGAATCAGTTTCATGCCGCAGATTGGGCAGGCACCAGGATTCGTTAATCGAATCTGTGGATGCATTGAGCACGTCCATATCTCACCGGTGGCTGCGCTTTGTTTTGCGTTTGTTGGCCACCACGCAATCAATGACACCAAAAGAACAAGCACTCCAAATCCTATTCCAATTCTTGGAGCAAGATGATTCCAATTCATGGCAAAACTCCTGACGAAACGACTTCACGATTTCTCCTGAAGCGTTGGCTGATCAGCTTGTATACTTCGATGACCGTCACCGGAGTGAGAGCCAATACTACGATAGTAATCCATTCGCCGATCGAGTGCGTTGGAACGTCAAATACACTCTGGGTGAATGGGAACACGGCTACACTCACCTGGAGCAATCCGGAGACAACGATCGCGAGCAGAAGATAGGGATTGGTCCAGAACCCAAGTTGGCCTAGTGTGAGTGTCGAACTGCGTGCGGCGAGAGCTCGGAACAGTTCGGCGTAAACCACCACGCAAAAAGTCATGGCCCGTGCTCGATCTACATTGTCGGGTGCGTGTTGCATGCTCATCCCGAACGCGATGATGCCAACGAGTCCAACCAGAAATCCTTGCAAGAGAATCACGAAACCTAATCGCCAGGAAAGAATTGACTCGCCAGACGGACGCGGCGGACGGTTCATGACGCCGGGTTCTGGCGGTTCCAGCGACAATGCGAGCGCCGGTAGGCCGTCAGTCACGAGATTGATCCACAGCAATTGGATTGGCAACATAGGTGCCGGCCATCCTAGTAGGCTCGCTACTAACATCAACAGGATTTCTCCGAAGTTGCACGATAGTAAAAACTGTAAAACCTTCTGAATATTGTCGAAGATGCCACGTCCTTCTTCGACAGCGCTGACAATGGAAGCGAAGTTGTCATCCGTGAGCACCATGTCCGACGCCTCTTTGGTTACGTCCGTGCCGGTGATTCCCATCGCGATACCGATGTCGGCAGCTTTCACGGCTGGAGCGTCGTTGACTCCATCGCCTGTCATGGCCACGACATCCCCTCGGGATTTCCAAGCACTGACGATTCGTAGCTTATGTTCGGCTGTAGCTCGGGCGTATACGGCGATGTGCTCGACTTGTTCGGCCAGTTGCAAGTCGGACATTTGCTCAAGTTCGGTGCCAGACAATGCTCGCTCATCTCCGCTGGTAAGGCCAAGCTTTTTCGCGACAGCGAAGGCGGTCGCCGGATGATCGCCAGTAATCATCACCGGCCGAATTCCGGCGGATCGGCATTTCGCCACGGCAACCTTCGCTTCTTCGCGCGGCGGGTCGATCATACCGACTAAGGCAACAAACACGAGTTGTGTTTCGAGTTCATGTTCCGTACTGTCGTTGATATTGGGCCGATAGGCTAAGGCCAAAACTCGCAACGCATGTGAAGCAAGTTCAGCATTGGCAGTCAAAAGTCGTTGGCGGAACTCGTCCGTCAGTGGTTCGATCTTTCCTCCACGATGAACTTGGTTGCATTTCGCGAGCAGGACTTCCGGCGCACCCTTGGAATACAGCAACTTTGAGGCACCATCACGAACGACGACGGACATCAATTTTCGGGTCGAGTCGAACGGAATCTCGTATACGATGGCAGACCTCCTCGCTGTGAGGTCGAGTCCTCCTTTCATCGCAGCAACAACGAGTGCTCCCTCCGTCGGATCGCCGATAACCCGCCACGTTTGATCGCCGTTCGGATTGGGTACGACTTCGGCACTGTTGCACCATGCTCCGATCTTCAACGCAAGGTAAAGATCGTCTGTCTCTCTGGCCGGAATGGCCTTTTCGTTTTGTATAAATTCGCCACGGGGCGTGTAACCGATTCCAGTGACGCGAAACCGTTCGGAAGATGTAGCGATCTCTTGCACGGTCATTTCGTTACGAGTCAACGTTCCGGTCTTGTCTGAGCAGATCACAGACACGGAGCCTAGTGTCTCCACGCTGGGCAACTTCCGAACCAATGCGTTTCGTTTAGCCATGCGTTGCACACCAAGGGCGAGTGCAATCGTTACGACCGCCGGAAGTCCTTCGGGAACGGCGGCCACCGCGAGGCTGACGGCGACCAAAAATGCTTCGATTACCTTACCGCCACGCCATACCTGCAATCCAAATATCACTCCGACGATCACCAAACAGATGACAATCAACACGCGACCAAGGTCTGCAAGTCGTCGCTGCAGCGGTGTCGGCTCTGGTTCATGCCTTGCGAGCATTCCAGCTATGTGCCCTAATTCCGTTTGCATTCCAGTATCTGTGACCATTGCCCAGGCTTTGCCAGCGGCGACAACTGTCCCCATATAGATCATGTTGTGGCGATCGCCCAAAGGCGTGTCTGCCCCAAGTACCACGTCGGCTTCCTTCTCGACTGGCATGGACTCGCCGGTGAGTGCCGCTTCTTGAACATTGAGACTGAAGGACTTAACCAGCCTTGCATCTGCTGGAACGTTGTCACCTGCCTCTACTTGGATAATGTCTCCCGGGACAAGTGTGATTGCCGGAACGGTCTGATGCATTCCATCGCGGATAACTTTGGCCGACGGAGCCGACATTTTTTGTAGAGCCGACATCGCTTGCTCGGCACGTTGCTCTTGCGCAAATCCGATAGCTCCGTTTAGCAGAACGATGGCCAAGATCGCAATTGCGTCTACCCATTCGCCAAGCGCACCAGAAAGTAGGGCTGCAAAAATGAGGATAAGGATTACCAAGTCTTTGAATTGCGCAACTAGCTTTCGCCAAGATGGTATTGGCGACGCTTCCTCCAGTTTGTTCTCTCCGAACTTCTTTTCGCGGTCCTGGACGTCAACGAAGTCCAACCCCCGCTCTATTTTCCCAACACCGGCGTCTACCAACAACTCTTCGATAGGCATTTCGTAAGCTGGCTTAAGCAAAAACTTACGACGGGAGCTCAACGCTTTCGAGTCTCGAACAAGTGTGTCGTTGCTGGCAATCACGGATTTGAGCTTCCTCGACGAAAAAACATTCAAGTTCAGGCAATCTATTCCCTTACGAAGCAATGTTCGTTCCAGAGTTTTTGTTTATTTCGTCAACAACAGCAGCGGAAGTCTGGATTTCTGCTTCAGCGGCGAGCCAGAATTCGATGCCGTCACATTCTGGACATCCAGATTGCTGCCACTTGAAGTATGCTGTTTCACGCACACGTTCGCTGCACGATTCAGGGGCGCAGTTTGAATCTGATCCGTTGGTCCCAACCAAAGGGGGACTTGCTTTCTCAGTTTGTTTCGATCGACGCATATGTTCTCTCCAAAGCAATTTACGAAAGGTGCACGAGCTCGAGTCCAGTTGGTAAGTCGAAATAGTTTGCCCATAATCGCCTCAATACAATGTCCTGACGACGACATATTTTGTTGGTTCATCAGCAAAGCGCTTCTTGCACTCGTTAGAGCAGAAAAAATATGGATGCCCATAGTAGGTATCCTTGTCGACGGCTTCGGAGCGGCTGATCCGCATTCCACAGACGGGATCTGTTGCAATATCTTCCTCGAATTCATCGCCTCCACGATCGATTAGGAGATAATCAGAAATAAAGCCAATTAGGCAATCTTCTAACCATTCGGCCACCAATTTATCCTGAACTGCGTCGAGCAACAAGGTTAAACGATCATGTTCTCGCAATTTGATGAACATCGGCGTCATGTAAACGTCGAAACATATTGAAACGTGTTCGATGCAGGTGTCGTGCTCAACAGCCAATGAGACGTTTGTGCTAGCGGGGAATCGTTCACAGTAGCCAAACCAGCACGAGCACTGCCCCACGGGGGAATCGTGAGAAAGGCAAGCATTGCTGAAGTAACTGGCAATCGTTTCCAGTCGAGGCTGAATCACTGATTTGATTAAACTCGATGCCATAGATTCGAATCTCAATCGACGTTCAGCAATGGCCAGCATGTGGCCATCTGCCTCGCTTGTCTTCCAATGCGGTTCCAGCCTTGCAGATTCCAGCTTCAGTTCAACGAGCTTTGCGAAGTCGTCAATATTATTCATAGAATCATTCCCGTATGGTTCCATAATCCAACTACCGAGACTCATTCAAGGCTGTCGATGCTGCACTTCCGGTCGTGCTGCATCGACCCAATAAACACAGATGAGCTATTTCTTTTCAGTCTTTGCAGTCTCGTCATGGGAATGCGAGTGGTCGTGGCCAGCCGATTCCGCTTCTTGATCTCGCAGAATCGAATCATGCTCTGCCTGAGCTTTGTCAAGTTCCTTGACGATGTCCGAGCAATAGACGCAGCATAGCTTGCAGTCAGGCTTGTCTTTGCAGCACTCTTCGAAAAGCTTTTTCTGAATCGACTCGGCTTTCTTCAAATGCTCGACGGCGGTCGTCGCGGCTTGCACGAGGCGGGGATCTTTCGCAACCTGCGACTGGACTACAATCATCTCTCGCTGGGCGTTTCCAATTGATTGGCCAAGAATAGTTGCTTCTTGTTTCGCA
>JANRMD010000099.1:0-72028 GCA_033761895.1 Pirellulaceae bacterium | reverse complement strand
TACAAAGTATGGTGACTTTTGGAACTCACCTGGATTTTCTTGCGGAGGGACATCCGGTATTCCGGAGCGCGGGCGTCCTCGCCCGCTTGCGGCAAAGCTGCGGTATAGAACTTACGATTCGCGACACTAGCGCACTGCGGCTAATCCTAATATTCGAGTTTGACGCTCCACTAGGCTATGGGATCTATGATGAAGTTTATGCTGTGCATGTTATTGATGATCGGAGCAATGGGTGCAGCGGCTGAAACTCCGATCACGGCGGTTGCCAAAACGCCCGACGGCAACCAAGTTGTATTGGGTTCGCAGCTTGGTGTTGAAATCAGAACGTTACCTGATTTGACAGTGATTGGTAAGCTCGCGACGAACTTGGAGCATGCCCACGACCTAAAGTTCTCACCCGATGGTCAGACATTATTGGTGGCTGGTGGATCTCCTGCAGAGAGTGGTCGCGTTGAAGTGTGGAACTGGACGCAACGCGAACGCACACGTCAAGTTCACGAGCACGCTGACGTAGTTTATCGCGTTGCATGGTCACCGGACGGTACGCATTGGCTTGCCTGCAGTGGTGACGGTCGGTGTACCGTCTTTTCAGAAGCCGCTCAAGTTCGTGTGACCCAGTACGATGGTCATTCCCGTGGTGTCCTAGCTGGACTGGTATTGGATGAACGCACGCTCATTACAGCGGGAATGGATCAAACAATTCGACTTTGGAAAAGTGCTGATGGATTGCATCTCCGAACGCTCGACAATCACGTGGGTACGGTCAATGAAGTTGCAGCGCGGCCAAGCCAGCGTGGTGAATCTGTCGATGTCATCGCCTCGATTAGTGAGGACCGAACCGTGCGTCTGTGGCAACCTCGGATCGGTCGCTTGATGCGTTTCGTCAGGCTGGCCTCTATCCCGCGATGCGTGGATTGGTCGAGTGACGGTACGAAGTTATATGTTGGCTGCAACGATGGACTAGTGCGTGTCATTGACGCAGAAACGATGGCGATTGAGGCTGAAATCAATGGTCTGGTGGGACGAATTTATGACCTAGAAATAGACTCGACGTCAGGCAAAATGATCACGGCTGGAGAGACCGGTGTTCGTTTTATTTCAGTCAGATAGCGCGAACATGATCGGTGCGCCGTCGGCGCTAGCTAACGCGTCGGGTTATGAAAGCCTGTGACTTGCAACATCAAAAGGCGCTAGCGGGCTGTTTTTTCGTGAGCCGACGGCGCTAGGGGCTTGTTGATTTTGTGAGCCGTCGGCGCTAGCCGCGGGTGAACGAAGTTTGGTGCGTACATGGATTGGGCTCGTTCCAATACGAGTTGAACCGGAGTCATTCTGCATTGGCAGGTGTACAGGTGATGAACGAATGCTCCTTCGTTCACCCGCGGCTAGTAGCGCCGTCGGCTCACTTGAGCCACTCACTCAACGTCGTGTGTTTTAGCTACGACTTATAGACTTTTCGTAACCACCAGGCACCGACGGCTAACATGACGAGGTTGCCGAGCCACACGCTGAAGGCTGGCCACGTTCCATCTTTGGCTCGATCGAGGCCGTACACGAAGAATGGGTAGTACAGCAAAAGAATCGGTAAGAAGCATATTCCGAAGGTGGTCCAGTAATCGGCACTGCGGAACCAGATCGCTGCGGGTACACCGACCCACACGAAGAAGAAGCAAGCGAACCCGCTGGCCCAACGTCTGGCCGGTTCAACTTGCAATTTTTGCAGTCGCTCGCGTCCGCGATACAGTTCACCGAGTTTGTCGTGAGTCGCGGTATCATCCAGCCAATCGTATCTGCCGCTCACCAGTGCAAAGGCGGTACGGGTGCCGATCATTTCTTTTGTGGACTCGAGCAACTCTTGTTGTTGGCGAATTTCTCGACCAATGAGTCGCATGGGGTACTCGCTGGGTTGTCCAGTCGCTTTGCCTTTACGTGCCGCCTGTGCGAGTGGAATGTCCCATTTGTTTTCACCAGGCAAGTTGATAAACAAATCGCCTTGCTCCAGTTGACTATCGTTGAGGATGATCTGTAGGACTTCACCTTTAGCGTCCATACTAAGTCGTCCAGTGCGCGCGGAAATGGTAACTGGATCGTCACCCGCCTGCGGACGAAAGGAAATGGTTGGCGAAATCAATTCACGCCCATCTTCTCCCACGCCATGCACGTGAATCGAAAAGCCGCTGGGCGTGTTGTAGAAGTTATCTTTGCTGAGTCTTCCGTATACGATTTCTTCGAGTGAAAGAAGCACCACGCGATTGATGCCTGGCGCTCCCCATGAGAAAGCGATGTCGTTCAACCAAACCGCCAGTAGACTGATAAGGAAGGCCAGGATCAGCGTTGGCGAAATGATCTTGATTGGATTCACACCCGCAGCTTTGATCGCCACGACTTCATTGTCGGCGCTGATGCGGCCATAAACGCTGCAGACTGCAAACAGCAGGGTAGGGGGGAGACCAAACTGCAAACCAATGGGCAAAAGGTAAGGCAACAACTCGACGATGGCCATGGTCCCCAAGCCCTCAAGCGCCAGTTGTTGCGCGAGCCCGCCGAGCATAATGATCGCGGTAAAGGCGACCAATGCGATCGAGAATAGCTTGGTGATTTCCCAGAGAATGTAGCGGTTAAATCGCTGGATCATGCTGCGAGTTTTCTGCGCGACGCTGTGAAAAGGGCACTACGGACAACTTCAGTAGCAACCATACGGGCTTTTCACGGGCTCTCTATAGCAGGTAATCTCGGCGCGGCAAATGTCGATCGCAGAGTAGATATGCTAGCAATACACGCAATCCAGATAATCAGCACTGTATCCGCTTGCCCCACTAATCGGCAAAATCCGTTTTTTCTGCCTGCGACTCCGAGCCATACTGCCGTGCAATTACATCGGTTCTTTTGCAGTGCTCAAGTTACTAACGCACAATTGAAATAGCCGATCATTTTTTGGGGATTCTGGCTAGATTCTGGTTGGGGCTTCTGCAGTTACTGGTCTTGATAGGCCGGTTTTCTGATTTCTGGTAACTGGGCACCTGTATCGACGATACGATCGCGATCCGATTATGTTCTCTAAGAAAATCATGATTCTGGCAGGCGCGGGTGGCGCGGTCGTGGTTTTATTTGGGGCGATCTTCACATACGTTGCCACGAGCGGAACGGGCCCGCGGAAAGACATGAAGCTGGCGCTGTCATTACTCGATGATAACCGCTGGGATGTGGCGGGACGTATCGCGAGAGATCTCGATGAGGATGGCGACATCAATAAGGAAACCGACTCAGCCTGGCATTTTGTGCAAGGTGTTTCAACGGCGCAGTCGGTGCAAGACAAACTTGAATCGCCCAAGAATCGACAAGCTCTGTGGACTTCGATCGAGCATTTGGAAAAATCTCAAGAGCTAGGTTTTCCACTTGGTTACAAAGGGGTGGGCCAGTTCTATCTTGGCTTCAGCTACTTCCATACGTTCAAGTGGCCTGAGGCTGTCGAAATGCTCAAAGAGTCTGCCACGAACTTGCCGCCACGAAGAAGCGAAGCGTTGAGCATGGCGGTGACCGCAGCCTTGCGACAAAGGCCGGTCGATGTCGAGTCTGCGCGCGAGAGCTTGGCGATCTGGAAAGCCATCCCTGGTTTGTTCGATGCCGAGTGGGCTCGTATTCGACTGTGTGAAGCCGAGTTGGCACTGGTCGACAACAATACTGCCAAGTGTGAAGAGCAACTTGCGAAGATCGATCCCAAGTTGAAAGAAATCGCTGAAGCCGACCTGATGCGTGGACGCTGGCGTTTGAATGCAGCGAACGAGGTTGAAGACCCGGAGAAGAAAACTGAATTGCTCGAACAGGCCGAGGATCTATTCCGCAGATGCGCTCATGCCTCATTAACGCCCAATGAGCAACGTCGCCAAGCGACCTATTTCCTCGGCCGCGCGCTCCGTGCTCAAGAGAAATTTGATGAAGCCCTTAGTACGCTCAGTGGCACGCGACAACGCAGTCCTGGGTCGTCCGAAGCCGTTGCCTCGGGGCTGGAAGAAGCGGAGATTCTACTGGAGCTTGACCGCGCCGATCCCTGCATCGAAACCGTGCGTCACGTTCTCAAAGATCTCGGTAATGTGCAACTGTACAATCAACAGTGGGTAACGATCGATCAAATGCGAGCGCGTTTGCTGGAACTGGGGCGACAACTGCGCATGCATGGCGATTACCAACGCGCGATCGATTTGGCAGGTTACTTTCCCCCTGTATTCCCGCGCGCGGACGCGGTTAAGTTACAAGCGGAAACGTACTACAACTGGGCCGAAGAATTCGAAACGGAGTCTGTTCCGAGCTCGGAGATACCGGCGCACCGCGACGAACTTCACAAGAAATTCTCAATGGCTGGCCAGTTCTTTGAAGACCTCTCCCGTATCGAGATGAGGTCGGTCGACTATCCGAACATCGTCTGGCAAGCCAGCGAATGTTATCAGCGCTCGGGCGATCTTGAGTCTGCCAATCGACTACTTACCGAATACCTGAAGTATGAAGAACGGCCCAAGCAACCTCGAGGCTATGTAGCCTTGGCCCAGAACTGGCTCAACGCGGGTGAATGGAAGAAGGCGATCGTACCGCTCGAGCATTGCATCAAAGAGTACCCTCAGCATCCGATCAGCTACGATGCAAGATTGCTCGCGGCCAGATCTTATACTGAACTCAATGAACTGGATACCGCGACTGAGTTGTTGAAGCAAAACTTGTATGACGGCAAACTCGAACCGACCAGCGAGACTTGGCGCAATTCACTGTTTGAACTTGGCTCAACCGTCTTCAAGCAGGCCGACAAACTCATCCTTGAAACAGAGCTCGGCCCACAAACCGACTGGGGAGCTTTATCAAAGAAACTAGAAGAGAGTCATCGCACTTTTCTCGATGCTGTTCAACAATTGAGCGAAGCGTCCTCCCGCTGGAAAGACGATCCTCGATTCTTCGAAACACGTTACTTGATCGGAAAGTCCAATCGTCTGGCGGCTGAATATCCCGATCGTTTACTCAATAGTAATCAAGTGACCATTGATACCGTGCGCCGTCAGCTGCTTCAACAGCGCCGTGACCTACTCGAAGGTGCGCTCAAGGATTTTCAGTCGTTGCACACCGACCTCAACGCATTGCATGAAGCAGGTGCGATCTCCGACCAGCATAAATCCATTTTGCGCAACAGTTACTTCGGTGAAGCCGATGCGCTCTTCGCACTGGGACGCTACGAAGAAGCAATCCTCGCCTATCGCAACGTCGGCAACCGCTTTCTTAATCAACCTGAGTCGTTAGAAGCGTTCGTGCAAATTGCGCAGTGCCAACGCAAGCTTGGCCAAACTGAACAAGCCAAACGAACACTTGTGCAGGCCGAGCAGGTTTTGCGTCGCATCCCGCCAGAGTACGATCCGCAGTTCCCACTGGTGACCCGCTCTTCACGCGCTGATTGGCAGAAGCTGATCGGCTGGATGCAAGCGTGGTAGCTTGGCAGGTAGCGGAAGCCGTCAAGGCTTTCGAGGGCCCCGGTAGCCGTCGCTGCCAAGCTGCCAAGCTGCCAAGCAGTGGTTAGTCACTCCGCATGGTGTCCACCGTCTGGCGACGGTGGCTACTCGAAATGTTGAGGGCTTGTCGATCATTGGGTACCGGAAGCCGTCAAGGCTTTCGAGGACCACCGCAGTACTTTCGAATGCTTGAAGGGTTAGCGGCGGTTACCAGATCAAAAACCGTGGGCTAACGCCCGCTAACGCCCATCGGTTAATGCCGCAGATTTACTCTGCGGATCGTTCGGTTTCTCACTAATCTTCAGACGCGGTGGCGAATGGCTCCGAGGGCTGAGGTTGTTAGCAGCCTACGCTTCTCCGAGTCGCAACATCCCGGCCGGCTCGTCCTCGAAAGCCTTGACGCATTCCGCTACCCAAAAATCCAATGTGGTCAGAGCATTAGGTTACCGCATCCAGACAGTAGCACCACGAAATACACGAAGCACACGAAAGGAGAGATAGAATCTCAACCCTCTCGACAGAACAGTGTTTTTCTTGGTTAACTTAATGCTTCGGCAGCTAGCTCTCTTGGATGAGGTTGCACGGCTTGTGCTGGCAAGGACGTTAGGATCACACAGCCCATTTGACGCTGGGCATCCAACCAAGCAATGGTCCCTGTCGATCCAGTATGGCCAAACGCGACTTGAGAGCAATTCTTGCTGATTGAAGGGCCGAGTGCGAATCCAAGCCCACGCGGAACGATACCGGATGGATTGTGATTGCGGACCATGAGTCGCGCGGTCTCCGCGGGGAGGAACTTTTCCTGGATGTCGACGAACGCACTAAGAAATTTGGCGACATCACCTGCTGAAGCATGCAGACCACCCCAAGGTGCACCCAAGCCGCGCCAATAACGACTGTTCCAATCCCATTCTTTAGCGCTAGGATCACCGCCACCTGCCTCAGGTGCCGCATGCTCGGTCTGCACTGGTAGCATGGCCGCTGGAGGTAAACGACCCACTCCAAGCGCCGAGTGCTTCATTTGCAACGGCTGGAGCACGGTTTCATCAATCAAGGTCAGAAAGTTCTTTCCAGATATCCGCTGTGCAATTTCTGTTGCCAGCAAGATTGCCATACTTGAGTACTCGTACTTCGAACCGGGCTCAAAGGCCAGAGGGACTCGCATTGCTCCGGCCACGAATTCGGAGAGTGGTGCGTGACTTTTGCGCAGCTGGGCATTGTTTGGTAGTTGGTCGGGCAATCCTGAAACATGCGTTAGAAGATGCTGTACCGTAACATGCTCGCGGCCTTCGCCCTTGAATTCGGGCAGGTACTTTTGAACAACATCGGTCAGCTGAAAGGCTCGTTGGTCGAAGAGCGACATCAGCGCGGCGATACAGATGGGTTTAGAGATTGACCCAAGCAAGAAGGAACTGTCGAGGTTCGCTTCGCCGAAAGCACGCGCGATCGAATGCTCTCCGAGGTGCGCTACGATGGTCGCCGCGCGGACTTGGCCAGACTTGACCGAATCGGAGAGTACGTGAGCGGCCGCTGCGAGTTGTTCTGCTGGCTCGGGTGCGGGTGTGGCAGATGCTTGATTCATAAAGATTCCAACCGCTGTTCCTAAAATGAATGGCCGACGTTGCATGGACAGATCCTTTGCGATCTCAGTAGAATCCGGTCGGGTTAAGACTTGAGGCGATGAGTTTACACGATGTTTAGCAGACTTTACAACGGAAGAACCCAACGGATGACCTAGGCGCACGGCGGACTCCGAGCAGCTATAATCAAAGACCCACCTATTCCTCCCGCCTCTGAATCTGAGTTATCCCATGCGAGTTTCCTTTTGGTCAATTCTCTGGCTGGCGTGCTGCGCGGCAAGTTCCTTTGCCGGTGACACGCAACTCGTTTTCGAACGCGATGTACGTCCGATCCTAAAGACACACTGCTTTCACTGTCATGGCGAGGAAGAGAAACGCGAAGCGGGTTTGGACTCGCGGCTCGTTAGGCACCTGACGGCGGGTGGAGATTCGGGAGCGGCCATTGTTGCCGGTAGTGCCAAAGACAGTCTACTCTGGCAACGTATCGAGTCGGGAGAGATGCCACCGAAAGGAAAGCTATCCGATGCTGAGAAACATGCGATCCGTGACTGGATTGAACAGGGTGCCAAGACCGCTCGGCCTGAACCAACCGGTAATATCAACGAAACCGAATGGACCGACGAAGAGCGCAGCTATTGGGCATTTCAGCCCGTTGTCAGGCCAGCGCTCCCCACGGTCAAAAACACTCAGCAACTTCGAACGCCCATCGATAACTTCCTGCTCGCTGAACTCGAATCGCAGGGACGCAGTTTCTCATCGCTGGCCGATCGAGCCACCTTGGCTCGTCGCTTGGCCTTTGATCTCCTCGGTTTGCCCCTGACGCCTGAACGCATGGCCAGCTTTATCGCCAACGATTCGCCGGATGCTTATGACCAGTTGGTCGATGAGTTGTTAGCGTCGCCCGCTTATGGTGAACGCTGGGCGCGTCATTGGTTGGATCCAGCCGGTTATGCGGACAGCGATGGCTACACCGAGAATGATCGCGAACGTCGCTGGGCCTTTCGCTATCGTGACTATGTGATCAAGTCGCTGAATCAAGACAAGCCTTTTGATGATTTTCTTGTCGAGCAACTGGCTGGCGATGAACTTGTCCCACAGCCGTATCAAAACCTGAGTTCTGATGACATTGACCGATTGACCGCAACGGGTTTTCTGCGGACGGCTCCCGATGGGACCGGCGATGTTGGCGATCAGAATGTGGCTCGCAATGACGTTGTGGCTGAGACGGTCAAGATCGTTTCCACTTCGATTCTTGGGATAACGGTCGGTTGTGCACAATGCCATTCACATCGTTACGATCCGATTTCGCATCACGATTACCATCGTATTCGGGCCCTGTTTGAGCCCGCACTTGATTGGAAGAATTGGCGCGATCATGGGGCTCGGCAAGTCAACTTGTGGACCTCTGAAGAGCATGCAACTGCCGCGAAGGTCGATCAAGAGTTGCGAGAGATCGAAGGCCAAAGATCTGCTGCGTTGCAGGAGATTGTGAATGGCATCTTTGAGAAAGTAGTGGCAAGCTTAACCGCTGAACAACAGGTGGTCGCCCGCGAAGCCAAAGCCACTGCAGCCGACAAGCGAACTCCGGTCCATCAGCAGATATTAAAGGACTACCCGCGATTGAATGTCGACGGCGGCAGTGCGATCTTGTACGAGCCCAAACTGATTGCGGACCACAACAAAAAGTTTGAAGACATGATCGCTGCGGCCAAAGCCAAACGGCCCGCCGACAACTTCATCGCCTGCCTTACGGAAGTCCCTGGTCACAAGCCAGTAACCTATCGCTTCTCGCGCGGTGATCCGCAACAACCACGCGATGAAGTGGCGCCTGGGGAATTGAGTGTGCTGCCTACGGCTTACATACCTGATGACGACCCCAGTCTACCGACAACTGGGCGCAGGCTAGCTTTTGCACGCCACCTAACTAGTGGCGGCCATCCGTTGGTGGCTAGAAACTTGGTCAATCGTTTTTGGATGCATCATTTTGGGCGAGGAATTGTGCCGACACCTGGCGATTTCGGACGACTGGGGGAAAGCCCAAGTCATCCAGCGCTGCTCGATTGGTTGGCGGATGAATTTGTACAGCGTGGTTGGAGCCTCAAAGCCCTTCATCGATTAATTGTGCGGTCTGCGGCCTACCAACAGTCATCTGTTCGTTCGGGTAGCGACACGGATACCGAGAATCGTTACTGGGGACGGATGTCCGTGCGACGCTTGGAGGCGGAAGCGATTCGCGATGCGATGCTAGAGGTCTCAGGCATGCGCACCGCAGTCATGTACGGGCCGAGTTCACCCGTGAATCCGGATGAGTTCGGGCAAGTTGTGATCGGCAATGCGACACGCGATGGTAATGGAATCATGGTCACGAAAAGCGATGATACACCTGAGAAGTTCCGACGCAGTCTTTACATTCAAGTCCGCCGTTCATTGCCACTAGGCATGCTCGAACCCTTTGACATGGCCGCGGTCAGTCCCAATTGTGATCGCCGCGCATCGTCGACCGTCGCACCTCAGTCGCTATTGATGATGAACAACGAAGTCGTTTTAACGTTGGCTGATCGTTTTGCGAATCGTGTCGAACGCGAGGTGGGCAGCGAGCCTGCCGCTCAAGTGGCTCGTGCTTGGTCGCTGGCATTTGGAACACAGCCGGATCAAAACGAACTGCAGGCTGGTATCGGGCTAATACTTTCAGAGCGACAGCATTTTCAACGAGTTGCTGATGCCATTGCGGCAGCTAGCCCGCCTAATGAAAAGTCTAAAGATAAGCCGTCCTCGATGGCTTCGCCGGAACAGCAGGCTTTAGCGCTGCTGTGCCAAGCATTTTTTTCATCGAACCGCTTTCTGTATGTGGACTGAGAAGATGACCTTTGAACCCTCGAACATAACTGCATCACGACGGCATTTCCTGGCGGCTCAAGGATTTGGGCTGACATCGATTGCGCTGTCGTACTTATTGGCAAAAGAAGCTCGAGGCGAAAAGCCAAAGCCAATTACCGAGCAGCGAGTCTTCGATCTCACACCCAAGAAGCCGCCTCGTGAGCCGCAATGCAAAGCCATGATTTCGCTGTTCATGCAAGGCGGTCCATCGCATATTGACCTATGTGATCGCAAGCCGGAGTTGGCGAAGCGGCACATGCAGAATTTCCCTGGTGACATTAAGTACGACAATGCTGCGGAGTCTTCTGCAAAACTCTGGAATGGGCCATGGAAGTGGTCGCGGCATGGTGAATCGGGTTTGGAGTTAAGTGAATTGCTGCCGCAGTTGGGCACAATCGCTGACGACATCACCCTGGTGCGATCCATGCAAACGGGTGTCAACAATCATGGCCAATCGATCTACTCGCTGCATAACGGCCGCATTACCGGTGGTCGGCCAACGCTGGGTGCTTGGTTGACTTATGCCCTTGGCAGCGAAGCGGATAACTTGCCGGCTTATGTTGTGTTGACCGATCCCGGTGGCTTGCCAGTGTTAGGTACGGATTGTTGGCAAAACGGTTGGTTGCCTTCGACCTATCAAGGGACCGTAGTTCGCCCCAAAGAGCCGAGGATTTTGAATCTCGATCCGCCGAGTCGCTTGACGGGCGAGCCTCAGCGGCAGTTTCTTGAGTACTTACGTGGAATCAACGAGCGGCATTTGGCTGAGCGACAAGGCGAGTCCGATTTGGCGGCTCGCATTGCAACATATGAGCTTGCTGCCAGAATGCAAACTGCCGCCAAAGAGGCACTCGATTTGAATCAAGAGACGGCAGCCACACGTCGCGATTATGGACTGGAGGATGATGCCACGCGCGAGTTTGGCTCGCGTTGCTTGATTGCGCGTAGGCTGGTTGAACGCGGCGTGCGTTTTGTGCAGCTCTACACCTCGACGCAGCAATGGGATCATCATGGCGGCATCGACAAGGCTCTACCGGCCGCGTGTCGTAAGATCGATCGTCCCTCAGCGGCCTTAGTTCGAGACTTAAAGGATCGTGGTTTGCTCGACACGACCTTAGTTCATTGGGGCGGCGAGATGGGCCGCTTGCCGGTGATTCAGAATGAGGCCAATGTCGGTCGCGATCATAACACTTACGGCTTCAGTTCCTGGTTTGCCGGCGGCGGAATCAGATCAGGATTTGTTTATGGCGAAACGGATGAATTCGGTCACAAAGCGATCAAAGACATTGTCACACATTCCGATTTTCACGCGACAGTCATGCATCTCTTTGGATTGAACGCTAACGAAGTCACCTTTACTCGACCTTTGGGTCCTGGGTCGATTCTTGACGGTCAAACGGGGCGGGTTGTCACGGAGATTCTGAAAAACGCTACGATTGCTTGACGCCGCGTTGCAATTGAAGTTGCTTCTTCTTTTTCTGGGGTGCAGGCGAGCCGTCGTTCTTCGTCGGCATAGGTGCGTTCACGTTCTTGCGCCATGCGACCAGACGAGCGTGCAGTTCTTGGGTCTTCTCTGGGTTGGCTTCGACGAGGTTTTTGGTTTCGCCAATGTCGTCTGCCAAGTTGTAGAGCTCAAGCTTTCCGTCTTCGAGAAACTCCAGCAGTTTCCAGTCACCAGCTTGAATGAGACTAACCGGCGTGGTGCGCCAGGTGTTTACGCCGGCCCCTAAGTAACCAGGGAAATGTTGAAAGATTGCGTCGCGTTGCAGTTTTGCATTGGGATCGCGAAACAACTTAACCAAGCTCTCACCATCTAGCACATGCTGAGGTTGAGGAGCAGCAGCAATCTCAAGCAACGTTGGATAGAGGTCAACGTGAATGGTCGGCAGGTTGTTCGATGAACCAGCCTTGGTTACGCCGGGCCAACGGACAATAAAGGGCTCGCGAGTCCCACCTTCGTACAAACTCCCTTTACCACTTCGCAGCGGTGCATTGTCGGTAATGTCACCCGATTTTTTCATGATACCTTCACGAGCATAACCACCGACGCCACCGTTGTCGCTGGTGAATATCAAGACGGTGTTGTCAGCCAGTTGCAGTTCATCAAGCGTCTGCATGATCCTTCCTACGCTCTCGTCGACGCTGGCAATCATGGCCGCGTAAGTTGGATTGTTGTGACCACCGACGCCAGGTTTGTCCTTGAATTTCTCGATCCAGTTCGATTTGGCTTGATGTGGGCTGTGGACACCGAAGTGGGGCAAGTACAGAAAGAAGGGTTGCTCCTTATGTCGCGCGATAAAATCAACCGCTTTGTCCGTCAGGAAGTCCGCCAAGTATTGGCCGTTTGGATAGGTGGTCTCAGGGTTCGTTTTGAAATCAAAATGCACGCCATCGCTAACGATCGCTTCATCAAAGCCGCGTTTCCCAGGATGGTATTCACCGCGTTCGCCCAGATGCCATTTGCCAAACATCCCGGTCGCATAACCGGCGGCTTTCAACTGTTTGGCAATGATGTCGCGATCCAGCGGAAGATTGGTTACGTTGTCGACCGGTCGCAAAGGACGCAGGCTCCAATCGAACCGATCGATCCCACCAACGGTGTACACACCTGTGCGAGCTCCATACTGGCCGCTCATGAGCGCGGCTCGAGTCGGTGCACAGTTCTGGCAATGATGGTGGCTGGTCAGCCGCATGCCCTGAGTGGCTAACCGATCAATGTTCGGCGTCTCGTAATACTTGCTGCCATAACACGCCACATCGGTGTAACCAAGATCATCCGCCATGATGAAGACGATATTCGGTTTGGGCTTGGGTGAATCGGCCGAGCAATTGCCTATGCATGCAGTCACCCAAAGCACAGCGCAGAGAACAAATGAGCTTTTCATGGGCTTAACACCTTTCGTTGGAGACTGTTGACATAAGAGCATTTGCTCGAAGCATTGCCAGAAGCCATGGGAAAAACCGGATATCCCGTTGGTGCAAACGTCAGGCGATTTCCAATGTCCGTTGCTCTTTCTCGCCTTTAAGGCCAAATACCGAAACGGGCTGTGTTTGTATAAGCAGCAGGTTCAGCGGACGAGGACGTCCGCGATCCAAAAAACAAACCAGAGGACTGGAAAGTCCATAGGCACTGCTTGAGAACCAGTTGCTTTGAAGGCATTCTACCGGCGACGAGCGTCGCTTACATCTTGACGCCGGTGACTTTGGTTAAAGCCATAAAGGCGGATTCTAGATTGGTTTCTTGTTCGGCAAAGCGCTTGAAGCGGAAGCCAGCACTGATCAGCTCGTTGGACAAGACGCTGTAGTCGTGCGTGCCTTCGACTAACTTGACTTGCAGGACTCCCTTCTCTTCGTCCACACTTTCGACCATCGCATGGCTCTCGAGAATTTTGGCTGCCTTGCTTTGTTGGTCAGCGGGCGCGATTTCGATCTGTAACATGGTTTGGGGACGTACGGTCTTAATCAACTCAGTGATCGAGGCGTTGAAGCCCATTTCGCCGCGGTTGATGATACCGACCTTGTTACAGATATCCGCCAACTCGGGCAGGATGTGGCTACTGACGATAATGGTCTTACCCATTTCGCCAAGTTTGCGAAGCAGGTTGCGCATTTCGATGCGTGCGCGAGGATCGAGACCGCTGAGGGGTTCGTCGAGCAGCAGGACGGCTGGGTCGTGCAGCAACACGCGGGCAAGTCCAAGACGTTGGGTTTGTCCGCGAGAGAGCGTATTGGCGTAAGCATCGCGTTTGAAATCGAGGTCGACGATCTCTAACATCTCATCGCAGCGTTTGCGGCGCTGAGGGCCATTGATGCGGTACGCGGCAGCGAAGAACTCAAGGTATTCGATGACCGTCATATCGTCATAAACACCGAAAAAGTCCGGCATGTAGCCAACGAGACGGCGAATCTCTTTCGGATCGGTGTAGATCGAATTGCCGCAAACGTAAGCTTCGCCATAGGTTGGTGTCAGCAGAGTAGCGATGATCCGCATCGTCGTCGTCTTGCCCGCGCCGTTGGGGCCAATGAAGCCGAACAGATCGCCTTGTTCCAGTTCCAAGTCGATATTGCGAATGGCGAACATGTCGCCATATTTTTTGGTCAAGTTAACGGTTTTGATCACGGCTTATCGACTTTCAAATTCACTTGCTTTGGTTCTGTTCAACTGGAAAAACCAATCGCACCCAAGTTTGATCCATATCCTGGGTGGCACTAGGTGTGCCGGAATCGCCGCTCACCTTCAACCTCGCCAGTGGTTCATCCAAACGTCCAACCAAGATCGCTCGATCCAGATTCAACAAGTTGCTGAAGTCGAGATGGGGTTGGTATCGATGCAGTAGCGATGTGTAGTTAGGTCCCGAAGCGGCTTTGTAAAACATCAACATTTCGAACAATCGCGGAATTGAGTTGCGGTCCGACGGATTCCAGGGTGTTATCTGTTCGCTGCCTTGGACTACGCGACGACCGTTCAATCGTCGTGGCAGGTCTTTAGGAATCGTTTCAAAGGAAACTCGAATCGCTTGGCCGGGCAAGATACGACTGGGCATGCTGTAGTACCAGTGATGGTAGAACAGCATGCAGTCCTTTAAGTCCACGGACAAAGGGTTGACGACATTCCCATCAAGCTGGTCGATACCTGGTATTTCTTTGAGTTTGGTTTTGCTCTCGAATTCGATCGTCTGATGCCACGCAGCCGCAACGCACTTGGTTCCAGAGGTCGGAATGCCAACTTGTTGAAACTCCGCGCCACCCTTACTGTTCTGCTCAATTGTGTAAGCTGGCATGCCGAGGTCGGTGTTTAGTTGCGACATGATACCCCCGAGTCCGCGCCCTGGCAGGCCTTGCCAATCCAAGAGGGTGTCAGACTCCGGTGCAGTCGTTTGTAAGGCAAGGCTTACTTGTCGGGCTTGACTGCTGTAGACGTGGCTCCAGAAGTGTCCGGTGGCTTGGTTTGATGTCGAATCGATGTCGACCAGTTGGACGCTATTGACGCGGATTTCATTGGGCCGAAGGCGGGACTGCAAGGCGATCAGGCCAAGGCTAGCCAACGTCAACATGCTGCCGGCAAAATACCAACTAAAGTCTGGGCGTTTCAGCCATTTCACCGAAAGGAAGTAGTCCAGCGGACCGATGACCAACAGTAGTGCCACGATGATCGCAACGGCCTGACCGAACGAGACAACCGTCAACGATGGAAAGACATCGAGCGACGCGCGTAGCTGGCCGACCAGATCGTCATAACCTAGGTAGGTCGCGTTACCGACTTGCACATTCAGCGATTTTTCTGCGACGCCTAGATCGATCGTTTTGCTTAGCAAAGACCGCCAGAGTTTGTTGCGGTCCGGCCATTGCGCAAACGCAGGTTGTTCCAAATCGCTGGCAACAAGCTGGATCGTCCCGAAGCCGTGGGCGTACCGCGACAGCCAAGGCAATCGTCGATTGAGTGAATCCAACAGAGTCAAATCTACGGTAGCCGTACCTGCAACCACGCGAGTCACCTCAAAGGACCCAATTGGGTCTTTGGTACCAACGATACTGGATTCCAGCGGGCCTGGATTAGTCACATTCCCAAAATCGAGTATCTCCCCGGGAAGCAACGCGGCAAACTCTTTGAGATCCTCGAGCTGTTTCGAGTTCGGGCCAAGAGTCATCAAGCATGCGCCGCCATCGCGAATCCAGCGATCGAGGGCTTGCCATTGCGTGGGTCGAATGGCCCTTAGCAATGCGCTGTTGTTGGTTGACAGAATTACCAAATCGCACGCCGCGTAGCTTGACGATGTATCGGGCAAGTTCTCAGCAGATTCGATCTTTGCCGTGGTGAAGGTAGTCGCACCGCCAGCCAGGTTCGAGGAACTGGCGGTCTCGACGCCTTGAGTCGATCCCAAGGCGACGATCAGCGGTTGGGTGGAGGTGAGCGGCGCCGGAAACTCGTCGCTCTCAAGTCTCTTTTCGACGATTAGGCGCTGGCTGTTGTCCAGAACACGAACCGTTATTGCAGCCTGCTGCCGGCCGACGCGAATGGGCATCCAAAAGCTGCTCGCGCCAGACTCCAATTTCATGAATTCGGAGGGAGCCACGTTGCGCTGGTAAGTGACGGTCACTCCGTCCCCGTCCAGCGTCCGCAACTCAACGATCAAGTCACTCTGCATTTCGAGGCCAGCGATATCTACGCGCACTGGGCAAGCATGGCCCAGTTTCCAGTTGCCTTCGAATCCAAAGTGCAACGCCACTTCGAGCCCCGGCGACGCCTCTTTATTCGAACCTGCTTCGGCGCTCCCTGTATTGGTACCCGTTAGGCTAGGGCTCGCTGAGTCCTGGGCGACTGCGAAGAACCCAGGAAGGATCCCAGGAAAGAACCCAGGTAGGATCACTGCGCAGAGTGAGATTAGGAAGAGGCAGGTACGGTTCGAAGGCATCAAGGGTAGAGCTTGCTGTTGGATCCAGACGTTTTGACCCAGGCTTTGGACTAGGTAAGTTGAGGGAATCGCCAGTCCCACAGAATAACCGCTGGTCGTTTTCTTATCGTACGCAGGCGAAGACCAAGCGGTTGGTTTGCGAAACCAGTTTCAGGTAGGATTGTGACCGATTTTTCGCCGTTGGGTATCCGTGGGTCGCATACCCGTACGTCGCATCTGCCAGTAGTTCTTCCCAGTAGGTCGCATCTGCCGGATGCGACTGGTCCAGGTGGGTCGCATCTGCCGGATGCGACTGGTTCAGGTGGGTCGCATCTGCCGGATGCGACCAAGTCAGCGCTGCATGGTTGCTCTCGGCAAGAGCAACCCACCCCGAGGTTGCACTCGGCAAGAGCAACCCACCCCAGGTTGGGCAAGTGCAACCCACCAGTGCAAACCACTATGGCAAACGCTTTACTTCGATATTGCGAAAATAGACAATGCTTTCGGGGTCGTGAGCTTGCAAGGCGAAGGTCCCTTCGGCCAGTTTGCGTTCGAATTCATTGGAAAACGCGGGTTTGTTTTCAGGCTCGGTGTAGTCGACCATGGTTTTTCCATTGATTTTCAGTTCAATGTGGCGGCCGTTGACGATGATTTCTTGGGTGTACCATTCGTCGTCTTTGATGCCGGGGTCGGCCACATCTTTAACTGCGTAAAGTCCGCTGGATTTCTTGGGGTCGGTGTGAGTCACATTGACTTGGCACTCGTAACCGAACTTGGGCCAGCCGCTGTCTTGATATTTGGTGTGGAAGTAGATGCCTGAGTTACTTCCTTTGGTGGTTTTGACTTCAGCTTTGAAATGGAAGTTCTTGAATGGCTTGTCTTCGCCTACGTAGAACAAGTGGCTGCGTTCGCCGTGGCAGACCAGCAGGCCGTCTTTGAGTTGCCAGCTGCCGGTGTTTTCGTTGGCTTTCCAGCCGTCCATCGACTTGCCATCAAAGATCTTTTTGAATCCATCTTGCGCGGCCGCTGGCGATGGGGAAAGCGTGCATGCAAGTGCTGCGAGCATAAACAGGCCAAGGAAGCGATGAAACATCTGGGAACTCCGGGTAAATTCGTGAAACGAAAAAGGGCCAAGTGCCCACGCGGCACCTGACCCAAGTTAGTCCTTTAGCCCAAAGCTGTGAAACATTTCTGGGTAAGGAAATATAGTTGGTTTACTTGCCGTCCTTGTCACCACCAGGTGACAAGTTGGCTTTCATACGAGCGCTGAAGGTTCGCTTTTCAGCATCGCCGCTCTTCTCTTCTTCCAGTTTCTTGAAGATATCGTTGAGTCGGTCGGCCAGTTTCTCTGGTGACTTCTTCAGTTCATCCAACGGAAACTTGTCCTTTTCTAGGGCTTCGTGTACCGCTTCGCCGTAGTAGTTGCGGACTTTCTTCTTGTTTTCTTTTTCGACGTGGCAAACATTGCACTTGGCTTCTTCGATTGCAGCCTTGAACTCAGGCGTTGCCTTGTCAGTCACATATAACTTCTTGAACTGATCAGCCAGTTGCTTGATTGCGAATGCAGGGCTCGCAGCAGATGTCGAAATTGCCAACACCAACGCGACCAATAAGAACTTCTTCATCCAGTGTCACTCCTCTAAATTCAACTCAGCAGAATCGGAACCACACAGCCAATTTTCTAACAATCGGCGGCAAAGTCAATTGAAACTCGCGTTGTGGATTGTCCCGAAGGTCCTTCCACATGTTTAGCCGCAGTCCTTGACCGACCAAGTGTGCGCAGAAATCGCCACAAAATCAAGGCTTTCGGGACTGCCCCGAGCTTTAATCCACTAGGGTGGGGGCTAGTGTCGCAGGTGTATAGCCCGGCATGAACATACCTGATTTCAGCTCGAAATCCTCCACATTGAGTTGGTGAAGAGCGGTAACTTGCGGGACGGGGCTTTGCCAACTTACCGACCATTCGTTGCCATATTCTTGAAACCAAGCGGCCTCGGCGCTAGAAAACTGAATAGGTACTTCGGCTTCCTCACGAGTTAGACATTTGCAAAGAAGTTCAATCTTGGCCTCGTAGGCGTTTTCACCACCCTGCAAATGCATTAGGTCATCCAAGTCCTCCGAACGTTGCACTCCCTCTACCAGGAAATGAGGTTTATCGGGCAAGGACCAGTAAACACATTTTTTGCTGTTCCGATTTAAAGCCAGAGAAGGGGCCGCATCTTGACGATACAGAATCCTTGCAAAACCTTCAGCTGTTGCAAAGGTTGTGTCTTGGCAATACATCCGCATTACCGGAGGCATGCGATCCTCACCATCCACGCCAGCGATATCGACCGCAAAACCTGTTAAGCCGACAAGGACCAGTTTAAGCTCCGTTTCGATACGATGGCTGGCCGTGACCTTAAAGAGTGATGCATCGCCGCGAACCACACTGTTCTTTAGTGAAATCCTCGAAGGCTCGTTCAGCTCGTTCTTTAGCCGCTCATCATTGCGACTGGCTGGGAAGCCGGCCAAATTCCGACGGCTATCGGAGATCGTCACCACAGCCGTGTTCAGGCTGGGCGGCGAGCCCTTGACCGTTATTCGGCAGCCATCAAGATCAAGTTTGCCACTGGCGGCGATTCCAAAAACCGAAATCTCTCGAGTTGGAATGTCGGCAGCCACATTTACATCAAAATTCAAGTCCAAGCATTGCAACGATTGGCCGGCCACTTCGATCAAACTCTCACCCGGCTGCAGGCGAGCAAGCAAGCTCGGCGAGAACTCAATCGTCGCGCGCTTACTCAACTGTCCCGGCAGCGTTCCAGACCGAATCATCAAGTCGGATCGGCCGATACGCATGGAACTGTCGACCGATACGTTGCCGATGATTTCAATCGTACGGATATCGGTCTCAACTTCTGCGCGGCGGAGCGCGTCAGACAATGAACTGCTCCACGATTGTCGATCGATGTTGGTTGGCAAACGGTTGCTAACCACCAAGGTCGAGATCGATTTGGGCGAACCGATTCCCGTCAAGTCACTGGCCCCGGTCGCGACCTCAGGGGTGAATTCTTCGTTGGATGGTAGGTCCACCTGGGAAGGTGTGCTGCGAGTGGTCGAAACCTCATTGATTTTCGGGATTGTAGGATTTGCTTTCGTTGGTGAGCCCGCCCCAATTTTCACATCTTCACTGCTGGGCAAGGTTCGGCGCACATCGGTTGCTGCTGCGGCTTGAGCCTCAACGGGCGGCTTCAAACCCTCACCCGCTGTAGCCTCGAGCTCACTAAATGGTTTCAGCGGACTCTGTTCGGTAGCTTGAGATTGTTCGCTCGCGGTTTCAAAGTTGGGGGGGGGAATCGTAAAGGTGCTACTGAGTGGCCACAGAATCGTGCCCAGCAAAACCGCCATAGCCACCATCCACGGCAAATTGGCTTCCAGCAACGAGCGCTGCGCGACGCTGGGGGTCAGCATCATCGTGCCCGGCGAACGGCTTCTCGGCAAATTCTCCGACTCCGCCAGCAGAAGCAAATCGTTCACCAGGTCGATTGGCTTTTGGTAGCGATCGGCGGGCCGTTTGGCCATCAACTTCATCAGGATTTCATAAAGTTCGTCGCTGAGGTCTTCACGCCAGGCGCGCGGGTCAGGCGGCGGTTGGCTGCCATGATTCAACAGCTTCTGTAAGGCAGTCCCCTCTGGGAATGGTGGATTACCAGTCAGCATGAAAAACAGCGTGCAACCAAGCGAGTACAAATCGCTGCGCACATCAGCATCGCGTGGGTTTCTCGCCTGCTCGGGCGATATGTAGTCGAAGGTGCCTAGCGTCACGCCACTGGCCGTCGCATCGGCAGAAGATTTGTCGAGCGACGTATCGCGGGCCAGTCCCATGTCAACAACTTTCGCAGCACCGGCCGCGGTGACGAGCAAGTTGGAGGGCTTGATGTCGCGATGCACTACGTTGCGATCTGCCGCGTGCTGGAGCGCTTCAGCGACTTGCCGAGTGTAGAAGACGGCATTATCAACACTCAGTGGCCCTTCCATGTCAACCAAGTCGCGGATGTTAACACCGTCGATGAACTCAAAGACAATGTAGTTCCAACGCTCGGCTTCACCGACATAATAGACGCGGGCAATGTTTGGATGGTCCAACCGAGCGGCACTTTGCGCTTCAAGTCGGAAACGTCGCAACGTATCCGCGTCGCGCTTCGACGCAGGGATAACCTTGATGGCCACAATCCGATCCAGCCGCAGGTCGCGGCCGCGAAAGACGGCCCCCATCCCGCCGCCACCAATCATCTGCTCGACTTGAAAGTGGTCAAGCTGCTTGCCTTCGAGTAAACCGGCGAGTTCCGAGAGCGGCATCGATCGATAGAACTCTTCAGGTGCCGCCACCGGCCGCTGACTAATGACGGTCTTTTCGCTTTCGCTGACAGGGGGTTGGGCTGGCGAAAGTGGAGAAATCAATGGCTGACTAGTCGTGCTCTCCCCGCCGGTTGGTGAGGAAATAATTGCCTCATCACCGCTCGAGTTAGAGCCGCTTAGTTCGTTGTCGATTTTCATCCCTGCTGACCAAGATAAGATGTCGAAAAGCTAATTGTAGCGACCATTCCCTGCCGCATTTCAGCAGTAGCTGACCCCAACCGCCGTTGCGCCACGCCACTGTAACCCATCTCTAGAATACGCGCATGTCCATGGTGCGTCAAACTTTGCATCACCCAAATAGGGGTGATTGCCGAATGTGCCGGTTATGTGCTCTGAAAAACCCACCCGAATTCAAAGTACAATAGCGGTATACTGCAATGGGATGATTCCACTCCCGCCTCCCTTCCCGCCCTAACAGTCATGAAAAAGATGCGTCATCATTTGGCTAGACTTCGAACCATTGCACTTTGGCAGCTCTGCGTGGTTCTCCTTACCCAGGCCACCACAGCCGAAGATGGTGAAAAGGCTATCGACTTTTCAAGCCAGATTCGGCCCATCCTTGCCAATCATTGCTGGACATGTCACGGTCCCGACGAAAAAAGCCGTACGGCTGACTTGCGGCTTGATATTCGCGAAAGCGCAATCGCATCTTCGGCAATCGTTCCCAATGACCTGAACGCCAGCAAGTTGGTGGAACGCATTCTGTCGACCGACCCAGAATCGCAGATGCCTCCTCCAGAAAGCAAAAAACCCCTTTCGGCGGAACAGAAAGCGTTGCTGCAGAAGTGGATTCAGCAAGGTGCGGGTTACTCAAATCACTGGGCGTTCACGGCGCCTTCAAGCCCGGCCATTCCCCAGCTTCAAGAGCCTACCTGGGCCAGTAACGCAATCGACCATTTTGTAGGCCAACGTTTGGAGCAAGAGCATCTGAAGCCTTCACCGAAAGCGGATCGCGCGACATTGCTCCGCCGTGTTTCCCTCGATCTGACGGGACTGCCACCCACTGTCGAAGAACTCCAGGCATTCCTCAACGATCCTTCGACTGACGCCTATGAGCGAGCTGTTGACCGCTTGCTGCGTTCCAAGCACTTTGCCGAAAAGATGGCCTTAGAGTGGCTCGACCTGGCGCGCTATGCGGACACCAATGGCTACAACAACGATGAAGATCGTACGATGTGGCCGTGGCGCGACTGGGTCATCGATGCCTTTGATCGTAACATGCCCTTCGATCGATTCACCATCGAACAGCTAGCCGGCGACTTGCTTGCGAACCCAAGCCAAGAGCAGCTGATCGCTACGGGCTTTCTACGCAATCAAGGTCATAACACCGAAGGCGGCATTATCCAAGAAGAATACCGCGTCGAATATGTGGCCGATCGAGTCCATACGGTTTCAACGGTATTCCTTGGGCTCTCCCTGCAGTGCGCCCGCTGTCACGATCACAAATTTGATCCGATAACTCAGAAGGAATACTACCAGTTCTACTCATTCTTCAATTCACTCGACGAAAAGCAGGCTGGCTATAGCAAGTTTGTTGGTGCTGAGCCGTTCATTCGAGTTCCAACGACCGAACAAAGCGCCAAGATCAAAGACCTGAACGAACAGATCGCTACCATCGAATCGCAGCTCAAGCAACTGGAAGAACAAGCGGAATCGAAAGTTGCCAAGTTGGTTGACGATACTCCAGCAACTGAACTGCAAGCACGTTTTGCGCAGGCCGTCTTGCAGCACTTCCCGCTGGACAAATCCGAGGGCTCAACAATCCTGGAATCGATCTCCAAGTCGTCAGTCGGTTCCACCTCGGGCACGATTCAATATCAACCCGGCAAGAATCAAGACGCCATCGAGATGCAGGAGCAGTCACGTATCGAGCTTGGCAGTGTTGGCAATTTTGCGAGTGACCGTCCGTTTTCAATCAGTGTGTGGGTCAAACCTTCCGCAGTCGATGGCATGGCCATTCTGTCGAAAATGGATGAATCGCAAAACTATCGAGGTTATGACCTGCTACTGTCGGGCGGCAAGATTGAAATGCATCTGGTCCATCAGTGGCCTGACAATGCCATCAAGATATCCGTCAAGAAACCGGTCGCTCCCAATGAGTGGCACCATATCGTTGCTACCTATGATGGCTCGAAGACTGCTGCGGGGATCAAGGTTTACTTGAATTCAGTGCTTGAACCTCAGGACGTTGTTAAGGATGCACTGCGCGACGCGATCGACACCCAGCAACCCTTTCGCTTGGGGCTGCGAGAAAAGTCATTGCCGTATCGCGGGCTAATCGACGATCTGCAGCTCTTTGGCAATGCGCTCGATGAAAACAGCGTTAAACAACTGGCCGCCTTCCAGCCCGTGACGGGCTTCGCCGACTGGGTAAGTACTCCCGTTGAACAGCGTTCCGAAGAACAACGCAAACAGATTCAACAGTACTACCTCAATCGCATCGATCCAGAATATCCGGCTGCGCAGACTAAGTTGGCGAGTGCTAAAAAAGAAAAAACCACGATTGAAGAGAGCACGGCTGCGGTCATGGTCATGCGCGATCTCAATCCGCCTCGCGAGACCTTTGTGCTCAAGCGAGGGCAATATGACCAACCGGCGGAACGCGTTGATTCGAATATCCCTGCGTCGCTGCTACAGCCTGGAACCGAAGCACCCAAAGATCGCTTGCAGTTGGCTCAGTGGCTGGTCAGCGAATCGAATCCACTTACAGCGCGCGTGACCGTCAACCGCTGGTGGCAGAACTTTTTTGGAACTGGGTTGGTCAAAACTGCCGAAGACTTTGGTGTTACAGGCGAAGTCCCCGCGAACTTGGAACTGCTCGACTTCTTGGCTCGCAGCTTCATGCACAGCGGTTGGGATGTCAAAGCACTGCATAAGATGATTGTCATGTCATCCACTTACCAGCAACAAAGCCGCGTTACACCTGAAATGCTGGAACGCGATCCCGAAAACCGACTGTTGGCGCGTGCCCCACGCTATCGATTGTCGGCGGAGCTGATTCGCGACAATGCACTGGCCATCAGTGGCTTGCTGCAACATCGATTTGGTGGTCCAAGTGTCAAGCCTTACCAACCGGCTGGGCTGTGGGAAGACGTTACGGTGGAACGCCGTGGCAAGTATGTTGCGGATGTTGGTGAAGGGCTTTATCGCAGGAGCCTGTACACGTTTTGGAAACGCACATGTCCACCGCCATCGATGATGAGCTTCGATGCGCCGATGCGTGAGGTTTGCACGGCCCGCCGCGCTCGCACGAACACGCCGCTGCAGTCGCTGGTCTTGATGAACGATCCAACTTACGTCGAATGCGCCCGCGTGCTGGCTCAACACATGATTCGCGAAGGTGGGGCGAACATGCATGACCGCATCGATGCCGGCTATAGACGAGCTGTCGCACGTCAGGCGTCTGCTGAAGAGAAAACCATCCTGGAGCAGATCTTGGAATCCGCCAAGCAACGCTTCAGCTCGGACGCGGCCAGCGCACAAGCCTTCAACACAATTGGGGCCACCGCGCCCGATGCATCGATCGATCCAGTCGAACTTGCTTCCTGGACCGTTGTTGCCAGCACTTTGCTCAATCTCGACGAGACTATCTCGAAACGCTAGTGAATCATGGAAACTATTTTAAACGCACAAGTGAACTTAAGTCGTAGGCGATTTTTGCGCAATTCGATTACCGGCTCGGCAGCATTATCGACGCTACTGGGAGCTGATCTTGTCGGCCAGCAATTGATTGCAGCGGAGAAGACCCGGGGGCTGATGCCGCACTTTGCCGCCAAGGCCAAGCGTGTCATTTACTTGTTTCAATCGGGCGGCCCATCCCAGCTGGAGATGATGGATTACAAGCCCAAGCTGAAGGACTTGCACGGAACCGAACTGCCCGACAGTATTCGCCAAGGTCAACGATTGACCGGCATGACCTCGGGTCAAAAGAGCTTTCCAGTTGTGGCACCCAAGTTCAAGTTCAAACAGTTCGGTACTCAGGGTGCTTGGCTGAGTGAGTTACTGCCTCACACGGGCAAGATTGTCGATGATCTATGCATCGTACGCTCGATGCACACGGAAGCAATCAACCATGATCCAGCCATCACCTTTATGCAAACCGGTTCGCAACAACCCGGGCGACCATCGATCGGGGCTTGGCTGAGTTATGGTTTAGGAAGCGAAGCCGAAGACCTGCCAGCGTTCGTGGTGATGATCTCGCATGGTACCGGCAATGACGCCAATCAGGGTTTGCTCGATCGTCTATGGGGCAGCGGCTTCTTGCCCTCAAGTCATCAAGGGGTCAAGTTCCGTAGTTCATCGGACCCCGTGCTGTATCTGAATGACCCAAGTGGTATCGATCGCAATTTGCGTCGCTCCATGCTAGACGGCTTGGCGAAACTAAATGACTTGCAGCGGCAACAAGACGGCGATCCCGAGATTGCCACGCGGGTGCAGCAATACGAGATGGCGTTCCGCATGCAGGCCTCCGTGCCCAGCTTGACTGATTTGAGTGACGAACCACAGTCGACCTTTGATCTGTACGGTCCCAACGCTAAGACGCCAGGCACGTTCGCAGCCAACTGTTTGATGGCACGTCGGATGGTTGAGCGCGGTGTTCGTTTCGTGCAACTGTATCATCGAGGCTGGGACAATCACGGCAATCTGCCGTCAAACATTCCCAAGCAGTGCAGCGACATTGATCAACCTCAAGCTGCGTTGGTTACCGATCTAAAGCGACTTGGGCTGCTGGACGACACGTTGGTGATCTGGGGCGGCGAGTTTGGTAGGACCGTGTACAGTCAAGGTTCATTGCAAGACGATTATGGCCGCGACCATCACGGACGTTGTTTTAGCATGTGGGTCGCAGGGGGTGGGACTCAACCGGGAACCGTGATCGGAGAGACCGACGACTATGGTTACAACATTGTTTCGGATCCTGTCCATGTGCATGACTTGCACGCAACGCTGCTGCATTGTCTTGGCTTTGATCACGAACTGCTCACCTTCCGTTACCAAGGCCGAGATTTTCGACTAACCGACGTCCACGGCAAGGTTGTACAGAAAATGCTGCGCAGCTCGTAATACCCTCCACTTTTGGGTAGCGAAAAACAACGAATTGCAAAAGTCAAGCAAATTCCATTTTCGAATGATCGGGTAGCGGAAGCCGTCAAGAGCTTGTCGATTTTGTGAGCCGTCGGCGCTAGTGTCGCGAATTGTAAGTTCTATGCCATGTTAAAAAGTGGTGCAGCGGGCGGGGACGCCCGCGCTCCGTGAGGACCAGATTATTGAATCATAGCGGACTACAGGTGGCGCACCCGAAAACGCCTCCGTTTGCGAACAAAGTATGGTGACTTTGGGAACTCACCTGGATTTTCTTGCGGAGGGACATCCGGTATTCCGGAGCGCGGGCGTCCTCGCCCGCTTGCGGCAAAGCTGCGGCATAGAACTTACAATTCGCGACACTAGCTAGCGGCCTGTTTATTTAGTGAGCCGACGGCGCTAGCCGCGGGGGAGCGCAGTTTGGTGCGGGGATGGATTTGGCGCGTTCCACTCCAAGTTGTATAGGGGGTTAATATTCATTGGCAGGCTTATAGGTGATGAACGATTGCTCCTTCGGTCACCCGCGGCTAGCGCCTTTTGATGTTGCACTATTGGCTGCTTTGAAGCGATCCGGATGACGTTTTGCTTGGCTTTTCATAACCCAAAGCGTTAGCGAGGGACCTCTTCTGTACCGTCATGCCGACCCCGTAACTCGGTCCCTCGCTAACGCTTCGGGTTGTGAAAACCTGTAACTCGCAACATCAAAACTAGCGCCGTCGGCTCACACTGCCCGTGGCGCAATAATCAACAAGCCGTTGACGCATTCCGCTACCCCAAAACTTGTAGCGGAAGCCGTCAAGGCTTTCGGCAATCGCTCGCGCGAAGGCTTACACAAAAATGCTTGAAGGGATTGCTCCTTAGGTCACCCGTAGCAGCCACTTCGGATCACGGATGCAACAACCAGCTAGTGGCGGGCTGTACAATGAACGCGTTATCAGCTTCGAAACTCACCTTCCGTTACCAATTCAACTCGCCGGTTGCGTCCATGACCTCAAAACTGCTATTGGCATTTCTCGTTGGTATCTTGCCTGTTGTGGCTCAGGAACGAGAACGCGATAGCAAGAGCATGGTGACCGCCCGCGTCACGGATCGCGAGAATGCACCTATCGCAGGCGCTGAAGCGTACAAATTGGATTGGTTTGGTGATTCGAAAGACGATCCAGCGCCTGCCCTTACCGATGCTCAGGGTGTGTTCGAAAGCCAAATCGATCCAACGGCACCCCTACATTCGAATTATGTTGTGATATACCGCCCGGGTTTTGGATTTGGTGCGCTCTGCCTAGACGTCCTGCCCGCTCGTGCGAGACTGCACCCAGGACGATCCATTGCGTTTCGAATTCTCGATCCTCAGGGACGAAATGTTAAGGATGCTCGCGTGATGCCTGGTGAAGTTGCCTTTGACGATGAGCCCGTGTTGGCGATGGTCCCGCAGGCCTTAGCACAAAAAGTGAGCGCGGTGACACGCGATGATGGCTGGGCGACGCTGCGTAGTATGCGTCCATCTACACTTAGGACGATTCTTGTCGAGGCTGAGGGTTATGGCACACAAGTATTCTCCTGCAATTTTGAAGATGAAGCGAAGTACCACAAGTTACAACTTCAAGAAACTAAAGCCATTGAAATAAGCTTGCTGAAAGACGAAGTACCTGCAACTGGTTGGAAAGTCATCTGCGGAGGCAGCGAAGACGAACACTTTGGCGCGAAAAAGAACCCAGAAGATGTTATCGCGGCTGTTGGGAGCATTCATAACAGATATCCTGACGCAACGGGCCGTGTGGTTCTGGAACACGCGCTGGCTGATAAAGATATTGAATTGATGCTCTTTGATAATACGAAGAAATACAGGGGAAAGGCCATCATTAAATGGGAGAGCGTCGGGCAGCGGCCTACGGTTGTACAAGTTCCCAGATCTCTAGAGGAAGTCGGACAAGCGAAACACTGCCAAGTTGTGGACGCTCAATCCGGAAAACCGGTCGCGGGTTTTCAAATCAGCTTCGTCAGCCCCAAACAGCCAAACATGCAGTACGACGCAATTTCAGATGATCAAGGAGTACTCAACTTAAAACTCCTGCCTGGTCAATGGCATGTTCGGGTAGAGAAGGCCGCGCCCGGCTACTGCAATTCGCTGATCTCGTCACCCGCTGTTATGGCAAAGAATGAGGTTGATGAGAAGCTGCCGAATATTCAGGTCGCAAAAGGGAAAGAGATCACCGGTGTGATCCGCGGCATAAGCCTCGATCTACATCGCGCTCGTTGGATTAAAGTACATTGGACCCAAGGGGACCAACAGCAGGGAGATGCTTACGGCACGGTCCACCCAGATGCAACATTTCACGCGACCCTACCCGAATTTGCTTCTGCGAGTGATTTTTCTATAGCTATGCGATTTGAACATAATGGCCAGTTAAATGTCGTGTCCCAAGAACCGCTCGTCCTCACAGGTGAGTAAACCCCTTAGCGTTGCCAGGTCATCGAACGGAAAAGTGCTTTATGTACGCGAACTACAAATACCAAACCTGCATCCGGGTTATGTGCCATAAGGCTGCAAGAGGGGCTTGTGGCTTGGTAATTCTGGTTGCCTTACTTGCCCGAATAGGCCTCGGACAATCGCCCGCTTCAAACGCCGAGACCAGTCCCGCGCAGCGGCGAACCGACTCCTTCGAAATCAAGATGCGTTTACTCGAAGAGGCTTGGAAAAAGAAAGACTTCGATTTGGCGCGATCGCTCACGCACTCATTACGCGATTCGGTGATTCAAACACAACACGAAGAAGAACCACCGACCAACTCACTGGTCGAATTCAATCAATTTCAAACGGTTGATTCGCTGCAAAGCACTTGGAAGGATTGGGCTCGCGGTTGGAAGTATTTCAAAACGCTGACAGTCGAAGAAACCGTTGGCCAGCCGCGTCGCTCTGAGCCGATTGAAATCGCGTTGAGCTTTCCGGCCACACAAACTCAATCGCTCGCTCGTGAGCTGCGAGTGGCGAAGGTGAGCGAAGGCCAACTGGTAGAAGTGCCAAGCCAAGTCTATGCCGAGATTCGGAGAGGCGAGCAAACGCACTGCAAGATTATCTTCATGCTCGACTGTCAACCGCAACAAAAGCAAGACTTGCTCGTTTTCTACGGCAACCCCGATGCGGAATTGCCCCAGTATCCATCCGACCTAGTGACTGAAGGAGAGGAAGTTGGATTAGACATCTCCAACGCGCACTTCAAGGCGTCGCTTTCCAAACAAACGGGCCAATTGGAACGATTGATATTGCGACGGGAACACGGGCTCGAACTGTTCTCCGGCGGTGAGGGACACGGCGAACCACCTGGTATCGATTGGGCGCATGACTATGTTGATGAAGGGAACTTTCAGAAGCTCCGAATCTCGCTGTGGGATCATTGCCCGGATTACGAAGTTGTTCGCGGGCCGCTCTGCACCATTGTGCGTCGTTGGGGCTTTCCCTATTCGCCCGTCCATCCTGTCTATTCGCCAAGCCGCCTGAAGGTCGACGTCGAGTATCGTTTCTACACCGGTTTACCGTGGTTTCACAAAATCGGTTCCATGAAAGCCATTCAGGATTTCTCCGCTCAAGCGCTTCGCGATGATGAATGGGTTTTCTCGGGTCAGTCCTTTACGGATCCGTTGTGGATGACAGCCGATGGGAAATTGCAAACCGGCGATGTACCCGCGGATCAATCTGAAAATCTGTGGGGAGTTGGATTTTTCAACAAGGTCAGTAAAGACTCATTTATGGCATTGTTTCTCGAGCATTCAGCCAACGGCCTACCCGAGCTCAAACATTCTGGCACTCCGCAACTTTTCTATCGCTGGCATGGCAGTGTGTGGAGTCGCTATCCGTTGCCAGTGAAGAATGTGCCAGCCGGTGCTGAACTTCGGCAGAAGAACGCGTATGTGGCTATTCCCTTTAGTACAGCCGAGGATTCGAAAGCTATCGAGTCGTTACGTCGCGGCCTGATGAATCCTTTAAAAGTCTCCGCCAGCCGATCTCTATCTCAGCCCAAGTTGAAGGCGAGCGAAGCGAACTCCGCGTCACAACCTATACAGCAATTAGCGCGTCCGGGTGAAGCAGGAGAGAGTTCCCAGTTGAAAACTAAGATCTGGCAGGCGCTGCGTGATTGCAAGGACGCTCAGCTCTACACGGCGGATATCGATGTTGTTGACCTGGGGTTGGTCTGCGATGTCCGTGTTCGTGGTGACGTTGTCACCTTGGTGATGGCGATGCCTCATCGCGGACGACCTCGACTCGGCTACTTCATCGATGGTTCGATCTCCGTTCATCCAACTTTGTCCGTTCCTATTCGCGAACGATTGATGAACGTGCCAGGTGTCCGTCAAGTCGTTTTCGAACAGACTTGGGAACCTGGCTGGACTTCAAATCGACTGACGACTGAGGGGCGAAAGAAGCTTGGGCTGGATTAGTTGTCGACGGAGCTGCGCACAAACTACATCCGTGCAAAGCTCGATTCACGTGGGGCTTCATAGCGGATACTTAGGTGCGGAGTTTCAATTCTCTTTTGCCCAAGTCCAAGCGACCGCACACCGGCTTCCACCAAGCCCGTAGTCAATAATGTGCGTTCGATCGGATACGGCGATTTGCCCGTGAGAAAGGTCTCCTCGGCTTTGGACATCAGCGAAGCCGAGTAGGTTACGTTCGGGGTAGGGGGGAGGTAGAAGAGCGTTGAGAGCGGTTCGGTCTCGCCTTTCAACTTGGCCGCAAACGTGAAGTCACCGATTAGACCATTCATCAACAACATGGTCGCCTTGACTCCGTCGGCATACTCGAATCGATAAGCGACTGGATCCTTGACCCATTCGCGCATCTGAGTGGGCGTTGGGTACCGATGACTGAACGTCTCAGGCTGTGCCAGAGTTTGGCTGCGCGAGAGGCAAGCTTCGAACAATTGAGGATTCCAACCACCACCGTGCCAACTTCCCGCTTCCATGGCTTTCCACACCGCATCGCCACGTAAGGCCTGCATCGATATCACTCCCGTCTCCCCTCCGCGTCGGCGCTCGGCCATACACTGGATGACCTCAAGAGCATGAAAGTCGTAGCTATCGATGCTACCGATCGACACGGCCAGTAGTTCCTCGACCTCCGCCCCGTAAGGCATGTCGATCGATGGCATCCGCCAAGTGACGGGTAGAGAGGAACCAGCGGTGAAGGCGAACTTGAGCTCGCGCGAGATATCCACCATCTCTTTCGCCCACTCCCATTTCCATGAAAGATGCTTGTCATTGAAGACCGGGACGGCACGCCCATCACGGCGAAAAACATCGGTTACTTGTTTGAAGAACTCGTAGCGAGGATACTTCGTCTGCTCATATTCGCTCTTGGGATAGTTGCCGTGTTCACCGATAATCAGCACAGCATCGACGGCCATTTTATCCCCACCGCAACATAGTGCTTCAGCGATAGTTGGGTAGATTGGGAAGCCAAATTCCTTGGAGCGCTGTTGACTAAGGTCGTTGGCCGGTTTTTGATCGACATAAGCTGAGACAACGTCGAGCGGTGGACGATGCCAGCGGCCGTTGATGGGATAGCCAACTAAAAATCGTTCGGCCATATGCCATGCATGAGAGTGGTAACGCCACTCCGTGGTCACGACAGCCAGCCGCTTGTTTGCCGCCGGAGCCGTTGCACGTAATTGTGGAGCGACAAGCAAGTTCGCGCCCACCAATCCCGCGTTCAGTGCACCCAAGAATATTCGTCGAGTAGTCATGCTTCATCCCTTTTTTCTTGTAACCCAGTTTTAGTGAGCCGACGGCTCTACTGTGGTCTTTAGTGAGCCGACGGCGCTAGGGGCCTGTTTAGTTTGTGAGCCGTCGGCGCTAGCCGCGGGTGACCGAAGGAGTAATCGTTCATCGTCAATAAACCTGCCAATACAGAAATACTTGCATTGGCACGAGCCAAACCCATGCACGCTCCAAACTTCGAGACCCGCGGCTAGCGCCGACGGCTCACTAAATCAACAAGCCTCTAGCCGCGGGTGAGCATTGGCACGAGTCCTCTCCATGCACGAACCAAACTCGCAACTTTAGAGGCCTTCGATCATAGCTTTCCTTTCGTGTGCTCCGTATTTTTCGTGGTTCACTACCGAGGCTTAGCTGAGAATGCCCTTGATCGGATGATGCTCTTCAACGCCAGTTAAGCGGAAACGCAGACCTTGGTATTCGTAACCGAGGCGAGTGTGATCGATGCCTAGCAGATGCAGGATCGTAGCTTGAATGTCCCGTACATCGACTTTGTCCTCGATAGGATGGAATCCAAGTTCATCGGTGCGACCGAACTGGTGCCCTTGCTTGATGCCGCCACCGCACATCCACATGGTAAAAGCTTGGGGGTGATGGTCACGACCAAGTGAACGGCCTAGGGCAGCGCTGGCCTCAACCATTGGAGTGCGTCCGAATTCACCACCCCATACCACCAGTGTATCTTCTAGCATTCCGCGCCGCGCGAGGTCTTCAATCAAAGCCGCAGATGCCTGGTCAGTTGTCTTGCAAGTTCCTTTCAAACCGCCAGCGACATCGGAATGATGATCCCAGCCAGCGTGATAGACTTGAATGAACCTCACCCCGCGTTCCGCCAACCGTCGGGCGAGCAGGCAATTGTTCGCAAAGGCTTTCCCGGCTTCGCCCTGCTTTGCGCCGTAAAGATCAAGCGTCTCTTGGCTCTCACTGGAAAAATCCATCAGCTCAGGCGCTCGCATTTGCATGCGGTAAGCCATCTCGTAGGCATCGATACGCGTCTGGATTTCAGGATCGCCAACGCGCTGGAGCTGCATGCGATTCAGGTCACCGATCAAGTCAAGCGACTCGCGTTGCGATTGCTGGTCATAACCTTTGGGGTTCGAAGTATGCAGAATTGGGTCGCCTTGCCCCCGAAATGGAACGCCCTGGTGTTTTGACGGCAAGAAACCTGAGCTCCACATCGCCGCGCCGCCACTAAGGCTATCGCCACTTTTCAAAACCACGAACGCGGGTAGGTCGTCCGCTTCGCTGCCTAGTCCATAACTTAACCAAGATCCCATGCTCGGTCGGCCAGGAATCCCGTTGCCCGTGTTCAGAGTCAATTGAGCTGGCGCGTGATTGAACTGATCGGTTGATACACTTCGCAGCAGTGAGATACGGTCCACAATCTTAGCCAAGTGCGGTAGCACCTCAGAGATTTCCATGCCCGATTTGCCTTGACGTTCAAATTTAAAGCGCGGTCCAAGGACGGCAGCGTCGGGCTGGATGAAGGCGTAACGCTGCCCCTCGATAACTGATGGCGGAAGTGGTTTGCCTTCCAGTTCAGCCAACTTGGGTTTGTAATCGAACAAGTCGAGTTGGCTTGGAGCGCCGGCCATGAACAAGTAGATCACGCGTTTGACTTTGGCTGGGTAGTGCGGCAGACCAGGCAGGCCTTTACTCGAACTCGCAGGTGATTCAGCGTTTGTATGGCGAGCTGAGAACATCGTGCCAGCGCAAAGCGACGCCATGGCGATTTTGCCTAAACCCAGTCGGCACTCGTTCAAAAAGTAGCGTCTTGCATCGGTGTATTGAATCATCGTTTGTTCCCGGTTTCTAACGAAACCAGCTACCAGTTGGGTTAGTGATTAGGGCTTTGTTACGGCTTCATCCGTATTCATCAGTGCTCGAGCGGCCATGATCCAAGCCAACAACTGTGGCTTAACATCCGCACCCGAGTTGGCAAGCAACTGCTTTACGCGTGAACCTTCCAGGGACTGAATTTCTGGAGCAAAGCTGCCGGCCGCGACCCGTTCACGCTGGGCCGCTACATACTTAACGATGGTGGATACTTCTTGCTCGCTCGGCGGCCGTGACCAAGCTGTAAAGGCAAGCGTGCGAGCGCGTCGTTGATCATCGTCAATCGTTTGGTAAACCGTGCTTCCAAGTTCTTCGGCCATTTCAACGAACATATTGTCATTCAGCAGCGTGAGCGCTTGCAGCGGCGTGTTGCTGCGCTCGCGGCGCACAGCGCAGGTTTCTCCTGACGGAGCATCGAAGGCTTGATAAGCTGCAAAGGGTGCGGTGCGTTTTGAGAAGGTGTAAAGTGAACGCCGGAAGCGATCAGCGCCTTTGGATTCAGGCCAAGCTTCGTTGCCATACGCGAGCGCGGTGACCGATGCCGGTTGTGGTGGACGAACACTTGGGCCGCCGATTCGTTCACACAACAGACCGCTTGCGGCCAGCATGGTGTCCCTAAGCACCTCTGCATCCACCCGCTGACGCGAAAACCTCGCCAGCAAAATGTTCTCTGGATCGCGTTCGCGGAGTTCAGGCGATGGACTGGAACTTTGCTGATAAGTCGCACTGAGCACGATATCTCGCAGCAGTTTCTTCATGGACCAACCGGACTCCATCCAATCGACGGCTAACCAGTCGAGCAGTTCAGGATGTGTCGGCGGTGAACTTTGCATCCCAAAATCCCCTTGCGAGCGTACGAGGCCATCGCCAAATAAGGCTTGCCACACGCGATTCACAACCACTCGACCAACAAGAGGATTTTCTTGGCTGACCAACCACCGCGCAAGTTCTAGACGATTGGTCGGTGGTTTGGCGGTTAGTGATCGGAACACTTCTGGCAGTCCGCCGCTGACAGCTTCGCGCGGGCTAAGGTATTCGCCGCGATGATGACGATGAGTGGGACGAGGATTGTCAGTCGTTCGCTCTTGCATGACCAACGTCGTGGGTGCCGCAGGGATCGCCTTGCGAAGTTGGTCGATCTCTTTGCGAGCTTCTTTGAGTTCATCACAAGTAAGTGCAAAATGCTGTTCGAGTTGTTTACGTTCGGCTTCGGTCCACTGAGCGGGTTCTTTGACCAAAGCGGCTTGAAGGCTTGCAGAGAGATCCTGTGCAAGCGCTTTTTTGTCGGAGGAACTGACCGACCAACGGAATCGCCCAAGGCTGGTGGCGTAGTGGCGTTCGAAAAGCATCTCGATCTTCAAGGACTGAGTGACTTGCAATGGTTCTTCGAGCACCAGTACCAACTGATGAGCTTCACCTTCGCGCTGGGCAGTGGACCAGCCTGTTGAACCATCGCCATCGAAAACATTTTTCGCTTCGGCGGAACCGCTGCCTAAACCGTTCTTGCCATAGCTATTTGAACCTTCGCGGATCTTGATCGTGCGATCTCCATCGCGCAGCGTCACTTCACTGAGAAAGAAATCACCGCGTCGCCCTTCGTAATAGCAACGCCCTGGACCACCTGCTGGCAAACGAGAATCGGGTAAAGCTTCAAGTCGAAGTGCAGTGATCGGTTGATCGCCGAGAGACGCTTTGTCAATTGTCAGCTCAAAAACATCCCGCTTGGTGATGTCGCCCGTGGAGTAGATTGAGCCATCCTCGAGAACTTCGAGACGAGGAAGGTTTGTTTTCATTTCGGAAGGTTTGGCAATCTTCCAATCCACGGCCGTTGCTCGCTGTTGTTCGGCCCAAGCGGCGAACTTGGATTGAAACGCGAGTTGGCTTTTCGCGGTGCGTTCTGCGGCGGGCAGATCGCCAGCAGTGGAGCCTTCGAAGGGAAACTGCGTTGGTAGCAGACTGGCTTTAGAATCAATTTCATCTTCAATTCGTTTGCGCTCGGCTTCGAGGGCGGGCGATACCACCTCTTGATCCGGTTCGTCAGCGTTGTTCAGCAACGCCATGAATTGGTAGTATTCGGTGTGCGTGATCGGGTCGAATTTATGGGTGTGACACTGTGCGCATCCCGTTGTGAGTCCCATCCAGACGAGGCCCGTCGTGGCCACGCGATCATTCATGGCATAGAAGCGGAACTCAAGCGGATCGATTCCACCTTCTTCATTGAGCATGGTGTTGCGATGAAAGCCTGTCGCGATTTTGGCTTGCAAATCATTCGGAGCCAGCATGTCACCGGCAATTTGCTGGACCGTGAATTGATCGAAGGGTAAATCCGCGTTGATCGCTTGAATGACCCATTCGCGGTAGGGCCAGATGGAACGTGGACGATC
Source organism: Pirellulaceae bacterium (assembly GCA_033761895.1). Taxonomy (GTDB): domain Bacteria; phylum Planctomycetota; class Planctomycetia; order Pirellulales; family Pirellulaceae; genus Aureliella. The sequence continues at coordinate 36,227 of JANRMD010000099.1, read as the reverse complement.
TTTTTCGTAACCGTTCGTGTCCGAGTAACGAGCCAGGTCAAGCCAAGCTCGACCCCATTTCTCACCGAACTCGTTACGAGTCAAAAGTGAATCGACCACGCGTTCGAACCATTGCGGATCTTGCGAATCGAGAACCTGCTGTACTTCGTCAGGACTGGGTGGGATGCCGATTAAATCCAGGTAGACTCGTCGCAACAAAGTTGCTTTGTCGGCTGAGGAAGAGGGGGCTAGCTTAGCTGTTTCTAACTTCGCCAGTACAAACTGATCGATTGGATGGCGGACCCAGGCAGAGTTGGCGACTGATGGTAGTTGAGGTCGCTGAGGTGGAATGAAAGCCCAATGTTCTTCGTACTCAGCGCCCGAAGCGATCCACTGCTTGAGTAGATCGATTTGTGCTTGAGTCAACGGTGTGCCTCCTTCGCGGGGTGGCATGACCGTATCATCGTCGTGCGACAAGACTCGCAGCATCAGTTCGCTGTGCTCCGGATCATGCGCTCGAATGGCCGCACGATCGTCTCGAACCTCGGTCGCAGCTGGGAAAGAATCGAGCCGCAGGTCGGCTTGCCGCGACTTTTCATCTGGACCATGACAAGCCCAGCAGTGTTTGGCGAGGATCGGCCGGATATCGCGATTGTACGAAACAGGGCCTTGCGCAATCGCTGTCGAGCAAATCGATGCGATCAGGACCAAAACGGCGGGGCGAAACATACCTGCCTCAAGGAGGGTTGCAGGGATCGAACTCTTTAAATGCGGTGAGTTCAGTGTGATCGATGCCCTGTCATAGGGCAAGAGTGCCGCGCCGCTCCAAGATGAGTCAGTATTCACTAACCGCTCGCCGATTACACATGTCTACCTGGGCGAATTGGCTTCCCTCGCTTCCTCTTCGGGATCGGCGTGTTCTGCTACCCAAAGATCTGCGGAGCGACCTTGTCGTCGACTGAAGTATAAGTGATTGCTGTCTCCTGAAAGACTTGGGCCGCCCGCAGGTAAACTGTTAATCGTGTTGGATAGCGCGTGTGGCGTTCCAAAATCACCATCGGCATGACTTCGAGTTGCAACATACAATTGCAGTGAGTCCGACTGCGTTCGGCAATGAACGAAAATCATGTTTAACCCATCGTTGGTCAAAACAGGAAATGAAGAACAGACACCATCGTTTACATTTGATAACAGCTTAGCCGGACTAAATGGTTTTTCGCGGTGGGTACGTCTCGCTTCATAAATCTGAAACACACCGTTTTCACCGGCGCGGCTAAAAAGCAACGTCAGTTCGTCGTCTGACAAGAAAGGGCTCTGTTCATAAGCATTGGAATTGACACTTTCGCCAGGGTTAATGGGGTCATGCCACGGCGAATTCAGCGAATCCCTACGGCTGAACCATAGATCGTGTGAGCCGTAACCTTCTGTTCGATCTGAACTAAACCAAAGCGTCAGTTTGTCCTTTGACAGGCAAGGGCAATCGCTGGTGGAGTCTGGTCTATTGATGTTGGAGGGCAAAAGAGCAGCTTCGCAAAACTCCTCATTCACGTTCGTTCGATGGCTTTCCCAGAGGCTGTTCCTTCCCAAGCCAGCTCGATTGAAGAATATTGTGAGTTCGTCGCGTGAGACCGCAACATTCTCTTCAGCAAATTCCGTGTTGATGGTTGGCGACAGAGATTGAGGCTCCGCCCAATGAGCTGTCCATGGATTGGACCTCGTTGGCAGATCGTAGGGCATATTAATGCGTATGAAACTTGCGGCAAAGAGAAAACCTAAAGTTATGGCGCTCAGCAAAGTCCAAACTGCAATTCGACTGTAGACTCGGCCCGAACGTTTTGCGCCCGCTGTGACGAATTGAAGAGTTGATGTTTCAACTGGATTCACACTGTTGCTCTGGTACAGTTCAAGCGCGTCGGCGAAATCCGACGCCGTTGCGTATCTTCGACTAACGTCGCGGTCGAGAGCCTTCATGCAAATTGACTCCAAGTGCGCGTCGATATTCGGTTGGATTTCGGATACCGGTGGTATTCGCTCGCCCATTGAAAGTTGGCGTAGGATGTTGGCCGTATTACCCAAGTAAATCGTTCGTCCCGTTAATAACTCATAAAGTACAGCGCCGAGACTGTAAACGTCGCTGGCTGGCCCAACAGCCGCATGATCGTTACGTACTTGCTCTGGCGCCATGTAGGCCGGCGTTCCATAGACCGAACCGCATTTTGAAATCGACGTTGTTTCACTAGCGACACCTGCTAATCCGAAGTCCATGATGATCGGCTCGTGCAGGGCATCGATCATGATGTTGGCAGGTTTGAGATCACGGTGAGTAACGCCTGCCAAATGTGCCTGATGCGCTGCCCTAGCAATCTTGAGAATCAGTTCAACAGCATGGCGTGAATCAAATCGCTTGCCCTGGCGAAGATAATTCGCCAGTGTTTCGCCTTCCACATACTGCATCGACAAGAAGTGAATGCCATCATGTTCATCCACGTCGTACAAGGTACAGATGTTCCGATGAACTGTGGAGGCCATTGCCCGTGCCTCCCGTTGATGTCGAGCATATAAGCCGACATCATTTTGTCTCTTGGGAAGCTTGATCGCTACTTGCCTCTGGAGTTTTGTATCCAGAGCTAAGTAGACCAAACCCATGCCACCTTTTCCTATCAACCTTTCAATCCAATACCGACCGAACGTAGCGCCACTCATCAACGCATTTTCTTGGAAGTTGTCGTTTCGATGAGTTGGTGGGGATTCGCTAAGAGGTATTTCATCTGACTGCTTGGAAAGCGGCGGTGTCTCCAAGAACGCCGATTGCTCAAGTTCCCAGTGGGCGGCAAGCAATTCGCTTACGGCCTGTTTCTCTAGATCACTCGCGTTGGAGTTGGCTACAAACGCTTTTTGCAAATCATGTGTCGGGTATTCAATCGCTGCTAAGAACATCTGATTGGCAAGCTGATTCCAACTCATCGTTCCACCGTCCAATTGCAATCGGTTGACGATTACAGACGCAAACTATGTACGCAGCCTTAGTGAAGTCACACAAGACAAATATTGCAAAACACTTTTCACTTATGCGCAGTTGATTATAATCTCGACGAGTCACGTTTGCCGCGAGGGACCAACCTAAAAAGTCTTGTAAGTGGAATCATGATTAGCAAGAGTTTAGGGCTTGAGTCGCAGCCAGTTCGATAACAAACAGCGGATTGACTAAGCCCATTCAAGCGAGGGCTACATTTGTGTCGGAAATCACTGAACTGCTACGACAAGCCAATCAAGGTGACAATGACGCGGCACATCAAGTCTTTAAGCTAACCTATGATGAATTGCGGCGAATGGCGGCGATGAAGTTGTACGGGGATAGCGCGGGCGAAACGTTACAGCCGACTGCCCTAGTACATGAGGCCTATTTGCGCTTAATCGGTAAGGAAGATTTCCCTTCCTTTGAAAACGCTCGCCACTTTTTCGGTTCTGCTGCGCAAGCCATGCGTAGGGTACTGGTTGATCGGGCACGTGCGAAAGCGACTCAAAAGCGCAGTGGCGAACGTCTCGAATTGGTTATGGACTTCAATCAAATCGGTGTCGATATTGATCTTCGTCCGTACGAATTTCTAGCACTGGATGAACTCTTGACTGAATTGGAACTCCATGATCCCCAGGCAGCCGAGTTGATCAACCTTCGTTTTTTTGCAAATTTGACACACCAGCAAGCGGCGGAAACTCTGGGAATCACTCGCCGCGTCGCTGATCGACTATGGGCTCTGGCCCGCGCTTGGCTTTATGTTCGTCTAAAACAGCAACTAACTGGGGATGCGTAGAGGGGGTAGAGTCCCAGTCCGTGTCCGTTAAATGCTATGACTTTCTGGCTCGACGAAATTGAAAGACGCTAAGCGCCAAGCTCAATAGAGTCCAAGTCGCAACACTTGCTGGCTCAGGTACCGTTGCGAAAACTTCTTGCGCAGTGCCTTGAATCCCAACGGTAAAGCCATTCCAATTCTCGTTGCTCAAGCTTCGCCAGCTAACAGAGTTGAACGCACCTTTAAATCGAATAGTTCCATGGGGCTCACCTGTCCCAAGCAATTGATACTCAAAGGCTCCTCCCCCAAGGGCAACGATGCTCTTGTATGAAGTGCCAGCACCCCAATATCCCGAATCCCTGGCTCCTTCTGGGCTGGTCGAACCACCAAAGCTGAGGATGTCAAAGTCTTGGTCGAAAGCGTATCCGTTGCCGTTGAGGCTAATGTACGAGAACACTGGGTTAGCGATTGCCTGGCTAAAAGTTAAGGTTTGGGTCCCTTGAAATTGAAGCGCTATCATTTCTGCAGCAGTCGGAATGTTCTCAACGAGGCTGCTTGTAAAGGGTGAAGTCGCAGCGTTTCGACCGCCACCGCCATTGGCAAAAAAGTCGGTTCCAGCTCCAGATTGAAAAAAAGCAATACCGTTCGGGTTGTTGTACGTCACATCAACTAGAGCTGTCGCAGTTGTAATCTGCCCCAAGCCAGTAAAGCCATTAGTGTTGCTTCCGGACTGCCAGTCAGTCCACGCGATGACCCCCGCGCTGGCCAAAGACGCGGGAGCAATGGAAAGCAAGAAAGTGAATAAAGTAAAGTGAATAACGAGGAAACTGTTATACCTCATGGTGGGTGGGCTCCGGCGCTAATTTGATGGAGGGGAAGGTCGGTTTCGGTGTGCTGTTGAGTCAGCTTGTTTCAAGCAAGGGCCTGAATCCAAAAGTGCGAACATTTGGCGACAGGAGTCGACTGAACAATCACAATGCCGCCTGAAATCTCATGCGAGATTCGTTGACCGGCTGCACCAAAAAAACGCGAAGGCGGTCATTATTTCCCTTTTTCGCGGAGAATACACCAAATGACTTTTTCAACTCGTGGACGGGTAGGGAAAAGGCTACATACCCATCACCCAATGCGTTAGGCGATCAATATTCGGAGGAAAAGCCCGTGAAAAATGATATCACGCAAAGCACATTGATCTGTCGGGTAGCGCCAACATAGTCGCCTTTCTCACGCCAAAGCAGCTTTAGTGGCCGCCGCTTTCGTGGAGCGAGAGGCTGTTTGGGAAACAGTACTATCTACTCACTTCGGCAGGCGCGAACATTTCGCCTTGCTGTAAACACTGACTCAATTCGCCGTAAATGGTTTCGAGATTGGATCGCGAGTGATCGTTGTTGAGATTTGCGAGAATGCGCTGCGAAAGTGTGCCGTGCGATAAAACAGTATTCAAGTTCTCGACCATGGCAGGGGAGAGCAGGGGGCAAGTAGGCTGAAGGCGGGTGAGTAGATCCTGCCACAGCTGCCCAACCGTGACACTGGACGTTGGACCAAAATGCTTGGCGATCGATTGCGGCACCACTGTGGCTGGACCAGCGATGATGGCTGAGCGGAACAGCGAAGCGAGTTCCTCGGTTGGCGCTATGGATTGTTCTTCAAAGCTGGTCCATTTCTCCGCGCAGAGAGCTTGCAAGGTTGCGACCATCAAGCTGCCGATCGCAATGTCTGCTTGTGGGCACTCTTGGATGTCGAGAACCCGGATCTCGATGGCGCCGCGATCAAAGCGCGCGATGGCTCCACGAGCGTTCAACCAAATATGTTGCAGTGTGCCGTCAGGATCTTCTGGAGCGATGTCGCGATACATCCGTTGATAGATTTCGCGCTCGTAGTCCGCTTCGGTATAAACCGCTTCTGGCACAACTTGGCCTGTGATGGATGGAATCTTGGCGGAGTTCTTGCGGTAAACTTCCAAACGACAATCAAGGGCCCCATGCGTACGACCATCGTAAATCGGTGAACTGGCAGCGATGCCTGGCAGCAACGGAAGGATCAAACGAATGGCAGCATGCAGCTTGGCGAATTCCTGTTCATTGCGGAAAGGCAGATTCCAATGCGTGCTCTGCAGATTGGACCAACCGTGACCGCTGCAATTGAAGATGCGATTAAAAGCGTTGTAGACGGGGCTGTAGTCATGTGGCCAGAGCTTCATTTCGCGGTCAGGATTCATCCATGGATGCATAGCGGTCGGCATCAGTCGGGCTCCGAACTTTCCAAGGATCTCGTTGGCGTGCGCGATGCTCTGCTGAAAGTCAACAGTGACTTGAGCCAAGTCCGTGACCGGTTCAGAAACCTTTAGCTCGAGCACGTGCAAGGCCAGTTCGTTACTCCACGAGATGCTACCGAGTTCCACTTCGCCCGTCAGTTCACCTGCAGCAGCCGTTAACGCTTTATCGCTGATCGGGCGGACATTCAATGTTTCCGCATCCACGATCATGTATTCCAGTTCGATACCAAAAGCTTCGAAGAGTCCGAGAGTGTATTCTTGTGTCATGATAATTGTCAGCGAAGTTGGTTTTGTGAGCCGACGGCGCTAGCCGCGGGTCTCGAAGTGGTGCTGTGAATGTAACTAGGTGAGGTACGCTGGATGTGGTCAAGCAACCACATTGGGTTGATCGCTTGAATTAGTGTTTGGAAGCCAATGCTGTGTCCCACCTGGTTTGTTTTGGATTAACCGCAGTGCGTTAGCAACGGTTAGCACTGCGGAAACCGGTGCTAACCCACAAAGGTTAATCTCTGATCGAATAAGGTCGAAGCACTAGTTGGATTTCATTGGATCGTTGTTGGTGATGAACGGTCACGCCTTCGATACCCGCGGCTAGCGCCGTCGGCTCACGGGCCTGACGCTGGCAGCGTCAGCAACGGACGCGCCGGGAAATTGCGTCAGTTATGACTACGCAAAATGATTGCCTTTTTTCATTTCGATTCGCTTGAGGAAGGTTCGCATCACGCGCAGGTACAGGTCATCGCGGAGCACTTTGTCTTCGATACCGAAATCTGCATTGGGATTATCGTTGACTTCGATCACGTAGAACTTGCCTTCGCTCTCTTTGATGTCCACGCCGTAAAAACCATCGCCGATCAAGTTCGCGGCCTTAAGCGCTGTCTTCACCGCACCACGTGGAGCGATCTCGACGGGCATGCATTCGAAGTCGCCGTAGCGGTCGTCGCCAGTTTCTTCTTGTTGAATGATCTGCCAATGTGCGGGAGCCATGAAGTACTTGCAAGCAAACAATGGCTGCCGATCGATGATACCGATACGCCAGTCAAAGGCCGTGGGCAAGAACTCCTGGGCGACGACCAATTCCGAATCGGCGAGCATCTCTTTCATGGCCATCTCAAGTTCGTCGTCGGTACCAACCTTGATCACACCTTTTGAAAAGGCGCTATCCGGTTTCTTGAGTACCAGTGGGATACCGAGTTGCTCTTGGACGCTTTGCCAATTGTCTTTGTGAACCACTAGCGTCCGAGGCGTGAGAATCTTCTGCCGAGCCATCAATTCGGCTAAGTAAACTTTGTTGCTGCATTTGACGATCGAGAGCGGATCGTCCATGACGACCAAGCCTTCGCTGGCGGCGCGCTGGGCGAAGCGATAGGTGTGATGATTGACGGAGGTTGTTTCGCGAATAAACAACGCATCGAACTCTGCCAAGCGCGCATAATCATCGCGGCCGATGATTTGGGGGCGAATCCCCAGCGACGCAGCCGCCTTCGAGAAACGGTCGATGGCCTTTTCGTCCGACGGTGGTTCGGCTTCGTCTTCGTTAACAAGAATTGCGAGATCAAAACGATAGTTCGTCTTGCGACTGGATTTGGGAGCTTGACCTTCAAAGTACTTGGTGGCCATTTCGATTACGAAGGGCCAATGACGCTCGGGGACTTCACTGGCGGAGATAGCTTGGATGGCCTTAAGCGACCATTCGGATTCAGCGTCTGCACGAATGAAGGAAGCGCGCAGCAGGGGAGCTTGAAACTGATTGAATAGAGCTGTAGCGAGTCGGTGGTAACACTCGGTCATATTGCGACCGAAGTAGATGCTCAGCTCAAATTCGTTCGTGGTGATCCGCTTCAGACTGGTTTGGATCAGTTCATCCAAATCTGCAGCAACAATCTTAACGACTGATTGACTCTTGAGATCTTGGACCGTGGTGACATGCGGCAAGGGGCGATGCCCGCGAGCCTCAGCCAATAACGACACATAGTAACCATTCGTTTGGTAACGATACGAACGGCAGAGATTGAACACGCGAACATTTCGGAGTTCACTGTATTCCGGTTTGGTCAGATAAGTTTTCGCGTCAACAACATCGACGTTGGGAATCTGAAACGGCCAATCCTTCGAACTATTTGCAACAACCACTGCGGGCACTTGAGCACATCCTGGCTACGTAGGAGACGGACTAGGTGGAACAACATAATGAGGGTTGTTCGCACTGTTTTTGGGATGAATTACTAGGAAGTTAGCATCGTAAGTGAGCACGCCAAGCAACACTGCGCACACAACTCGTTCAAGTGAAACTTGATAGTCAAGGTTGGTGCTCCAGGGGTTCTTGGAGTAGGGGTCAGCCACGGTAACCAACTTCGATTCCTTGTCATATCCACGAAGAACAACAAAGTGCCCCTGCGGATAGCCTGCGATATCCGATTTGTCTTGGCTCGGGTTATTCAGTTCACGAGCCTCTTGATACAAATACGTGGAACTGAGCCCTGTGAGAAGAGGAATGTTACGCGCGAGGTACTTTCGGATCAAAGTTGTACTCAGATCCTGCATGCGAACTTGGCCACCAAGTCGCAAAAACTCAAGATAACCGCGGGTTGCCAATCGGAGTTTTTTGTCTGACTTGGATTCCGCTTGCTCTCTGAGCTTCTCTGCCAAGTCGACTCCTTCACGAAACCAACTGGGATCAAACACGGTGAGGTTGTACGTATAAATGCGAGCCGCGTAACCGTTTGCCAGCGCATCGCAACCGAGCAGCACAGCCAGCGTGCCACCATCGTCCAACTTGGGGACGCGATGAATGATGGTCGACAAGTCCATTTTCTCGCCAAAATAACGATACACGGCGTGCAGGCAGGTCGGCCCGCACGTCCATTCGTCAGGTTGAGGAAGCATGTCGAGTGGTAGAGGATTTATCACGATGTACATCTACTCCATTGCAATCATCGTGGCGAGGGCAATTTGCCCCTGGCAAGAGATGCAGTAGAACGGGAGAATAGCTCGGCGAATAGAGGAGTTTGAGGCCAGTCGCATAAGAGTGGCTGCTCAACACCCTCCAGAAGCACAGTAAAGTCCACAAATTCAAGGGCTGTTGCTAGCAATATTGCGGATTACCGGTGCGTTTTCAACTCTGAAGCGGCGAATAGGATCAAAATGGGGCATCTAGAAACTTGGAAAGAAATTCGAGCGTTCGTAGGCGATACCGCCAAGCTCGAGGCAACTGTCGCTTTGCTCGAGTGGGATGATCGCACGTACCTTCCAAGTCGCGGCGGAGCCTACCGAGCTGAGCAGACGACGCTTTTGAGCGGCATGATCCACCGACGTTTGACCGACCCGTGGCTTGGCGAGAAGCTCCAAGAGCTGAGCGCTGGTGAACTGATGAGTGACCCGCACAGTTCAACCGCGGCGAGCATTCGCATGCTGCTGAAGGACTTTCGTCGCAATAGTCGTTTGCCGGTGGAACTCGTTGAGGCAACCACTAAGGCTACCGTGCTTGGACAGCAAGCCTGGGAAGCGGCGCGAGCCGCGAATAGCTGGAGCGATTTTGAGCCGCACATGGCCACGATCTTTTCGCTCAAACGGCAAGAAGCAGAATTGCTGCGCGATGCAGGTACGCTCTACGATGCGCTGCTGGATCAATATGAAGACGGCGCGAACAGTCAATCGCTGACCGCAGTGTTTGCTGGACTGCGAGATGCGCTTGTGCAACTAGTCAAGGACTTGAATGAGTCCAGTCACAAGCCAAATGGCCAGTCTTGGCGTCGCTCTGTGCCGATCGAACTGCAACGCCAAACGAGTCGTTGGGTGGCTGAACGTATCGGCTATGAATTTGAACGCGGTCGCCTGGATGAGACCAGCCATCCGTTTTGCACGACGCTTGGACCTGACGACTGTCGCATTCTGACTCGCTTTCAGACCGATTATTTTCCAAGCGGCTTTTATGGAACGCTGCATGAGGCTGGGCACGGAATGTATGAACAAGGTTTGCCGGTGGACTGGTATGGTTTACCAGCTGGTGCCGCTGCCAGTCTCGGAGTTCACGAGTCGCAGTCTCGTATGTGGGAAAACTTTGTGGGGCGCAGTCGTGAATTCTGGCAGTGGTGTTTGCCAGAGTTGCAAACGCAGCTCGCCGGGGCTTGGAGCGATTTGACTGCCGAACAAGTTTTTCGAGACGCGAACCGAGTGCAACCATCGTTGATTCGCGTTGAGGCCGACGAAGTCACTTACAACTTGCACATATTGATTCGATTTGAGATCGAGCAAGAACTGATTGCGGGTGACTTGAAAGTGGCTGACGCTCCACAAGCATGGAATGAACGCTACCAGCAATACTTGGGTATTCGCCCACAGACATATGCTGAGGGAGTTCTTCAGGACATTCACTGGAGCGCGGGGCTAATCGGTTACTTTCCTACCTATACGCTCGGGAACCTCTACGCCGCTCAGTTGATGGAAGCGGCCAGGTTGAAACTACCCGAGCTGGGCCGCGATTTCGCCGTGGGAGATTTCCAACCATTGTTGGCGTGGTTACGTCAAGAAATCCATGGATTCGGTCAGTGCTTCCATCCAGGGCAATTGATACAAAAAGCGTGCGGAAAGCCCCTAGATGCTCAACCTTTGGTCAACTATTTGCGTCAGAAGCTCGAACCGGTGTACGGCATAGCTTAGACTCATATTAGTACGCTTTTCTGATCGATCCAGGAGTCCCTTGTGATACAAACTCTTCCCTGCCCGAGCTGTGGTCGTGTTCTGGTGCTGAATTCACAAACTTCGATGCAAGCAGTTCTTCGCTGTCGGCATTGTTCGAACCAATTTGTATTGGGGGAAATGGTCGAAGCCGAATTGGGATTCTGGGAAGTGGTTAGCGATCCACAGGCTCCGCAGTCGAAAGAGCAAGTCGCCAGTGAGCCTGCCAGTAGTCAGCTTGAGGCTGCCAGTGAAGCGTCGAGCGGGCCTGTTGTTGATGTTACTAGTGACGTCAACATTGAAGCGGTTCAAGACACCGCTGTCATTGAACTGGCGAAGGAAGAATACGTCTCTCCACAAACGTTGTTGAAGTCTCAGGCGGAGAAGAAGAAAACGGATTGGTCCAAGTTCGAACCTATAACTCATGAGCAATATGAACGCATGCGCCGCAAAGGTAAGTCTCCCGTTTGGTCCATGCTTTCAATCTTGCTAGGCGGCTTAGCATCGATACCGATCGCCACATTGTTGATATGGCATGTTCTCGGCAAGGACCCCTTGCAGATGGGACCCGTGGTGGCACGCTTTGCGCCTTGGATCGTCCCAACTCGATTTCGTCCTAGCAACTTTGCCGACGAGCCTCGCGCCGCACCACCCCCGGCGGGAGCAAGTGGATTTCGGCGGTTTGATAGCGATTTTAAGGACTCCTCGACAATTTCCGATTCGCCGTCAGACTCGACTCCTGTTCCAGCCGAGGAGGCATCGAATCCAGCGGAAGACCAATCGAGCAGTTCAACGCCTGCGCAGGGTCGTCCATCGCGATTGCCGGGAAATCGAAGCGCCCCAAGAGCCTTTCCAGCACCCTCGATTTCTTCAGAATTGGCGGACGATGCACCCGCAGAGGACATTCCCCCTGATGAACCGAAGGATGTGTTCACCGCTATCCATCTAGTCGAAAGGGATCTGGAAGCATGGAATGAACGCGGCGAAGATCGGGATCTTCAAAAGAAACTCGCCTTGCAGACCTACTCCAATATGGCGGCACTGGCATTAGCGATCCATCAGTTGCCATCACCCAGCCCAATTCGAAGACTCGTGCGATCCGAAATGAATTCAATCGGTCAGCAGGTTACAGCTCACGCTGATATCCAACAACTTATCCAAGGCGGCGCTCGCTATTGGTTAGCCAATCACAAGGAGGACTTGGTTGGAATGGCGATTGTGGTAAAGGCGGCGAGCGCCAGTGAGGGTGAGAGTATGTGGCAGGTAACCCCATCAACAGCGCTAGGTGAGGAAGCCTTGGCAATAACGGTACCGAAGGAGATCTGTCCAGCGCTTGCCGACGGGCAGAATATACTAGCCATTGGATGCCTCACCCGGGAAAAGCCCGCTGTGAATGCCGAATCCAAGGAAACGACGCCAAAATCGTCGGTTACATTTACGGCAAGCTACGTTCACGTGCTCAAGCCCTAAGACAGCCCCAAGACCATTTGCAAGATGCCGGAACAATGAGCAATTCGCCGCAACAAGGGAACATCGAATCGGGAGCCGCGTCTGAAGACGCTGATCCGCAGCCGCTCGGCGATGCGATCGACATGGAAAAATCGACCGTCGGTGAGGCCACGAGTACACTCCTGCGGCTATTCAATTATTCCGCCAGCTTGCCCGAACGAACCCTGCGCAGCGCCAGTGCTCTGGCTGGCGGCATTGTGCGTGAATCAGCGAACTGGTTGGTCCCATCTGCCTTTCGTAACTCGAAATCGTACTCAATCTTCGTCCAGCAAATGCTGACCTTTGCGATCAACGATATCGGTGGCGTGCGCAAGTCCCCGACAAGCCCCGAACGGCATCAACAGGAAGTGGTGCTCGCTCGCAAGACGGTTGGAAACTTGTTGGACATGACCGCGCTTGCAACCTTTCACTTATCACCGCTCACTGTACTGGCCGTGTTTAGCGACGCCGCCTATGGCTCGAAGGTTTACTTGGAACAGTTGAGCAATCGTTTGAAAGAGCAGGGGATCATTAGTCAGCAGACCACCATCGACGGTGCCGCTGATTTGATTAATGCGATCGAAGCCGCTTCGGGCAAAGCGGTTGGGATGTTTGACCAGCCGCCAATCTCAGTGCAGGGCTTGCGAAAGACGATCGAAGACATTCAGGCCTCGGTCAATCAGATCGACCCCACCAAACTGCTTCCGCAGTCGGAAATCGACCAACTGTGGCGTCAAATCGAATTGGCGGCCAAAGAACAGAATGCTTCGCTGTGGGACGTGTCCGCTACCATTTCCGTCGTCGCCTTGAATCACTTGCAAGCCGTTGGGTATGGCTCCATCGTTGGCCTCGAGATCGCTGGTGATTTGTTTCAGCAACACATCATCCAGCATTATTGGGATGGCCTGAGAGCCATCGAGCGCAATGGGCTCATTCCAACCTTGAGCAACGCTAGTAAACCGTATCTCGAAGCTGTGTGGTCGAACTTTACGATCGATCGCAAGACGTGGACGGAGCAGTTGCTTTCCGGTGAACTGCTCAAGTGGGGCTGGAGCCAAATCAGCTGGCCCAGAATCAGGCTCTAGCTTCAAGCATCAAGCTTCTACTGCGCGACGTTACCCGTAATGTAAGCTTCGGCGGTGGCCGAATCTGGCAAAGTCGTGTGCACGATGACTTTTTCACGGAACGACCCGACCTTGTCATCCGCTTTGAAGTCGAACTTGATCAAATGCACCGGTTTCTCTTCAGTTGGCGTTGCGAAGGTAAAGCGACCATCAGCGCACTCGATTTTCTCAATCTTGAACGGCACTTTGGCTTTTACCAACAGTCGTTCGTTCTTAGTGCCACCCACTTGTAACGTGCCTAATTGGACCCCTTCAACATGCAGGGGAGGAACTACATTGGCCCGCACCGGTAGGGTCACGCGATTGGATTGGGCTTCGTTGGTGACCAACACGATCTCATCAGAAAACTCGCCAGCGGTCGCAGAGTTCTTCAGCCGGACGTTCATCACGTATTCGATTTTGTTATTCAAGTTTATGGGCTGACTCAGTTTGACGGCTAGATGCTCATTTTTGCTCAGCACATCTCTGATTTCCCACTTCGTTGGGCCGGTATAAGAAATCTTGACATCGGTGACCTTTTCTGCCCCCAAGTCGACTTCACCGAACTGAATCTCGCCAGGTTCCGGCAAAATGTCAGAGCGAATATTGCCTTTGACGATCAACTGCAGTTCCGCATAGTAGGGGCGATCGAAAACCACCGTGATGACTGCTGAACGAGCACCCACGAAGTCGCTCGTCTTGAACTCGGCGATAATCGACCCTTCTTCGTAGGTCTTGAGATCGTTTTTCCCGATGCGTGGTATCGTGCACTTACAACTGGTTCGCACGGATGCTACGTGGACCGTTTCCTTGTACTTGTTCGTAAACTTGAACTCGTACTCAGTCTTCGCTCCTCGCGGGACGACTTCGAAATCATGTTGCGTTACCTCGAACATGTCTCTTGCCCATTTTTGCGCGAGGGCTGGGCTGTTGCAAAACAATACCACTCCGCAAAAAAGAAGGCCTACACACAGCTGGCCCACGGAGATCGATAGATTACGAGAGCAATTGTTATTCATCAAACTGCCATTTATCCGTTAAGTCCGCAGCTGCCAAGACGCCGATTGGAAACACAGGTACATCACTAATCTAGCACACAGGCTAGCGATTAATAGTTGACTACGGCAAGCCGAAATTTAATCGATCGAAGGGCGAGCAACTACAAATTTCAAAGAAAGCGTGCTGCCAGTTGATCAGCAGCACGCTTTAAGTTGGTTGATTGAAATAGACGAGTTGTCCAGTTAGCTCGCGGGTTCAGCGAGAGAGTCAGCCCGCGCTCCGGACTTAGCGATCGTCGCGAGAGTAGTTTCCTCGGCGTCCGCCACCGCCGCCGTAGTCTCTGCCGCCACCACCGCCACCGCCACCATAGTCTCGTCCACCGCCACCGCCGCCACTTCCACCACCGCCGCCATAGCGTCCACCCCCACCACCGCCACCGCCTTCGTGACGACCACCACCACCGCCGCCACCACCATAGCGTCCGCCACCACGTGGACGTTCTTCCCGCGGCCTGGCTTCATTAACAATCACTCGCCGTCCAACAATCTCCTGCTCGTTCAAGCCTTCAATGGCCGCACTGGCTTCGTTCGCGTCTGCCATCTCAACGAACGCAAATCCTCGTGAACGACCAGTATCCTGGTCCATCACAATGTTGACCGACGTGACCTGACCGAACTGAGAAAACGCATTGCGAATGTCCTCTTCGGTTGCACGAAACGACAAGTTGCCGACATAAATGTTCGTCACCTTCAAACCCTCAACTAAAACAGTATTACCTACCTACCGAGTCACCATATCTTCAAACACATACTGTCTCGAAGGGAGAACCAATCGCGGCATGGATGAGTTTCGGACTATCTCGGACTCATGACCGGATTATGAGATCCCGGAATTCCTGAGTCAATCGATTCAGACCCGTAATCCCAACTTTTGATTTGGGGGGCACGAGCTTAGGAAATGGAACAGCGTAGATTTTGCTAGCTTCGAATTCGGCCAACCTGGAGTTTGGGACGGGATTCCCGTGCCACCTGGGCAGTGCGTTAGCATCCGGTTCGCAAGTCGGAATTCGCAATACGGAATTCGCAATGCGGAAACCGGACGCTAACGTGTTTCGACGGATTTGGAAACTCAGCCCGTAGACCTAAGCGTTGGCTTTCAACGCCGCCAAAGCGGCCTCGTAATTCGGCTCGCTGGTTACTTCAGGAACAACTTCGCTGTAAACCACCTTGCCGCTCTTATCGAGTACGAAAACGCTGCGCGCCAACAGCTTCAATTCGTCAATCATCACGCCAAAGGATTCGCCAAAAGCGCCGCTCTGATAGTCGCTGCCGACCTTCATATTCTTGACGTCTTCCGCACCGCAAAAACGGTTCTGAGCGAAAGGCAAATCGCGGCTTACCGTCACCGCATTCACTTTGTCACCCATCGACCCAAGTTCCTGATTGAACTTTTTGGTTTGGATCGCACAAACGCCAGTATCAAGCGATGGTACAACCGACAGAATCGTAGCTTTGCCAGCCAGATCCTTGTTCGAAATAGTCTTGAGGCCTCCCTCAAAGTAATGCAGGGTAAATGCAGGCGCGGCAGCTCCTGTCGCTACCTCATTGCCCAGCAATGTCATCGGGTTACCCTTGAACGTTATGATGCCTTTTCGAGCCATAATCAGCTTTCCTGTTAGATGTCCTAATCCAAGCCCCGCCTCTAGCGAGGGCTAGCAAGAAGATGCCTGAGCGATCGCGTACCGCCCAGCTTGCCGTTTAGATATCACTGATCGTAGGCGAATACCCGAATTCATCCAAGTACCTACCTGGTGACCATAAGTGGGGATGGCGCGGGGGAGAGTCGAGCAGTCATCAGGCTAAAGTGAGCCAACGGGCGAGGACACCGGCACTCCCTGAACCAGCACTCCCTGAACCGGCGGATCATGCCGCTAGCTGCTGCTTCGCAGTTCCACGCCGAAGATGAGCCCTAGCTGCGGAAAAAGTCCACGTCCACGAACTTGTGCAGATGTAACCCGAGGCGTTAGTTTGATGTTGCTCGTTTCGGGATTTCGCAACCCGAAGCGTTAGCGAGGGGCGAGTAACCTTCCCTCGCTGACCGTCGGATTTCTGTTGCACTTACTAGAGAGAGCAACTGGAATTGGTCGTCAGCCAGTCAACTTCAAGATCATTCACAATCCGCTCAACGCCTTCCAGGTTTCGCAAGGCTTCCTGTGCCATCTGCTTTTGGTAGTACGACCGAACTCGGCCTTGGAGGATTACCGTGCCTCCCTCTTCGCTGCAGAAAACCTGATGGCCAGAGAGATGCGGGTTGCCTTTAATGGCAGAGTCTAGTCTCTGAACTAAAGCAATCGCGTCGAGTTGTTGTTGCGAAGGACTGGATGAGGCAGAAGCCACGGCCTGCTCCTAAAATCATGCGGCAAGATCAAAATGCGGAAGGAACCACGACACCCTAAGTATCGGCTCACTGAAAGCTAGAATTCAGAAACTGAGCTGGAACTAAAAATGTTCCTGGGTTATCCGTTTCAAGCCACGAATCGCAACGATTGCTCCAAAGGAAGCGGTTCTCATGCCCTTACACAGGGTTCGCCTGTGGGTGCACTGGGTTCGCCCGCAGTTACACTGGGTTCGCCCGCAATTACACAGGGTTCGCCCGCAATTACACACGCCTCGCCCGCAATTACACAGGGTTCGCCTTTGGTTGCACTGGGATAGTGCAAGTCCCTGTGGCCAACGGACTTGCTTTGGGCCACAAGCTTGCCCAAGCGCTGGCTGAGTGCGGGATGCAACCAAGTGGCTTCATCCTTGCCCGATCCATTTTGGTGAAGCTTGATCAAGGCCTGAGAAAGTGTGTTTGCAGCTAGGCTGAGATCGCCCCCGGACCACGCACAATTCGACGCCGCGAGCTCGCAAGCTGTCCAGTCGGCATCCAGCTCGCACAGTCGACTGAAGTAACTGATGCCGCACAACATCACTCCACTAGCCAAGGCCATTCCAACAACTTGACCGGAAAGCTGCGCAAACAGCTCCGAAGGCGAATAACTGGATGTGGGTGAAAACAATGAAACCGTCAGCAGCCCAATCGCGCAAGCGGCCGCCACGGGCAACAATCGCCACAAGAAATGACGCCGCTTGAGGTGCGCCAACTCGTGCATCACCACCATCTCTACTTCTTCTGCGTTCAATTGCTCGACCAGTGCATCCCCCAACCACAACTGACGAAAACCAGGCATCCAGCCCACCACCGCGGCTCCTGCCCACCGACCTTCGCTGGCGACCCACATGGGCGAGACACGAACTTGCACGGCTTTACTAAGCATGTGGATGCGATCGCGCAGCTTCCCTGCATTGAGCTTTCGCACTCCCATCCAGCGGCTTAACCACTGCGGCATGAAGACTGCGACCGCTCCCAAGCCGACAACGCTAGCCACTAGGGATCGAATGGATTCCGGCCAGTCCACGTGCAACATCACCAACACATCACTGGCTGATGCGATGAGTAATACCGGCAAGAGGCAGGCCATCACACTCGACGTGCCCCCCAAGCGAATGCGTGTACCAAGGATTTTGCGAAGCTTGGCAGGGACTCGCGGCGCAACTCCATTGGCCTCTAGAACCTGTATCAGGTGCGCTCGACGCTCGATTCCTTCGTACTGTGGCGTGACCACAAATCGCATCTGCTCAAGACTTCGCGCCTTGCAGTTTTCAATGAAGACCTCCATTTGCGAAGTCGTTAATTCCAAGATTACCAAAGCCGCGAGGCTGGGCGCGAACCACAAAACCAACGATATGCTTTGTAGCATACCAAGTTCGTCTAGTTGCTTGATCCAAGGCCCCCAGTTGGTCAGCAGCAACGTGGCGGGCAAACACAGAACCCAAAAGGTCTCCAGAGATTGTCGCAAGGAGTGCCACCGGTCCAAAGAAAAATCGTGTGCTCCCAGTTGCCAATCCGTAACGAACGCTCCGAATTTCTGGAGATTCAAAATGCAGAGAACTTTAGCAACCGCTCCAAAGGCCAGACAAACGGCCAGCAATCCCAACAAGGCTTGCATGCCGTCGATATCCGTCTCCGATTGCCAGCAGATTTCACGACACATCAGCGTGACAAGAATAACTAGAAATAGTCTGAGTGTGAGCATGAGTGAATCTGAGTTTGGGCTTATACAACCAGCCGTGAGCAATCAGTCGAGTTACCTTCCAGATTAATCGAATTGCCCCAACATTGCTTGGCTCCCCGAAGGAGTTGAATGCACACAGCCAACGCCGAGTTCTCGTTGGTCCGGCTGTACCGATTACGCACCCATACACGCGTTATTCTCGGCGGAAAACCCAGTACGCCCAACTGTGCAATGGCAAGGCAACCAAGGCGGTTGATGCGGCGTAAGCGATCACCAAACCGCTCGTAGAGTACATGCGACCGAAAATCCAAACCGCTGCCGCTGTAACCAATAATCCTACAACTGACTGAATCCAAAAAGGATTGGCCCGACGCGACATGACGTAAAAACTTTGAACGGCGAGCAAGTGGTTGGCTACGAATCCAATGCTCAGTACCGCAAGTTGCCACGGCTGCAAGAATCTCATTTCCCATCCACGACCGGCCCATGGCATCGCGGCAATCAACCCAATCAGTGTAGCCAAGGCCAGGCACAGTAGTCCTGTCGATACGATCGCTGTTTGACGCCACAGCGTCCCAGCAGTCTCACGCTCACCGGCTCCATGATGGGCTGACACCAACGAGAACTTGGTTTGCACCCACGCCAATGCCAACATCTGTATGGCCGTGGTCATCGTCAACGTCGCTCCCAACCGCCCTGCATCCGCCGATGAGGTGATCGAATCACGACCAACAATTACCGCTACAAACATTTGGCTCGACAAGTAGTGCGCCACACTAATCAAAGCCACTCGCCATTGCATCGGCACAACATCTCTCGCCCAAGAGAACCCATCTGTCGGCGGTGGCAGCTGGCGAAAGCGACGAAAGAAATCCGCGTGTTTCACGAATACCACATACATCGCCCAGAACGCCTGAACGCAAGTCGCCATGACGATGGTCCATAGCTTCAAACCCAGCACCAGCGAAGCCCATACGATGACACTTCCTGTGACAATCTGAATCATACGGAAGCGGTAGATGGAGTCGCGAAAGCCGGCTCCTTCCAGGATCGCTAACGCGGGCGCGATCGCAATAGTGACGCCCGCGACTGGAATCACAACCGCTAACGGCACCCACCAATTCAACTGAGTCACTACGGGCGAAAGCGTGAACCAACCAAAGCACCAACCCGACAACATGTACAGTAAACTTGCAACTAGAAACCACTGCTGCGAACTTCGAATCAGCAATCCCAGCCGCTGTGCCGCCAACTGGCTTGTCTGCCCTGGATTATTCCGCACTGGGTTGTTCTGCGCTGGGCTGTTCTGCGCTGGGCTTGTCTGCGCTGGGCTCAATTCACCCTTGCCGATCCGAGCGGTCTCGATGCCCGATTGACTGATCAGCACATTCAACAGCCCCAGTTCAAAGATCGCCTGAATTCCAATAATGCTTACCAAGCCGTAGTAAACACCTTGTTCAGCTTCAGAAAAAACGCTGATCACTAGCGCCAGAGTCACCGGCCCCGAAAACGCTTGCCAACACTTCGCCGCCAGCGCGAATAGCAGCGGGCGATCCAGTTGCAGGCGTTGACCGATCTTCATCACGCGCGAATTTCGTGATTGCTCAGGACTATCCATCAAGTGGCTTTGCTAACAAGTTATCGGAAGCGAACATCCTGGGTCGTACACACATGCTTTACAAACTCAATCTGCTCTTCCATCGTAATCGCTGGCCAGCGTCGATCCTTGGCGGCATATTCTGGCAGGAGCAAATCCACGATCAAATTACGTTGGCCGGTATCTGCCAAGTTCAGTTCTTCCTGACGCAAAAGATCAAACATTCCGCATTGCAACTCCCGCAGTTTGTGGCCGATCAACTGAGCTGAACGAACGGCATCCAAGCACGCTGCCAACGCCCATTGGTCACTGAGTTGGGGCTGCAAGACAACTTCGAAAAACGAGCTCAGTGAACGCGAAAGTGGCCTCAAGCCTCGCCACTCATTCGTTGCCCTCACTCCATCGAACTCGGTTGAGCCAGGTTCGGTGCCAAAATCCAGGACCGCTTCCCCTCGGTTCACGTCGATTTTTCGAACACGACCATCAGCGCGTCGACTCAGTGCCATCGTCGCGACGATGGCATCGACCTGTGCCGTAATGTGCACG
Source organism: Pirellulaceae bacterium (assembly GCA_033761895.1). GTDB lineage: Bacteria > Planctomycetota > Planctomycetia > Pirellulales > Pirellulaceae > Aureliella. The sequence continues at coordinate 15,655 of JANRMD010000099.1, read as the reverse complement.
AGACCGCTGTTGGGTTCGTAGCGCACATCATGGATAAGATCTACGTTGCCGTTGGGAACCAACCGACGCAGTAGGCTCCAGCAGTGCGGCCACATGTCGTCAACGATGCTGGTGTAGATGTCGCCATGTTTTGTTTCACCATAGCGTGTTTCCGACCACGGATCCAACCAGGTTATGTTGATCTCGCGGATGTAGCGGCCGTGAACCGCTGCTGCAAAGTCCTCGACGAAGCTCGCGAAGTACATTTCAAGATTAACACCCAATGGGCATCTCGCTTCAGTTGCCATGCGGTGCAGGGCCACCGCTTGTTCAAAATCCAACGTGAAAGGTTTTTCACAGAACGTTGGAATGCGATGTTGCAGCAAGTGACTGACTTGTTCGCCATGCGTCGCAGGGCTTGTCGCCACCACGGCGGCATCCACTGCCGCTGCCGCCCAATCCATTTCAGTGCGAACCGCTACACGTCCGATCGCTTTATTGATCAACCAGCGGCCGGCATGTTCGTAACCATGCTTGGTCACCCAGAGGATTTCAGCATCCTCGGTTAGTAACGATTGAATCACCGGCAAGAGAACTCGCGACCAGCGCCCGCCCCCGATCAAAGCGACGCGGCGCAGTGGAAACTTGGTCGACATGAGCTCGCTACACATCCAGTACTTTCACTTCAGGCATGGGCACGTAAAACTTCGATTTCGACCCCCGAGCCCGCAACTGCTCCGCGATTGGCTGCGCGAAATGCCAAGCCAAAAGCAATACGTTCGCCGGTTGCTCATCGATCAGTCGCTGATTGTTAACAATCGGAATCCGTTTGCCGGGCAGGAATTTCCCCAGCTTCAGAGATGTCGGCTGCTCAGCGATATACGGCATCAGGTCGGGCCCGATGCCCGCAAAGTTAAGCAGCGTACTGCACCGCCCAGGGCACGAATTGCCAATCAAGGTTTGTCCCTCGCGATGGCATTTCAAAGCCAACTCAAGCAGTTCGTTTTTCAATTGAAATGAGCGTTGTCGAAATCGTTCATAATAGGCCGGGTCGCTAAAGTTCTTCGCCTCATCGGCCAATATTCTGTCGACGCTATCACGTCGCGCGACATGCTTGCCCTTGGCAACATAAACACGAATGTTGCCCCCGTATCGACTGACCTTCTCCGCATGAACGACTTTGAAATCGTAGTAGTCAAACAGCACCACCAGCGACTTCAACGAATAGGTCCGCACATGCTCATGGTAGATCGTGTCAAATTGCAACCGCTCCATGATCGGTTCGAGATAGTGATTCTCGAGGATGAAGTAGCCGTCACTGGCAACCAAGGTTTCTAGCCCCTCCATGACATCGCCTAAAGACGCCATGTGCGCAAAGACGTTGGTGGCCGTTACCACTTTCGCATGTCCTTGCGCCTCAATAATCTGCTTGGCGACCGCAACATCAAAGGGAGCTTGAACAGTATCGATGCCCGTCTCTCTGGCGTATTTGGCGATTCCGGTTGGCTCGACACCCGCCAATCGAACGTTGCGTTTTCGGAAACTAGACAACAGCGTTCCATCGTTGCATCCCACGTCGACAACCAAATCGCTGGATTGCAACTTGAGTTCGTTGACGATGGAGCTTGCCATGGCGTCTTGGTACTCTGCCAACTCCTTCGTCACACCAGTTCGGTACGGGTACTCTTGGTGATAAACGACTTCGCCTGAAACGACATATCCCATTTGGGATAACGTACACGCAGGGCACCACAGTTGACTGAGCGGATAGGTCAGCTCCGGCTGGTTCAGCTCTTCGGCTGAAAGCAACGTGTCGCACAGCGGTTGGTATCCTAAATCGATGACCATACGCAGATCTTTATTGCCGCATATCTGGCAACAGGTAACTGGGCCGCTAGGAATGTTGTGGTTGGGTCTCATCGCGTGTAACCAATTCTTCTTATACCGACCGCTCAAAATCTTCAATCTGACGCAACGTTACTTGTTGTGCGTTGCCCTCGCCGTGCACTTCTCGATACCACTGTACCGTTTCACTCACCGTTTTCGAAAAATCCCAGCGACTTGACCAGTTCAGCACTCGTTGCGCTTTAGTTGTGTCGAGAGAAAGCAATTTGGCTTCGTGCACCGCGTTTGGATCACTTTGGTCAATCCACTTGGCTGGTCCTGCCTTTAGTGGCCACTGTGAAATGATGGTTTCAACCAATTGCTGCACGCATTGATGCGACTGCTCTTTGGGGCCAAAATTGAACGGACCACACAATTCATTCAGCCGATCGTCCGTATTCGCGGCATTCAACTGTTCCGCCAAGGTCAAGTAACCTGACAGAGGCTCGAGCACATGTTGCCAAGGTCGGCAGGCACTTGGATTGCGGACTGCAATGTCCTTTCCAGCCTGCAAGGCCCGCACACAATCCGGAACAATGCGATCCGCGGCCCAATCGCCGCCACCAATCACGTTGCCTGCCCGAACACTCGCTAAACGCACCCGATGGTCCTTGAAGTAAGCCTGCCTGTAGCTCTGCACTGCCAACTCGCACATGGCTTTGCTGGAGCTGTAAGGATCAATCCCGCCGAGGGGATCGTCCTCCGCGTAACCTGTTGGTCGCTCTTGGTTTTCGTAGCATTTATCGCTGGTCACCATGATGGCCACGCAGGGCAGGGGGCTGTTGCGAATCGCTTCGAGCAACTGAATCGTCCCCATCGCATTGACTTCGAATGTCTCGACGGGCTGGGCATAGGAAAGTCGGACCAACGATTGTGCAGCTAGATGAAACACGAACTCAGGCTTCCATTCAGCGAACTCTTTGGCAAGCCGTCGGCTGTCGCGAATATCCGCGCGCACATCGCGAATCTTATCCTTAAGCGCCAGGAAGTAGTACAACGAAGGTAGGCTCGGTACGGACGTTGAGTATCCGCAGACCTCGGCCCCTAATTTCAACAACCACTGCGTTAACCAAGCTCCCTTGAATCCCGTATGCCCAGTTACCAACACCCGCCGCCCGCGAAATGTATTTTCAAACATGCCTCACCAACTCTTCCATGGAGCTTGATTGCTGTCCCACAACTGATTTAAGTACAAGTATTCGCGGTAAGTATCCATAGCGAAAAAGAATCCTTCATGACGATACGCGACCAACTGTTCCGCAGCGACCAAACGCTCAAGCGGTCCAGTCTCAAAAACACAGCCGTCACCATCAAGAAAATCAACCACGCGCCGATCGAGAACAAAAAAACCAGCACTCGCCCAGTTCAAACTTTGAGGTTTTTCAGCGAATTGAGTCACGACTCCACTATCCGCCACATCCAACATGCCGAAGCGCGAAGTGGGACGAACCACCGTGACCGTTGCTAGTTTTCCATGCTGTTTGTGAAAGTCGACCAACTTCCGTAAATCGACATCCGCCACACCATCTCCGTAGGTCAACATGAACAGGTCATCATCCTTGAGATACTGGGCTGCTCGTCGAACACGCCCGCCAGTCATCGTAGTCAGCCCCGTTTCAGCCAGCGTTACGCGAAACGACTCTTCCGTTTTGCCATGCAGTTCAATCGCCTGCTTCGAATCAGGGACCTGCTTCGATCCCAGCGTCACCGTAAAGTCATGATTCATCGCTTCGTAGCTGAGAAAGTACTCCTTAATCATCGAGCCGCGATAGCCCAAGCACAGAATAAAATCGGCAAAGCCACACTGGGCATACATCTTCATAATATGCCATAGGATCGGTCGCCCACCGATATCCACCAGCGGCTTAGGACGAAACTCAGTTTCCTCGCGCATACGCGTACCTTGTCCGCCACACAAGATCATCGTCTTCACTGTCAACCCTTTGCTCTCAAGCAGACCGCTCAGAATTCCGAACGGAAACTATAGCACATTAGTGCCCCTGTAGGATGGGACCATTTCGCCCGTCCGTCATGGTCTTTCCTTCACGCCGTTGGCAGACACCCAAAACTCGTTTATCGTTACTACTCCCAATCGATGCCTGGCAGGCTGTCGCCCCCAGCAGCTTGTTGATTTAATGACCATATAAATGGTGGAGCGTCAAACTCAGATGTTTAGGATTAGCCGCAGTGCGCTAGCACCGGTTCTCGCGGTGAAAACCGGACGCCGCGTTCCGGCTGATATTCGCAACTGGAAGATTTCAGGTTGACGTTCCACTAGGTTTTTGACATGTCTTTGCTCTGGCCGCCCTCCAACGCGGTGCGGCTGATTAAGTTAACAAACACCTTCAGTCATGGGCGACCGCGCCAATACAAGTACCTCAGCTATTTCGGACCAAACGTATGGAATTTCCGTCGCATCTACAAAACAGCTTGGAAGGTCGCTTGGCCTGCGCTGTGGAACTTGCCAAACTTGGTGGCCAACTGACGCTCAAGTACTTTCAGACTTCAGGCGTTGATGTCGAACGCAAAGGCGACAACTCGCCCGTGACGATCGCTGACAAACAGGCTGAGGAGTTGATTCGAGCCGAACTGAGCAAGCGTTTTCCCGCGGATGCGATTCTCGGCGAAGAGTTCGGTTCGCATGCCGGAACCTCTGACTATCAATGGATCGTCGACCCGATCGATGGCACTAAGAGCTTCATTTCGGGCGTACCGATGTATTCGACACTTATCGGAATCGTGCATCACAGAGAATGCCTCGGTGGCGTGATCTACATCCCTGCGCTCGATGAAATCGTATTCGCAGCCAAAGGTACCGGAAGTTGGTATTCGGTCCGCAATAGCCAACCGACTCGCTGCCTCGTTTCCTCGCGTAAGTTGGCTCAGGGGCTATTCGTAACGACGCAGTTTGACTCGTTTGGCAAACGCGGGGCAGGGGAGGGCTATCAGAAACTTGAAAAGGCAGCTTATATCAGCCGCACTTGGGGCGACGGCTATGGCTATCTGCTCGTTGCTACCGGCCGAGCCGAAGTGATGGTCGATCCAATCGCTAACCCCTGGGATCTTGCCGCCGTTCAACCTGTGGTCGAAGAGGCTGGCGGTAGATTTACCAGTTGGTCAGGCGAATCCACCGTCTTCGGTGGCGACGGAATCGGTAGCAACTCTCTAGTTCATGATGAAGTGCTTGAGATGCTGAAATGAACATAGTTCTTTATGCGCGGATATCGCAATCGTTCTGTAACCCCTCACAGTACATCCGTCGTGACACGTGACGGAATCTGGATGCCGCTTGGCTACTGAATCAACTCTAGTTCGCACGGTAGCGCGGGACCGTGGATGGCAGCTTCGATGCTTGTCGGCGAGAATTCAGATTGCTCGCACAACTCGAATGCGATCCTCTTGTTCGATATGGCATCGGTTGTTGCAACGCCTTCGACAAGCCCACCAATGACCAAGCCAAGAGCGCCGCTGGGACTGGCATCCCGGAGCGTCGCGAGTCGCTCGCGGCCAACTGTGGACAATTCAATTGAAAGTGACCGCTTTCGCGATTTGCCAGCATCGACGCCGCTGATCATCTCCGGTGTAAGATCAATCGGGGGCCTTCCAGTCACCACCGTGGTTGAAAGCCCCTTCGTTCCCCGCGCTAGTGAGTCGATAGCCAAAATGCCGGCCAGCGGCAAGGAAACAAAGTCATCATTCATTTGCGAATCAGCCGCAGCCAACCACACCAATTGCACTTGGCCTTCAATTGCGAGTGAGCTCTTAATTTTATCGGCGTTGTATTTCCAATCGTAAATTGTATAGCGCGAAGTATCTTCGTCATAATTCAATTGAGCACTTGGGGTAAGTTCGCTTACACGCGATTGAACCCGCTTGGTCAACTCAGCTGTTTCGATCGAACCGCTGGATACGACACGATACGAGAGTGCAGTGCGATAGAAACCTCCCAGGTATCCAACTCCCAACAGCGCGACAAGCGAAAGGCCGATTGCGTTTGCTGCAGCGACAACCTTAGACCATCTCGACTCACGAATGAACATCAATGTGGTCGCGCCCCATGCGGGTTTTTGGCTCGATGCTGTCGATTCGCCGCGCATCCAAGGTGATGCCCAAATCGCCGCAGGCACACTTAGCAACCACGCTGGAGCTATCGGCAACAGAGACATCACCGTAAGAACCCCGTTGAGCGATTTCATGGGAAGAACAAAGTTCAGTACCCCTCCCACCAGTTGAATCAATGCAACTGGACCAATCAGCACCGACAAAACGATCGCACCAATGGCAAGACTGGCAGTAGACGTGTGCGCTGCGTTGGCGTTGATGACTTGGCCAATTGCTAACCCACCAAGATTTGCAATTCCACTAAGAATCATTAGACCACCAAAGATACTCTGCTGGGTATGTGCTTCGGTTCCGAAGATGGGTTCAGTCCGCTGCACTTCACCTTCGTCTTTCCCGAACCCGATTGCTTTGAGCAATCGTTTGGCAGCTGCAACATTGCTTCGCTTGACATGCAATTCGACAAATCCAGCTTCGGAGTTTGGCAATTCGCTGAGTACCGAAAGACTATTGGCAGAGACAACCAACTTCGCAGAGAACACTCCACGTATGAGTTCGCATCGAGTTATCTTCCCGAACGGAATTTCAATCAGATGCAATCTCGACTTGAAGACGCCCATTAACTTATCGCGGGTTCTAAACTCAATGCAAAGAGCGTGTTCGTTTGCGTAAACCATTCCAAGCGCTTCAGCAAATCCTCCCATGGTGTCGTAGGTAAACGGAAAATCACAATTAAATGGCACCGAAACAGGCTGCAATGGATCGGCTTGTGTATTTGGCAGCGGGGGCGGGACCTGCGCAATTTGCGAGTGAAGATTGGGTTGAGCTGCCTTGAGTTGTTGTACTTCGGTTCCAAATTCCCTTGCCGTTTGGAATCGATTGATCGGCTTGCGGCTAAGCGATTTGAGCACGACGCTGTCGACCCGCTTGTCGATTCGGCTGTGCATTACGCTAGGGGGCTCGTAACGCCCAAGCGGCAATTCGCCAGTCAGTAACTCGTAAAAGACTACGCCAAGCGCGTACAGATCGACACGGTGGTCGACTTGATCGGGTGATTCGAGCTGTTCTGGTGCTAGATAATGCAACGACCCCAACACTTGCCGAGTCGCAGTCAGCGTTGGCGTACGCACTGAGTCGTCAACAATCTTCGCGATACCAAAATCAACGACCTTTAAACTGCCGTCTTCGCCCAGCAGGATGTTCTCGGGCTTGATGTCGCGATGGATGACGCCGCGCGAGTGCGCATACTCCAACGCTCGGCACGTGGTCGCAACGATGTCCAGGGCATCTTCCGGCCCCACACTGCGCGAACTCATGGCTTCGCGGAGATTGATGCCATCCACGAACTCCATGATCAGATAGGCCACACCACTAGACGTGTACCCAAAGTCGTAAACCGTAACGATGTTTGGATGGGAGAGCTTGGCAAGCGTTTTGGCTTCGCGCTCAAATCGCTCCACGAACGTTGGATCCTGCGAAACCTCTTTTGCAATCAGCTTGAGCGCCACGTCGCGGTCCAGTGACATTTGCCTGGCTTGATAGATCGCTCCCATGCCGCCACGGCCAATCAAGCGAGTAATTTCGAGCTGCGGAAAACTACTATTCAGTTCCGTGATACTTGGCAAATTGCCAACCGCAACGTTGGCGTTAGCTTTCGAAAGCCCCAACTGCAGCAAACAGACCTGGCAGCCACTATCGGTATCAAACGAGTTACCACACTTTTCGCAACGTACAGCTTGCATGACAGTACTTTCAGATTTCGATTCAAACCGGCTCGGGCGCCCGTCACTTCCTGGCCCGTTACCTAAGACTACGGATTTTCTCTGCCTCGGTTACAGCCACACATCCTTTTTTTGTGACAATTCGCGCCAGTCGTGAACTAGTAGGCTGGAGAAAAAGTGGAGTTGTGGATTTTGGGGTAGCAGAATGCGTCAACGGCTTGTTGATTAATGGGTAGCGGAAGCCGTCAAGCATTTCGAGAGCATTGAGGCGGCCCTCGAAAGCCCTGACGCCTTGTTGATTATTGGTAGTGGAAGCCGGCGAGGCTTTCGGGGGCCAGCTGGCAGGGATCCAAGCGGGCAGGGATGTTGCGACTCGGCGAAGCGTATGCTGCTAACAACGTAAGCCCTCGTCGCCATTTGTCACCACGTCTCAAGTTAGTGAGAATCCGAACGATCCGCAGAGTAAATCAGTAAATCTGCGGGATTAACCGATGGGCGTTAGCCCCGGTTTTTGCTCTGGTAACCGCCGCTAACCCTTCAAGCATTCGAAAGTACTGCGGTGGCCCTCGAACGCCTTGACGGCTTCCGCTACCCAATGATCGACAAGCCCTCAAGGCTTTCGAGAAGCCACCACGGGACTCTCGAAATGCTTGACGCATTCCGCTACGAGATCATTTGGAATGCTTGATGGTGGCCTCAAAGTAATCCTCGAACACCAATACCAACTGCTCACCATAATTCTTCCAGTGCTTTCCAAGCGGGCGATCCTTCAAGCCCGCTATCCAATGGCAGTTGAACTCATGCACAGCCGCGTCGATCCCAAACCGCTCGAGCCAACCGTCACCAAGCGTACCTGAATTGCGAAATGCACCATCGGTACTGCCTTCAGTGAACCAAGTGTATCGCCGTAGCAGGGATTCCAAGATCCGCATCCGCTCAACATGCTGGTCCAAGTTAGGCACCGGTGGTCGGCTGATGTGCAGCTTTCCGTTGCCATCGTTGTGCAGTTCGATTGCCAGATGAGGCGCTTTGCCCTGTGCGATCATGCCTTCCAACCACTTTTCGAGAGCCGCATTTTCGGGAGCAAGCGCAGCGTCCGCGGGCTTGTCCCAATTGCGATTCAAGTCCTTGCCTTGCATGTTGAATCGCGTTCGTCCGCGAGCCACACCGTCTTTGTTGGCCATCGGCATAATGTAGACACAGTACTTCTCCAAGCAGCGCCGCGAGACTTCATCGTCTTGCAATAATCGCCCGATCAAGCCTTCAACGATCCAATTGCCGCCAGCTTCCCAAGGATGCGCTCTCGCTCGCAGGAATACTCGCTTGGGCGCGTTCGAATTCCCAATCTGCAGAATCTCGAGACCCCGCCCTTCACAGGTCTTCCCGATCGCAGTCACTGTTACCGCCGGGTGTTTGCTAATGTTCTCAATCAAGCGATCAAGGTCCGAAAGACGGTAAGGTTCGACGCGGGCCACGAACAAATCTCCCGCTTGAGATAGGGTCAATTCAACTGTCACACGATTATCAGCCGAAACGTTGGTTGCGATCGATTTCCAAACTTTCCCGTCTTCTGAAACGACCGCAGATTTAAGCTCAGGTGCAACCGATGCTGGGGTTCCATTCCAGACATTCTTCAAGTTGTTCAACTCAAGTTGGATCGTGGCGTTGGGCTTGCCTACAACTCTGAAGTGAAAATGGCCAGCCGCGCGGTTGGGCGATGCTCGTTCGTGGTCGTAAACTAGAAACACCTGCAATGTACCCTCATTGTCGAATTCATACCAAAGCGGCGAAGCGTTTTCGAAGCTTGTATCAACGAAGTCCACTGTTGGAGATGTTATCGCTTTTGTGCTGGGCGACTGACCACGAGCTGGTTGCATATCGCTTAAAGCCGCAAGGTGGGTTATGAGCGCTGCTAGGGCAAATCTTAAGAGTGAATCTGTCATGCTTTTTCGATCATTCGACGAGGGATTACCGATTTTGATTGCCGATTTTACTTGACATTTCAGATTCATTGTTTTTCGACCCCCAAAAGTCTAGGTAGTGTCTGGTAGCCTAGGCATCCTGCCTGGGTTCACGCACTAACTACCCGTTCGGCCGCTTCCTACCTCTCGTAAACAAATTCGGCATCGCCAAACATCATTGCTTGCTGTTAGAGTATCTCCGGGGCGGGCCATTCTAAGCAAGTTAAGAACATCCGCCATAATTCACAAATCGACTTTTTCAGCAGCCTGCTAGACAACCGTAGCGTCTGAACTACGTTTACACTCAAGTGTTCTTCAGTTCGCTGTGTTTCTGCTTCCTACGTTGAAACAGCGCAGGCAGGAATGGCACAAACCAAATCGTCGACAGCGCGTGCACTTGCCAGCGCCACCAGCGACTGAGCGGTAACGGCGTATCAGTTATGTGTTCGCGGTCGCTGAACCAAGTACGTGCAATGTACGAGTAGCTCACGATGATATCCCCCAACGGCAGCGCTCCGCCCATGTAAAACTTCCGACCGTTTTGCGTCCATGGCAAACCGATCGTCTCGCCAACTTGAGCCATGGCGTTGGCCCGAGTTGAATCGCCATAAATCTGTGCGACGCCGACCATCATGACAGTGCTTGAAAGGCTGTTTCCAAATATGAGCGGTCCGCTGTCAACATCGCCAACTCCATCCATACCTGTTGGATATTCGCGAACCGCTGGTATTCCCAAAAACTGATTCAAGTATCTGGGCCGAAAAGCCGTGTATTGCTTGGCCGCGAACACAGGATCGATATCCGGAAGCATTCGCAGCATGACCATCTGCGACGTTCCACGCGCTTCGCTGACGTTCCTGCCATCTGGCAAACTAGCCATATGAGGTAACAAGCCCGTGTCCTTATCGACGCGTTGCTGAGCTTCGGCCAGCCAATTGGCAATGACTTGCTGATACCGACTTTCGCCCGTGATGCGATCATAGGTTTTCAAGGCATGAATGGCTGGTACTGAATCGCAAGGCCATGCGGTACCGACATAGGATGGCAAGAAAGGTGTTCGCGAGTTTGTCAATGCTGCGGAAATGGCATCGCATTCTTCGCGAAGTTGATGACGCTCAGTTTCGTTGTCTGGGGCGATCGCGACAATTCCAGCTTGTAGGTGGCATTTCCACGCTGAGTAGAACATGCCGTGGTCTGGAGGCAAGGACGCCGGAAAAGGTGCCTTCCCCTCAGGCGAGCAGAGTTTGTCATGAACCCACTTGGCTTCCTCGAGTGCTTGGTCTCGGTAGCTCGGATCACGCATTGCAACTTCGATCCACGTTAGCCCGTAGAGCAAATGGCTGAAGTAGTAGCCTTCTGGGAAAAGCGATTGCATCTTCTGTGGTGCATCGCTGCCCAGCGCTACGCGGCTAGAAGCCAACTGAGCCAAGATGCCTGGGGGAACGTCACTACGCGATTGCGGTAGCGGTGAAGGCGCGTACAGCCGCAAATTGAAAAACAATAGGGCTGCACCCAAGCTGAACCAAATGAAACGAACCATAAACCGAAAGTATCGCATGTGTTTTCTGGCAGCCTTGAGTGACCGGAATAGTGTGTCAAGCGACGATGGCGAAATGCGTGAAAAACGTCATTTTAACGCCATTGTCATGGGCAATGTCGTGCTCCGACCTACTGCCGCCGGGACTCAAAATATGCTACGTTATCCCCTCACAAAATATGCGAATACCACCAGGCTTTGTTTGAAAATGGGCTCGCCCCGCTGGAAAACGGCCATGTTACGAATTCATTTGGTCGGTTCGACAGGGCAGTCCCCTGTTTAACTAGAGCCTAGAATAAAGATGCTGCAATGGCCAAAGCGACTGACATTCACGTCAAAAAAATCACCAATTCAACTCAGACTTACCTCTACCGCCAACCTATGAAATTCGGTGGAAGGGTAGTTGAGGATGTTTGTATCCTTAGGACCGAAGTCGCCGTCCAAACCGCAGGCAGCCGCAAGAAGGTGGTCGGCATCGGTGAAATGACGATGGGAAACGCTTGGGCTTGGCCTAGCAAAATCCCTGGCAAAATGACGCTCAAAGTCATGTTGGAGTTGGCGGACCGTTTGGCTGTCGAGGTCGAGACGGCGCAGTTGCATGGGGATCCGCTTCAAATCGCTCATGAGATCGGCAAGATTCGCGACAAAGTCTCAGCCGCGATGGTCGAAGAGTATAAGCTTGGCGAGCCGATTCCAAAGCTGGCTGCGATGGTTGCCGCCAGTCCACTCGACGCAGCCATTCACGACGCTTTCGGCCGTTCCATCGGCAAGAATAGCTTCGACTGCATGACTGAAGAGTATCTGAACCAGGACTTAAGTGCCTATCTCGGCCCCGAGTTCGCGCAGATGTACCCCAGCCAGTTTCTTTCGCCCAAGCCTCGCCCCACATTGGCACTGTATCATCTCGTGGGTGCCCTTGATCCGCTGGGCGATGTGGACATCAAAACTAGACTTAACGACGGCTATCCTGAGACCCTCGAAGAATGGCTGAAGACCGACGGTGTGACTCATCTGAAAATCAAGCTGGCGGGCAATAACATCGACTGGGACGTCGGTCGAATTGTCGAAGTGACTCGTATCTGTGAAATGGTTTCGCCAGAGAGGCAGTGGAAGCTGTCCTTTGATTTCAACGAGCAGTGCCCGAACGAAGACTACGTCATCGACCTCCTTGAGCGTATCGAACGGCTCAGTCGAGCCTCCTTTGATCGCTTGCAATATATGGAACAACCCACCCCTCGCGATCTACGCATTCGCACCGAAATGACCGTGCACCGCATCGCACGTCTCCGTCCCGTAGTGATCGATGAATCCTTGACCGACATCGAAAGCCTCAACTTGGCTCGGCAACGCGGCTACACAGGATTGGCTCTCAAGGCCTGCAAGGGGCAATCGGAATCCTTGCTCATGGCGTCGGCTGGTGCTCACTACAAGATGTTCACTTGCGTTCAAGATCTAACCTGCATCGGCGGTTCATTCCTGCACTCAGCTGCTCTTGCCAGTCGCCTGCCAAAAGTCACTGCCATCGAGGGTAACGGTCGTCAGTACTGCCCCGCTGGTAATGAGCCCTACATGAAGCAATATGCACCTATGTTTCGCGTGCGTTACGGTACGGTGCCGACAGATCTCTTGAATGAACCCGGATTGGGCTTTACCTGGAAACCGCTAGGGGGCGAGTAGCTCTGTAGCTTGGGACCAACCGCCGTGCCCGGTTCCCCTACGGGGTTAGCCGCCGTGCTCTAGCACCGGTTCCCCCATGGGATCAGCCGCCGTGCGCTAGTGCCGGTTCCCACGGCAGAACCGGACGCCAGCCCGTCCGGCGGATTGATTCGGATAGGCACTACCAAGCTGAGTGGAAATGTATGGCAATGCCTAAACTCTGTATCCTTAACGTCGTTGGTCTGACGCCGAAGTTGGCCGCGCACGCGCCGCGCATGTTGCAACTCGGGACACCTAGACCGTGGCGCAGCCCCTTACCGGCCGTCACGTGCACTTCCCAAGCCACGATGCTTACGGGGCTCGCACCGCGCGATCATGGAATTGTCGGTAACGGTTGGTACTTCCGTGATACCGGAGAAGTTCGCTTCTGGCAACAATCCAATCGTCTGATTCAAGGTCCGAAGTTCTACGAAGGGGTGCAGACAGCCAAGCTTTTCTGGTGGTTCAATCAAGGTGCTCCTGTGCAGTGGTTTGTTACCCCCAAACCGCATTATGGTTGCGACGGTTCCAAGGCCTTTGGGATTCTCGATGAAACCGATTGCCGATTGACTGAGCAACTTGGTGAGTTTCCTTTTCACGGTTTCTGGGGACCGAAAGCGGGCTTGCCGAGCAGCGAGTGGATCGCCCGCGCTGCAGCCTTGGTACTGAGACAGAACTCGCCGCAGTTGACCATGGTCTATCTCCCTCATCTCGACTACGACTACCAACGCTTTCCGACGCATGATCCTGCACGAGTCGCCGAAGTGGATGCCTGTGCAGGTACTATCATGGATGCGGCCGCAGAGATTGGTGTAAAGACAATCGTCGTTTCTGAATACGGACTTGTGCCAGTCGATCAACCAGTGCTCATCAACCGCGCGCTCCGATCAGCGGGGCTGTTGGTTGTTCGCGACGGTCCGTTTGGTGAAATGCTGATGCCGATGGATTCCCGCGCCTTCGCGGTGGTCGATCACCAATTAGCCCACGTGTACGTGAACGATCCTCGCGATATCCAGTCGGTGAAGCGACTTCTCGAAGCGCTGCCTGGCGTAGATGCAGTTGTGGCGCCTGGCGATGTTGAGCTTGATCATGCGCGTAGCGGCGAGTTGATTGCGCTGGCGAAACCGAACGCATGGTTCGCTTACTATTACTGGCTCGATGACACGCGTGCACCCGACTTTGCCCGCACGGTCGATATCCATCGCAAGCCGGGCTACGACCCATGCGAACTGTTCATGACCTCGCCCATGCGAGCTGCGCTGCGACTGGCCCAGAAGAAGCTTGGGATGCGTTATCGCATGGACGTAATTCCGCTTGATCCTAGTTTGGTCAAAGGAAGTCACGGATTGCGCCCTGCTGATGAAGACGGCCCCGTGATCATCGGAGAGAACCCGCCTGAAGATATGCGCGGATTTAAAAACTATGTCGAAGAGCAGTTGCGAGCAAAGTAGTTGGCGTCGCACAATTGTCTCAATTGTGGCAGCTACGATTGGAACAATCATGCAATCCACGAGCCGTAGTTCACCGGTTTGAATTTTGCTTGCGACGAGCTTCGTTGTAGCGTTCGAAAGCGGACTTGGGCGGAGTCAGAGTTAGCAGGTCGTCATCGTCGCTCGCTTTTGCGGGCTCTTCCTTGGTTGGCTTGGGCGATTCCGATTTGGGTTGCAAAGTATCGCTAGGGCTAGCTTCCTCTGCTTCGAGGACTTCACCAGTCGCTGGCATGGGCAACTCGGCATCTGCTTTGGGTTCGTCCTTTAAGAAAGGTCGCAACCAAGTAGGAGGCGGTTCGACTGGTTTAGGCGGAATAGCGGGTGCAGGTGTTGGTCCCATTCGATTGGCGCCTGCAGGTTGAGGCTGAGTGGGAGTCGCTTGCAGGATCGATCCGAAGGCCTGCGAGTCTCCAATGTCGGAGTAGACAGGTTGGGCATAGCCATGCGTTGCTTGCATGTAAGGACGTATTGGTTCGTAGCCGGGTTGATAGGGGTAGAGCAGTGCATTGCTGCCGTACATGCTAGCTGGGTGACTGTCTTTGACATGCTGGAACCGTCCATCGTAAGCCCCCGCATGATAACCGTTGCTCCAGCCGATTCCCCAGAAACGCCCGAAAGCGTTCAGTGCTGGGAAGTTGTGTTCTTGAGCGTTTGCCGAAGTCGTCAAACTCAACCCAACGCCGATGCTCAGCACAGCCAATTTTTTCAGCACGATGAATCCTTTCGCAGACACACTTCCCTGCAGCACCCTGCCGCTACCCAAATTCGATCGGCATCTAGCGGACCGGAATCGAACCTTCTCCCTCACATGGCGATTGCAGCTAGCTTTGCCGGTTCTAAGTGCCGATTATTCACAAGTAAGCGAAGTTAACGCCAGGAACGAAGCAGAATTCAAAAAAATAGCTTGCCCACCCTAGACGCCGAGCCGCCTATCAGTACTATTTAACTCGCGGGATGGAGCAGCCCGGTAGCTCGCGAGGCTCATAACCTCGAGGTCGTCGGTTCGAATCCGGCTCCCGCAACTTCTCTGTTTGGTTAGGAAACTGACCGCAGTAGGTTATTCGAATAAGCCGGTGTCTTGCAGCAACGCAAAACACCGGCTTTTTTCGTATTTTCCTGCAATCTTCCGGGTCTCGACCACTCTCCAGAGACTCGCTTTTCGTCCGCGACTCTCGCCAAAACAGCCCCTCTCTGGGGGCCAATCAGAGACAAATACTCTCGGAGTCTCTGGGTTATGAAAACCGCCGGGTTAACGACTCTGGGTTATGAATCGTCTGCCTGAGACCATTTTCTTTTCGATCCATTGATCTGCCTCACTAAGAGGGTCAT
>JANRMD010000098.1:0-12157 GCA_033761895.1 Pirellulaceae bacterium | reverse complement strand
TGCCTCAGTACGCCTTGATACGATCCCTCTCAAACTCCCGCCTGACACATTATGAATACTACACTCTTCAAGCCGCTCTGTATTCGAGTGACTTTGATCTTAGCGTTTTGTGCGCCCCGTTCGCACTTGCAAGCCGATACGACAACCGCCAAGCACGTTCGTTCGCTGCTGTCAAACCGTTGTTTCATTTGCCACGGGCCAGATGAGGAACAGCGCAAAGGGGGCTACCGCTTGGATGACTCCAAGTCGGCCTTTGAACCCTCGGATTCCGGTGAGCGACCGATCGTGGCTGGTGATCCGGCTAAAAGCGAACTGCTGCGCCGCTTGATCTCTAGCGACGATAGCGAACGCATGCCGCCACCAGAGTTCGGAGCAAAGTTCACCAAGGAAGAGGTCGCTCTCATCGAACAATGGATTCGCGATGGCGCTAAATGGGAACAACACTGGTCCTTCATCGCACCAACACGTTCGCCCTTGCCGGAAGCAAAAGTCCCATCGACCGAACCAGCTCTCGATAGCGGCTGGTCCTCGCATCCGGTGGATCGATTTGTTCTCGCAAAACAACTATCGCTAGGGATGAAACCCTCACAACCGGCCACCAAAGCCGAGTTGCTACGACGGTTGAGTTTGGATCTGACGGGTCTTCCACCAACTGTGGAGGAAGTTCGGCTCTTCGAGCAAGACCAGTCCATCGATGCTTATGAACGTCAAGTGGATCGACTGCTGGCATCACCCGCTTATGGCGAGCACTGGGCTAGGAAGTGGTTGGACCTGGCGCGCTACGCAGACTCAGCTGGCTATGCCGACGATCCAACGCGAACCATTTGGGCTTATCGCGACTGGGTCATCAACGCGATTAATGAAAATCAACCGCTGGATCAATTCACCATAGAGCAACTGGCCGGTGATTTGCTACCCAACCCAACTGAATCTCAATTGGTCGCGACTGCCTTTCATCGCAACACGTTGACCAATAGCGAGGGTGGTACAAACGACGAGGAGTTTCGGAATGTGGCCATCGTAGATCGCGTTAACACCACGATGGCCGTGTGGATGGGAGTGACCATTAGCTGCGCTCAGTGCCATACGCACAAATACGATCCGTACACCCAAGAAGAATATTTCAAGTTGTTCGCGATCTTCAATCAATCGCAAGACGCAGATCGGCGCGATGAGAGTCCGCTCATCGAGTTGTACACAGCCGAGCAGACTCGCAATCGCAAGCTGTGGCAAGAGCGCATCAGCGAACTGCAGACAAAGATAGATCAGCCGACTCAAGAGTCTCTGGCTGAGTTCAGTTCATGGGATGCACAGTTAAAAGCACCGACCTGGCAATCGCTCATCCCCGTGTCTGGAACCTCGACCAGCAAAAGCGATTTCGTTCTCGAGCAAGACGGCAAGATTTTGGTCAAACCGACGGCGAAGGGCATTGCGGCCGACAGTTACACACTCGAGTTCACGTTGCCTGAATCCATGATTGGCAAGCCGATTGAATCGATCGCAATTCGCACCCTACCTCGACCAGAACTGCCCGGCGGTGGTGCAGGCCTGAGTGAGGGGGGCAACTTTGTAGTCACGAATTTGTCCGCCACCTTGCTACCCGGCAGTGCCGACTCCAATCCGTTGCCGAAAGCTCGATTTGTGCGAGTTGAATTGATGGGCAATGATCGGATCCTGTCACTTGCTGAAGTTCAAGTTGTTTCCGCAGGCAAGAATGTTGCCTTAGCTGGAACGGCATCGCAAAGCACGACTGATTTCGGTGGCGATGCCAAGCGAGCGATCGACGACAACACCAACGGCGAATACACCAAGAACTCGACGACCCATTCAGCCATCAGCGCCAATCCGTGGTGGGAAGTCGATCTTGGCAGTGAGTTGCCAGTTGAACAAGTCGTGTTATGGAATCGAACCGATGGCGATATTCACAATCGGTTGGATGGCGCGGATGTAAAGTTGCTCGATGCAAATCGCAAAGAAATTGCACATGAAGTAATCCCCAAGGCACCCAAGACTAGCAAGCAGTTACAGTTTCAAGAGAGCCACTCGATACCACTGGGCGAAGCTTATGCTGATTTCTCCCAAGCTGCCTTCGATGCGTCAGGCATCGTCGACGGCGACAAAGCCTCGGGTTGGGCCGTTGGCGGTCAGATCACCAATCAACATCTACTCGCCGTTATACCAAAGCAGTCAGTCGTGATTGATCGAGCTGGGAAGCTGAGGCTGGAGTTAGCCCATAATTCGCCGCACAATCATCACCTGTTGGGTAGCTTTGAAGTGCTCGTCAGCGCAGATAAGTCCGCTCGCGACTGGTCGATGTTGTCACCCGAGCTGCAGCAGATTCAGCTCAACGCCAGTCGAACTGAAGAAATGAAATCCAAGCTAACCACATTCTTCGCCAAGAAGTTGGCCAAATCGACTGAACCCTTGCGAATGGAACTGGCCGACTTGCAGAAGAAGCTGGCTGATTTGAAACCAGAGACCAGCGTTCCGGTCATGCGTGAACTTGAACCCAAAGCGAATCGTGAAACCTATGTCCAGCTGCGGGGCAATTACAAGTCGCTCGGTCAAAAGGTCACCTCCGGTGTCCCCAAAGTGTTTCATCCCCTGCAGAGCGATTCAAAAGAAGAATCAACTGGTGCGACCGCATCACTCAACCGTTTGCAGTTGGCCAAGTGGCTGGTCGATCGACGCAATCCCTTGACCGCTCGGGTATGGGTCAATCGATTATGGGAGTCGCTGTTTGGACTTGGCATTGTTCGCACCAGCGAAGAATTCGGTTCACAGGGTGATGCGCCGACGCATCCCGAGCTGCTCGATTGGTTGGCCTGCGAGTTCATGGACACCGGTTGGGATAGCAAAGTGATGCTGCGAATGTTAGTCACCAGCCAAACCTACAAGCAAACCTCACAGGTGACTGAAGAAGGGTTGCTTGCCGATAAAGAGAACGTCTGGCTGAGTCGTGGACCGCGTGTGCGTTTGAGCGCTGAGATGGTTCGCGATCAAGCATTGGCGATCAGCGGATTGCTGTCGAGCAAGATGTATGGTGCGCCGGTTCGGCCGCCTCAGCCCAATATGGGTCTAACGGCCGCGTTCGGATCGGGCACCGACTGGATGACCAGTGAAGGTGAGGATCGCTATCGTCGCGGAGTCTATACGACTTGGCGACGTTCGAATCCCTACCCATCCATGGCCACCTTTGACGCGCCCAGCCGCGAAGTCTGCACTCTGCGCCGCGATAGTACCAACACACCGTTGCAAGCACTCGTTACGCTGAACGATCCTGGATTCGTCGAAGCAGCTCAAGCCTTGGCTCGTCGCGTTGTCTTGCATGTTCCTGATGCCAAAACGGACATGGAGCGATTGCAAGTTGCCTTTGAGTTGTGCGCGTCCCGCGAAGCCACGTTGCGAGAGTTGCGACCACTGGGCAATCTACTCGACCAAGCCCGCAGTGAACTGCAAGATAATCCCGAGGCAGCCATGAAACTGGCTACCGATCCGCTGGGCAAATTGCCAGAATCAGCCGACCCTGTTGAGTTGGCCGCATGGACAGCGGTTTGCAATGTTTTATTGAACTTAGATGAAGTCTTGATGAAGAGGTAGGCCAACATGGACCCAATTCTAGAACACATGCAACAGCGGACCCGACGCTACTTCTTGCAGCAAGGCTCGCTGGGACTTGGCGCAATCGCTGCGAGCAGCTTGCTATCGGATTCAAGTTCCAAAGCGAGCGAAAAGACGGCTGCGAAGACGCATTTCCCTGCCAAAGCCAAGCGTGTCATTTATTTGCACATGACCGGCTCGCCGCCCAACTTGGACCTGTTCGATTACAAGCCTGAGTTGATCAAACGCAATGGCGAGAATTGTCCAGATTCGTTTTTGAAAGGCCGCGAGTTTGCGTTCACCACCGGAGTGCCAACGCTGCTCGGTACGCCACAACCGTTCAAACAAGTCGGCAAGAACGGCATGTGGATGTCAGCTGCGATTCCCAATCTCCAGCGCGTCGCGGATGAGATGTGCGTGGTGCACTCGATGCACACCGAGCAATTCAATCACGCGCCGGCAGAACTACTGATCTACACTGGTTCGCCCCGAGCGGGACGGCCATCGATGGGGTCATGGGTTACATATGGCTTGGGCTCTGAGAATGACGACTTGCCCGCGTTCGTAGTTTTGATCTCCAGCGGAGTGCAACCGAACGGTGGTCGCAGCTCCTTTGGAAGCGGTTTTCTACCGAGCATTCACCAAGGCGTGCAGTGCCGATCCAAAGGCGAACCGGTTCTGTTCGCTTCGAACCCACCGGGCATGGACAGCAAGCTGCGGCGTTTGACCCTCGATGCTCTTGGTGAACTGAATTCACTGCAAGCGCAGTCGATGGGCCACCCCGAAACGCAGACGCGTATCTCGCAGTACGAACTAGCGTACCGCATGCAAACTAGCGTGCCGGAAGTGATGGATATTTCGCGCGAGTCCCAAGAGACGCTCGACGCTTACGGTGCTAAGCCCGGCGATAGCAGCCTCGCGAATAACTGCTTGCTCGCGCGACGCTTGGTGGAATCAGGTGTGCGCTTTGTGCAGTTGTTTGACTGGGGCTGGGATTTCCATGGCACCGGAGCAGGCGAAGGCATCGGTGAAGGACTAACCAAGAAGTGTGCCACCATGGACAAGCCGGTCGCTGCGTTGATCGAGGATCTGCGGCAACGCGGAATGCTCGACGACACCTTGATCGTGTGGGGCGGCGAGTTCGGTAGGACTCCATTTCGCGAAGGTCGCACCGCCAAAGGAGACATTCTTGGCCGCGACCACTATCCAGATTGCTTTTCCATGTGGATGGCTGGCGGTGGCGTGAAGGGTGGCTTTGACTATGGAGTCACGGACGAGTTGGGTTTTGGAGTTACCGAAAACCCTGTCCACGTGCACGATCTACAAGCCACCATCTTGCATTTGCTGGGCATGGATCACACTCGTTTGACCTATCGTTTCCAAGGACGCGATTATCGCCTGACCGACGTCCATGGAAACGTGATCAAGGAGTTGTTAGCGTAGTATGGCAAGCATTTCGAGAGTACCGCGGCTAGTGAGTTTGTGAGCCGTCGGCGCTAAGGGCCTGTTTATTTAATGAGCCGTCGGCGCTAGCCGCGGGTCTCGAAGTTTAACGCGTGCATGGATTGGGCTCGTTCCAATGCAAGTTGAACTGGCTGCATTGGCAGGACTATAGGTGATGAACGATTGCTCCTTCGATCACCCGCGGCTAGCGCCGTCGGCTCACTAAGAAAACAGACCGCTAGCGCCGTCGGCTCACGGTGCCTCAGTAATTCAATCGTTCTCAAGCAGTTCGAGAGTACTGCTGTGGCCCTCGAAAACCTTTACGGCTATTGAATCGAGGGAATCGAAATTGCTCATTGAGTAACGACAAGCTGAAAACAAAGACTGCACGCTCGGGACAAATGGTCCCAAGCTACTTTGTCCCAAGCTACGAAGCCCAGATTCAAGTCAACTCAGGAGCAACGGGACTGCCTGCATCTTTACGTCCGCTGCCCTCAAAACGACTGATCGCGCGTACCGACATATCGTGATCGCACAATATTTGGCAACTGAGTCGCACGCCGCTTAGCCCGCGAGCTTCCATACAAGCCTTCTCAGCCGGCCGCATTTCTGTTGGCTCACCTTCGATAAATTCGACGCGACACGTTGTGCAGCGGGCATTGCCACCGCAAGCGTGCAACTGGTCAATACCGGCCTCTTCGCAAAGAGCAAGTACTAAACGCTTGCCTGCTGGTACTTCGAATTCCCCTGCGCCTTCAACGGTGATCTTCGGCATGTATCTGAACCCTCTAAGGATAAATCGGATTATGTTTCACTGAATCGCTTAGCCCACAGCGTGCTTAGCTCTCAGTATGCTAAGCCCACAGTGTAACTGAGTGCATGAGTTTGAGCTATGCATGCTGGCGTCGCCGATGGCTACCGGTTAAACGATTTTATGCGTGGCAAAACTAACGATTTATTTGGTCTCGTGAGTAAACCGCTCAATCAAGGCTACATACCCAGCGCATACTAAGCCGATCAACGGCGCGATAGTCAGCATGCCTGCGATTCCAACTGAGAATCCTGCCACGCCGCCCATCCCACCTCCGAATCCCCCACCAAACATCAACATCATCGGAAGATTGCCGTTAATCAGCATGATAAGCACTGCCAACGTACCGACGGCGTAACCGCGCAAATAGCCACGATGAATGATCGCCATCGTGGCTGCCAATCCAGTCAAGCAGAGCAGGGCGAAACCGAGCGGCACCGCAAAGTAAACTCCAAACAGTCCTGACAAGAAAAACACGCTGGCCCATATCATCAGAATTCCGATGATGTTAACCCCGACTAGCACTATAAAGCGATTCGACATCCACCCACTTGCAGCCAGCGCTCCGTTCCGTATTTGCGCCGGATCGAGATGTGGCAATCGATAAGCGAACAAGATCCCACAGCATGCGGCTAGCATAATCATCGCTGAAACATTGCTGACCCCATAACAGACTTGTTGCATGGTTGAATTGAACGGAGCATTATTTCCAAGCAACGAAAACACAAACACAGCGCCGAATGACAGGGCTGCAACAATGACGCTGATTCTCAGTAGCGGCTTGTGCGCTCGTGTGCGAGAGTCATTGATTGGTGTCGCTGCACCGAATTCAAAATCATCTAGCGGATGCGGTTCATTCCCATCTGACATCTGGCACTCCAGAAAAGTGGTAAAAATCGGTAGGTTTAGATTTGACAAATTTTGAATATTGTTTTCTGACCCCCAAAAGTACTTTGTTCTGAGTGAGGCGATTTGAAGTAGTAGTGCTAGTGCGCTGTCCAGCTTGAGAATTTGGGTCGGGCTTATTAACCGCAGTGCGTTAGCACCAGTTTCCGCGGCAGAAACCGGTGCTAACGCACTGCGGTTTATCCCAAAAATCTAATGTGGACGGCGTGGTTCTAGCGTAGTTCGCCACGCCCTTCGCAGAGCCTCTGAGCGTGCCATCCAACTACCTTGGGTCACAAGCTTAAAAATCATATGAACACGAAACTGAACACATTGCTAGATACCTTAGAAACTCGCCAATGTGGATGACCGATTTTTCGGAGCGCGGGCGGGGACGCCCGATGTCACTCACTTTCAAGCAAGTAGTTTCCAGGCAGTGCCTGTCGATGTTCCAGTCCGCTGGTCCGGATTTCTGGAGCGCGGACGTCCCCGTCCGCTGAACCCGCCACTTATGCAAACGCAACCCCGTTTTGGTTTGAAAGCAATCACTGCGGTCGACCGGTGACGTAGCCTAGGCATCCTGCCTGGGGTGAATTTAATTCGGCTGTCGCTCGATCGTTTTATAGACATTCAAATCCGGCCGGCCACCGACCAGTCCAAAGACTTGCTGAATCTGTTGGCGCGCGTGTTCAAAACTGAACCTCGCATCTCCACTGACACTCTTGCGGCCAAGCACATAATAATGCGGCTCGCTGGTAATGAAGCTCTCCGGAGAAATCGTCAATTGGTCAGGCGTTTGCTTTGCCAGCCACTGTGTACCAGCAGTCGTTAGCCGCTGATGTGGGCAAAGCTCAATACCTAGACCGTCCGCAAAACGCCATGGATCATGCAAATCGGTAACCAACACGACATCGGCTTCCAAATCGGCAGTGTCTTCCTCGGTAACGAGCAGCTTAATCTGCCATTTGCCGTGGCTATCGCGAGCCAGCGACTCGGCTCCCCAAGCATCGATGTGCACCGCTCCAGTGCAGTCACCCGATAAGATACGGCTCGCTTCAATCGCAAGATCGGCGCTGACCTTAGCTGTTTCCGCTAACCACTCTTGATGCGTGACGTCTTTAGGAATAACCCAGGTCAATCTAGTGTTTGGATTATCTTGAGCAAGCGCGATAAACTGCGCCGCATTGCGACAAGCGACTGGTCCTGAGCCAAAGAGCACCGTGTGCTTTCCAACAAAGCGATCGCGATCCTTATCGCTCAAATCGCGAGGCCCAACTTCGAAATGTTCGCTTAAGGCAACTTGGCCAATCGCCATGCCACCGCCGGGACCGATGCCCGCCGGTATGCGACCAGCGCCCGAGCAATCGAGCACAATATCAGCCAACTGCGTGAACTCGCCGCGCACCTTGCCATTTAACAGCAACCGGAACTCGTCTTCAGAGCGGTCTTCGATGGAAGCGGGTTGGAACTTTTGATAGTGAGCGCGGCTAACAGAGATGACCGGCGAATTGATGTGAATGCACTCTTCGAGTAGATCGCTTTTGGCAATCGGCGTCACATACTTTTCGATGTACTCGCGATAGGTAACGATTGCATCGGCGGCGGGTAAATCCTGAGCCACGCCTTGCGCTTCCAGGGCAGCCAGTCCCAACGTGCTGGTGGCTTCACCAAACGGAACTTTCATCGGCAGTTCGCCCCACCGCACCAACCGACTACCGACTCTGCGAGCATCGAACAAGATAACGAAGTAGCCCAAGAATCGCGCGTAGAGAGCAGCTTCCACGCCAACAGGTCCGCCGCCAATAACAGCGACCGTTGCAGGCGTATCGATCTCCGGATCCCAATCAAGTTTCATCAAACACTTTCATTTGTTAGTTGTACATGCGCCTAGTCGTTAGCGTTCTAAGACGCTTGCCAATGTTGGTTACCGGTTTTGCGGAGCGCGAGCGTCCTCGCCCGCTCGGACTAAGTATCTTGCAAGTGAGTTTGTCGATCTCGCTTTGTAGAAAACAGTTTGATTCTTTGCTGTTGTCCAATCACCTGGCGGGTTCAGCGGGCGAGGACGCCCGCGCTCCGAAGAACAGGTCAACTATTTTGCCTTGTTTAGCTACACATCGAGCATTCACGACTGCGCAGCTTACTCTTGGATTGGCAGCTCCAACTTGATTGGCTTACCTTCGCGAACGAGGCTGACAGCGACGGAGTCGCCAGGTCGTTTCGTTCGCAGTAAATGGGCGATAAGAGCACTCTCCGTCATCGGTCGTTGGATACCATCGATTTGGGTAACAATATCGTCTTGCTTAAATCCAGCTCGTTTGCCAGCCGCGTGAGCGCCGAATTGCCCAACATGCTTGATACGCAGACCCACCGCTTGCGATGCCAGTCCAAGTTCTTTGCGCTGCTCTTCAGCGACCGTTTCAAATACCAAACCGGCTGTTACCATCCGTCGCAATCCCCAAGAGCTGGCCCGCCAAGAGATGTCGTCGAGCTCTTTCCAGTTTTCAGGCAGCTTCATAGCCAGTTCTTTGCTTGTGCCAGCGCGTGAAATCACAAACGATATGCTTCCCGCTTCTTTGCGCTGATGCAGAATCCACTGGATGTCAGCCACGGATACCAACGGTTGCTTTTCAAGTGACACCAGTTTATCGCCAGCTTGGAAACCAGCTTCACTTGCCAGCGAGCCCTCAACCACACTTTTCACCGTCGCAGCCTTCGTGGGATCCATAATCAAACCGAAGATCTTGGGATTCGGATAAGCATAGATCAGCTCTGTGGGAACCGACTTCTTGTCAATCCAATGGTGCTCCTTCCAGGCCTCACCGACTTGATGGCAGTGAATGCAACTACGAGCGACCTCGGGGCCGTAGTTCAAGGACGATGTGTACTTCTCTTTTAGCTTCGAAAATTCCTCCGGCCTTGCAATTTCCGATTTCGGCCCTGTTTTGGCGACAAGCGAGGACTTTGTTTCGGGGAACTGCTTGTGCAATGCGAGTACCGATTGCATCGTATCAAGGAAACCATCCAGCGAAACATCATCCTCGGAGTCGTGCTGATGCGATCGTGTTCCATAACGACCATAGATGGTCCCGTCGGCATTCAAGAAGAACGCTGCCCAAGACTGATCGTAGTCGAATTGAAAACGGGATAGGTCCATGCCGTTAGCGTGCACGACGCGCACGCAGACGAAATTGCTTAGGTGCTTGCGAACCGCAGGGTTCTTTTCGACCACTTGCTCGTCGAGCTGTGCACAGGCTTCGCACGGAATGCAGCGAAAGACGACCAATAGCGGCTTACCGGATTTCTTGGCTTCTTCAAAGCCCTTGTCGAGGTTGTTGTAAATCCAGTAACCATCATCGACAACACGTTGGCGATCGTTGAGCACCATCGTGTTGCGGTCCCGATTTTGGGCACTGGCTAACGATGGAACTACAGCAAGTACAATCGCACTGATCCAGAATAGAACTCGCATTTTGGCTCCTTCAGTTGAGAGATTTCAAAGTACGAAGGGATAATGTCTGGTCGCGGAATGCGTCAAGCATTTCGAGCAATCTCGTAGCGGAATGCATCAGGCATCTCGAGTAGTCTGGTAGCGGAATGCGTCAAGCATTTCGAGAGTATTGTGGTGGCCCTCGAAAGCCTTGACGGCTTCCGCTACCATGGACGCAAGCAAGGTTAACCCTTGCAGTGCTTGGCAACCTGAGCCTTCATGAACTCAAGCCCCTCTTTGGCGAGCTTCAATTCATCATCGAACATACGTCGCCAGATCTTCGTCGCAGCGGCCAGTTCAGGCAGTGCAAGACCGAAGGCTTCAATCACCAACCAGCCTTTGTAGCCGATCTTACCGATGGCTTCGAAATTCTTTTTCCAGCGAATATTGCCCGCTCCAGGCGTGCTGCGATCGTTCTCGCTGATATGGATATGGATCAGCATGTCTTTGATCTCGTCAAAGGTCTTGCCGATATCTTTCTCTTCAATGTTGCTATGGAATGTGTCGTACATGATGCGACACGAAGGATGATTGACTTCGCGAGCAAATTTGGCCGAGTCAGCATGCGCGTTCAGTAGATAACATTCGAAACGATTGAGAGCTTCGACACCCAGCATGACTTTCACTTTGCCGGCATGCTCAGCCACTTGGCGCATACTCTCAACGCCCCACTTCCATTCGTCCTTGGTTGGTCCGACTCCTGTGAAGTGACCGATGGCCGAATGGTAAGGTCCGACCAGAGTTTGCGCTCCGACTGCGGCGCAGCAATCAAGTGTGCGTTTGGTGAGTTCTACGCCTTTGGCGCGAACTGCTGCATCGGGGCTGATCGGATTGTCTTCCAAGTTGCGGACCGTTACAGCCGTGCGCTGCAAACCAAGATTGTCCAGCTTCTTGCCCCATGCGGCGTAGTCGAGGTCGAGATTGAACATCGGCAATTCGACTCCGTCGTAACCAAACGACTTCAGTTTTTCGAGCGTCGGTAGCATGCTGTCGTTCAGTTCACCGCCCCATAGCAACAAGTTCATACCATATTTCATTTCGTGCTCCTCTAAGGTTGTGTAGATTCTCTAGGTTGTTCAGGTTCAGGGTTAGTCGGGTTGTTTGGTTCAGTCAGTAAGTCTAGCGAAGCGCGGCGAACTCGCACTCGAGCGTCGGCCAGCCATGATATTACGGATTCGGGCAGCGGTGGTAAGCCGACGCGGCGCATCACGTGATTCAGTCGCATCCACAAACGGTCATCGGCGGTGTAGTCCGCCAAAAAACGTTCTTGCAAAAATCTTGGGATGAGCATCGCCAGCGCATCAAAGGGCTTCGTGCAGACTCGATTGGCCGCTTCTTGGACCAGCCTCACATCGAGCGACTCGATGGCCGCGTAGTACCCCATAAGATAGTCGGGATTGTCGTCGCTGAGTACCGAGTCGAGCAGCAGTTCCACGACAATATGTCCAACAAAACCCGCCTGATGGCCACTTTGCTCGATCAGCAGAGCGCGAAGTTCGACCGCGAACCCCGTGCTGAGCGCCGCGAACTGCTCCGTTTGATGAAACCAGCGGTCATCGTGGTGATGCCGCATCACGCCTCGTGCCAGCGAAACCACGCGAGGATCCGCATCGTCAAGCACTAACTCCGCCCGCTGGCTCCGCGCCCGATTTCGCCGGTCAACGACGCTCATCCAATCTGGCAACGAAGTCCCTGCCACAAAATAGGGATCGTCCAGGTACTTGTAAGCGTGCGAGAGGTAGTTCAATTGAAACGGTGTACTTTTGATACGGGAAATTGTGGAACGGGATGATAAATTGGTAGCGGAATGCGTCAAGCATTTCGAGGACCAGCCAGCCGGGATGTTGCGACTCGGCGAAGCGTAGGCTGCTAACAACCTTAGCCCTCGTCGCCATTCGCCACCGCGTCTCAAGTTAGTGAGAAACCGAACG
>JANRMD010000097.1:0-6800 GCA_033761895.1 Pirellulaceae bacterium | reverse complement strand
GAAGACTGCATGCGAAAGATCGCATGCAGTCTTTCGAATTCACCGCTGTTGATAACTAGCGGCGGCAACACGGACGCTTGTCCAAGCAGCAGTATGCATTCTTGATGCAGCAAACTGGCTCAGCTTTGGACGAAGACACAGCGGTTTCGCCGAGACCCATCGCGATTCTAGGCGACGAGGCAAAGGAAGCGGAACCGAATAACAAAACACCCAACAATGCGATTTTCATGAACATGATTCACCTATGATTGTGACGAAAAAACTGGAACGAAATTGAACAGACTAAAAACCGAAAGTCCGTTTCGTTCAGATTCGCCACACACAAGCTACCGACTGCCAAGAGTTTCCTCCGTGACGAAGCGGTATTGCATAGGTAAGAAGACACCCAGTTGCGCGCTCACCACCCAAACAGAGACAGTCAGGGACGAGGTCGATGAAGCATTCCTGGTGCTTGACCAACAATCCTTCAACTGCTTTTGGGGTGTCCGCGATCAGCGTCTGCTTCGAGCAACGACATTCAGGGCTACCACATCGCTTCCCTTTTTCCAGAGCCGAAGCGATCTTTGAAGCCTTTGCAGTTTCGCCGCCTTTTGACATGCACCTGGGGCATCGGGCGCGATCCTTCGCGACCGCACCCTCTGGGCCTGTGATCGCGGAGACAGCAATCGCAGACTGGACTCCCAATCTCGATTCGATCATCCGTCCGAGGCAGCAACAGGACACACCACCAAACACTTGGCCGATGGCAACAGCCATGAGCAGCAAATATCTGAAGGGTGTCGAAAACATGATCGTCGAATTACTCAAGAGGTTGTGGGTGTAACTGGATTTTCGTGAACTTACTCATTGGATGCCGAAGGTGCGGCAAACCTTCATCGCAAGTCTGTATTTTTTCAAACCGGACCAAGGTAACAGCGGCTTCTAACACGAATCCCCCAGGAATTCCGCCAGTTTCCAACGAGTTCTCCAGTATACATCCTCCATCAAAATGTGAGCAAATTCCCCATTTCTCCCAACACTTAGGAGGCCCTTCACGCCTGACGACATCGCAAAAGCGCGGCGTTGCTCCTCATATTCCGTGCGAAAAATGGGGTACGCCAGCGGCACGCGGACGACTCTACTACCGCAAAAACGAGGCCGAATGCCTGGGATCATTTGCTCTAGTGCTTCCAAGCAATCGTTTGTCAGAGCTTCATCGCTTTTGGCCCAAGTCGCTTCATTGATAAAGCAGCCGATGTCGCAGGTGATTTGTGACTTGCCTTCGGGCACTAGCCATGGCAATCCCATCCCGATATCGCTGATGCGGAAAAAAGGAAAACGCCGTTCTGGCACCCATGTAACGACCTCGGTCAAGCCAGAGAGGCCAGAGAGCTTAATGTTCACGAATACATGGTAGATGCCGTAGATTTCATCGGGCTTCACGGAAATCAAAAAAATTTGAAGAGGCAGTCGCGTTGCGGCATCCAACGCTTCGGGATGTTGTGGACTTGTTAGAAATGTGTGATCGATAGAGAAAAAAGGGACAAGGAGCGCTGATGTCTTCGTCAACCAACCGAATGGTTTTTCAGGTATCTGGAATGACGTGCAACCATTGCCGCAAGGCAGTCGAGAATGCAATAAGGAATGTGCCTGGCGTGGACGCAGTAGATGTCGATTTGGACCTAGAAACCGCAGTCGTGCATGGCACGGCGGACGCGACGACTATTTCCTCAGCCGTCATTGATGCAGGCTATGAGGCCTCCCTCGACACACGAGCTTAATTTACTTACGAATGAAATCATCAACGGCTTCTTTCGAAATTGGCGTCGGTGGAATGACATGTGCGGCCTGCGTGCGTCGCGTTGAGAACGGACTCAAGAAGATTCCGTTTGTTGCGGAAGCGTCTGTCAATCTCGCCACCGAGCGGGCGCGGATCGTACTGAAGCATTCCCCCAAAAGCGATGAATTGGATGTCATTCGAGGATCGATTGTAAGGCTAGGATATGAGCCTTTTGAACTGGCCCATCCAACTTCGCAAAGCATGGAGTCCCGCCATGATCAAGAGGTGTTCGAGCTTCAGCGAAATCTCATCGGAGCAGCTTTCTTCACGATTCCGCTATTCCTTGTCGCTATGGCCCCGATGCTTTCGGATCAACTGATGAATCAAATGATGAATTGGTTGCCCATGCAGGGATGGAATTGGGTCATGTTTGGACTGGCAACCCCAGTCCAATTTTGGTTTGGTCGTCGATTTCTGCGACTTGGGATAAAGAGTTTAATGGCGTTAACGCCTGATATGAATGCCTTGGTTCTCTTAGGAACGATCGCCGCATTTGCATTCAGTTTCGTAGTGACTTGTTGGCCCAATCTCGTTCCTTCTGACTCTAAACATGTCTATTTTGAATCCTCAGCGGTTGTTATCACGCTCGTACTTCTTGGCAAGCTGCTTGAGACGCGATCTCGGCATCAAGCTTCCGATGCGATGAAGTTGCTGTTGAATCTTGTTCCGAAGTCAGCAACCGTAGTTCGAAATGGCGTTTGCCTATCGATCTCTGCGGAGGAACTGGAGTTGAATGATCTGGTCGAAGTGCGTCCCGGGTCGGCTATCGCAGTGGATGGCGTTGTCGAGAGTGGTTCCACCTTTGTTGACGAAAGCATGGTCACTGGTGAACCAATGCCGGTTACGAAAGGTCCTGGGGATACTGTCGTGGCTGGGACAATGAATGGCAACGGAACAATTCAGTTTCGCGCAACGGCCATAGGTGCAAACACGACGATTTCCAAGATTATTTCCTTTGTTGAACAGGCCCAGGCTTCGAAACCTCGTATCCAAAACGTTGCCGACCAAGTCGTTGCCTACTTCGTCCCGGTCGTTCTGGCAATTGCATTGACAACTGCTTTAACTTGGTTGTTCTTGGTTCCTGGTGGTTCGCTCGACAAAGCGCTGGTTCATGCGGTTGCGATTCTGATCATCGCTTGCCCGTGCGCGATGGGCCTGGCAGTTCCAGTCAGCGTGATGGTTGGAACTGGTAAAGCAGCACAATTTGGAATCTTGTTCCGATCGACGGAAGCCATCCAGTCGTTGAGTGAGGTTTCGACGATCGCGTTTGATAAGACTGGAACACTCACACACGGCAAACCAAACCTCGTAGACTTCCAAGTTTTTGGTCGCTTCGATTCAAATACTCTCCTTGCAGAGCTGGCTGCGATCGAGATCAAATCAGAACATCCGCTTGCAATCGCTGTGGTTCAAGAAGCAAGAAAGCGAGGTTGCCAAACCTCGTTGGAGGTCGTCTCGTTTCAAGCGCTACCCGGTGAAGGGGTCGAAGCCAAGCTTTCCAACAGCGATTCTGTTTTGATTGGTTCCGAGAGACTACTTACGCAACACGAGGTCGATCTTTCGCCGGTGCGAGAGCTCAGGGAATCAGCCGTTTTGGCGGGAAATGGGCTGTTTTTCGCATCTGTGAACAATCAACTGGCTGCATCACTAACGGTCGCTGATCCAATCAAGGAATCAGCTCCAACTGTGATTCAACTACTGACTAACGACGGGTATCGGATTGCCATGATCTCAGGCGACAATGCTCGCACTGCAAGAACAATCGCTAAGCAATGCGGCATCGCAGACACGCTTGTCTTTGCCGAGGTTAAGCCAAACGAAAAGGCGGGGACGATTCAAGGTCTTAAAGCGAACGGAAAACGAGTGGCATTTGTAGGGGACGGAATCAACGACGCGCCAGCCTTGCCGGTAGCTGATGTCGGGATCGCGATGGGGACGGGGACTGATCTGGCGATCGAAACGGCGGATGTGATAGCCATGTCGGGAGAACTTCTAGTTATTCGAAAGGCCATTCGGTTGGCCAAGTCTGTCATGACGAACATTCGGCAGAATCTCTTTTGGGCTTTCGGATACAATGTCATTCTGATTCCGATGGCAGCAGGACTGTTCCGTCCATGGTTTGGACTCAGCCTTTCACCCATGATTGCGGCAGTCGCGATGAGTCTTTCAAGTTTCTTCGTTGTGGCAAACGCCCTTCGACTTCGCAGTTGGCGAGAGTGAAGCCAGTCGATTAATCGATCGAAGCTGGTTTCTCAAGAATAAAATAGGCGTACCGCTCGTCAATTACCGTTTCATCATTGGGTACGAGCTCAATCGAGCCGGGCCGAAATCCTATTTGAGTTGCCAGCAACCAAAACTCGTCCAGGAAGAAAGCGACCATTTTGGTGAAACCAAATCGGTACCCCCAACTCCTCCCCTGAGTCGATTTACGTGAAGTCGCATATCGAATTTGCACAAGTGCCACGCCGCCTGGCTTCAGAAGGTCATGGAACAAACGGACCAATCGCGTTGCATAGGTTTTTGACGGTAGCACTTCAAACACGTAAGTGCAAATCACAACGTCGACTTGACCAACCGAGCTGAGCACTTTTTCAGGCTGATGGATATCGACCACAATCCCCGTTCCGTTCCCCATTCCGTGAGCCTTCATCTGGCGTAAGCACTCGTCCACACTACTCTGCGAAATGTCGACTGCTATGAATGAATCCGCGCCCCCCCCAAAGGCTACCGCGTTTGCACCTCCGCCACAGCCCCATTCAAGAACTGAGGAAAAACGCGATGGTGAGGATAGGCTCCCGTTTAGAGAAAAACTCATTCGCTGCAGCATCAAAAGATGGCGTTGGCCGATCGACATCCAGCGATCATCGTCTTGGCTAAAAATGCCGCAACCCTTCCAGTGGGAATTGACGCCAAAGTCTGTTGCCGAGTGGTTATGCCAGAACTTGTGTGCGTCACTACGGATCTTCCGGTCAGACTGTTTAAATCCAATCGTACTCAGGCATAGATCGCAGCCATTTCTAGCCTTCTTCAATAGGTTTCTAATGTTCAAGTAGCCGTATCCCAAGTGAATTGCCTCAAAACTCAACGACTGCTTGGATGCAGCAAAGCACCTCTTCCTTCATCATTTATCCTGCGGAACAACAAATTCATTGAAGCAGGTCGTCGTTTGTGGCATCCAATTACCACCGCGAAGGTTTGGAAAAGGGGTGCTAGCCGACGGTGAGAAAAACGAACAGGCATAAACTGGATCGAATATGACGGGATCGAAACCAAATAACGATGATCTCGCTTGGACTGTTGGTTCCCATTGCCTGGCTCTCGATGGCATTCGGGGACTTGCGATACTGGTAGTGACGATCTATCGGTTCTGCCAAATGCTCGAGCCCAAATCGGTGCCATGGATTGCAGACGTGGCTTCTCTTTCGAAAATTGGTTCGCGGGGAGTCGACCTTTTCTTCGTGCTCTCTGGGTTCTTGATCACGGGAATCCTTCTCAAGACAAAAAGCAAGCCATGTTACCTTCGAAATTTCTACGTTCGACGCACGCTTCGTATTTTTCCGCTGTACTTCCTGTCGCTATTGCTATTCCTGTTCATTGTTCCATGGCTTACAGGAACGAAGGAGTTTGAACGCCCACTGGCATTGCAGGGCTATCTTTGGACCTACACCTCAAATTTGTACATGTCGTGGGTCAACCAGTGGTGCTTTGGGCCTATGGATCATTTCTGGTCCCTAGCCATCGAAGAGCACTTTTATTTGGTTTGGCCGCTCATTGTCCTGTGGCTATCGCGGAAGAGTCTCGCATGGTTTACGATCGCTGGCATTGCTGCGGTTGTTACGGCACGAACCTTTACGGCACTGTTCAGCGGAACCGATGTATCGCTGGATGTGTTCACATTGTTTCGAGCGGACTCGCTGTTGATTGGTGCGTTCTTAGCTCAAGTGATCGATCGCATAGACTATCGACCATGGATAGTTCGTTTCTCATGGATTGGTCTTCCTGTGCTTGCAATCTTGATAGCAATAGCAAGGTTACTGGGACAGCGATGGCTTGAGCTGCCCAATACCCTTTGCCCATTATTCTGTTTCTGCTTCATGGCCATTGTTTTGCTGAGCCGCCGAAAGTCGGCGATCGTAAGCATGGTCAGCGCTCGTCACTTTCGCGTACTCGGCAAGTACAGCTACGGAATGTACGTGATTCAACTTCCTCTAGCGAGCCTTTTGCCTTTTACTGTCTTCTGCGGAATAGACTCAAACCTCGCATTGGGAAGCGTTGTGTACGTGATGGGGATGTCGCTTGTAACCTTGGGACTAGCAATGGTTTCCTATCACGCTTTCGAGGTCTATTTCTTGAGAATGAAAGATCGATTCTCCAGCGAGCATTCGCAGTAGAGTCAGAAGTGCGAACAGCGAAGGGTAAATTCGCCTTCCAACGATGCACGCTTGTGTGCGGTCAAAAGCGTGCAGTGTGCCACGGTGTCTCGATTTCGCGTAAAGCGAAATTGAAGCCTGCTTTGTCGTGAAGAAGACTCATTTGGCGAGCGTCCAACCTGACAGATGCGATCGGGAGATATGCACATCTATTTTGTGCGACCGGTGGCGAAGTCCTCTCCAGGAGATTCAGAGATGATTCGAATGTTGCTTTTGTCGGTTCCGTTGTGCCTTGCCTTCGCGAGTCCGTCACTCGCTCAGAATGTTCGGTCGTCCGTCGACCGGCACTCTCGCCCCGAACTAGGGTTTTTCGAGAATCAGCGAACGTCCCGCAACGTTCAGCATTCTCGGCAGTACGCCCGAGATATGCACTACTACATGCAGCGGCCAACCTATGTAGTGCCACAAGTTGCGAAACAAGAAGCAACTATTCTTGGCCAATCAATTGGAAACGCCCAGCGAGAGATGATTGTAGTCCAGTCGCAGGTTGCGAAAGATCCCCGCCTCGTGCAAGCCGCGACGACCGCCGTCGAGCATTTGAAGAAAGCCGA
>JANRMD010000096.1:0-11197 GCA_033761895.1 Pirellulaceae bacterium | reverse complement strand
ATAGTTTTTGTGACCAACCTTCACGATAGCGTCCAGTGGTGATGGCTCGATAGAGCAGCCAGGGGGAAGCTACTGCAAGGAAGGCTGCATAGATGAAATTCAGCAACCACGGCATCAACTACCAGCCTCCTGCTGAGTGGATAAAAAGTTGCTCGCATTCCTGTCGTAGCGGAAGCCGTCAAGGCTTTCGAGGGGCTCAGATCTCCCTAAATGATTGACGACTTGCTGATTTATTGCTCCACGGTCAGTGTGAACCGAGGGCGCTAGCCGCGGGTGACCGAAGGAGCAATCGTTCATTACCTATAAACCTGCCAATGCACAATGATTTCCAGCACAAATTGCATTGGCACGAATCGAATCCATGCACGCACCAAACCTCGAGACTCGCGGCTAGGGTCGACGGCTCACAAAATCAATAAGCCGTTGATGCATTGCGCTACCAGGGCAGGCTAATTGCGACCGTGGCACGCTTTGTATTTCTTGCCACTACCACAAGGGCAAGGATCGTTTCGGCCAACTTTAACGCCGTCGTTGCGTATCGGTTCCACGCGCTGCGGTTCGGCACTTGTTCCCGCACGATCGGCCGCGGCAAGGTCTTCAGCTTGCTGTTGCAGGATCGGCGAAGGCGGAGCGTCGTGTCGGGCGGTGGTCTCGACCCAAGTGCTATTCACAAACTCCTCGTCCAAGTGCTCCATGCGGAAGATCAGATCCGTCATGCGTTCGCCGATGGCAAACCACATTTGGCCATACATTCGCATGCCTTCGCGTTTGTATTCGACTTTCGGGTCCATCTGAGCGTAGCTCTTAAGGCTGATCGCGCTGCGGAGGTGATCCATGGCCAGCAAATGGTCTTTCCAAGCCGCGTCTACAATGCTCAGTAGGACTTGGCGCTCCATGCGGCGGATCTCAGGATGGAAACGGTCATCGATGGCTTGTTGAACGTGGCGTTCAAGCGTTTCTTGATCAAACTTTGCCAACGCTTCCGGCTCAAGCTTTAGCTTGAGGTTTTCGTCAAACCAATCGGCCAGTGAACCGATAGCTCCATTGCCGCCTGAAGCTTCCTTCACGGTGGACTTGGCGTTGTGGCCACGATAGAGCTGAGCGACTTTTTCTTTGGCTTTAGTCGCAGTTGCTTCGGCCGTCTGGTAACTGGCGACGCTGTAGTTGACCAGTACTTCGCGCACATCGTTCAGAGTGCTACCGATGGCTTCCGTAGGCGAAATGGTGGCATTGAATCGAGCTGCAGCCCAATTGGCCAGGGATTCTTGATCGAGTTGGAATTGATTGTTACCAACGACGCGACCGAAACGTGTCAGGCCTACGAGGACAGGATACTCGGATTCTTTTTGACGGTAGGCTGCCTCAGCCAAGGTGATCAATTTCTTGCGAATCTCCTCGGGCTCTTTTCCGCGAAGCTCTTCGATCGGAACATCAATACTGAATTTGTTCTTCATCCACCCAGTTAGCATCTGCAGGCCGTAGTCTTCGTGCAGCAGGGCAGCCCCTTCGCTAAGATCAACTGCGTGCAGCCGTTCGTAGACTCGCTCGATCATCTTTTCATCGATGTTTGAACGCGGGATCTTCTTCAGGTCATTGGTTGAGTAGTTGGTGCCATAGCGGGTGTTGCACCACTTAGCCAACGCTTCCCAATTCCATTCGCTCTCGTCTTCGCCCTCAGGCAGGTTCTCTTCAATTGCATCCAAGACTTGCGTCTCAGCCGAACGTTCGGCGGCATCTTGAGCGTAGATTGCGGCGGTGCCGGGATCGATGCTTCTAAAGTCACGCGGTTCGAGCTGGCAAGCCAGCTTGGCACTTGCCCACTTGGTGTAGGCTTCGGCGTTGAAGATCGGATCGGTGTAAGTCTTGACGTAATGTTCGATCTGTTGCGTGATCTGCTCCAGCACCAGTTGTCGGCATGTCACACCTTCCAGGATCTGCTGGCGGTACGAGTAGACCCGCTTGCGTTGCTGGTCCATCACCTCGTCGTATTCAAGTAGATTCTTGCGAATCTCGAAGTTGCGTTCTTCAACTTTCTTTTGAGCGGCAGTGATACGACGACTGACGAACGAGCTTTCAATCGGTTCGCCGTCGCCCATACCGAGTTTGCTCATCATCGCGCGAACCCAATCGCCAGCGAAAATTCGCATCAGGTCATCTTCGAGCGACAAGTAGAAGCGGCTGCTACCGGTATCTCCTTGGCGACCGCAACGACCACGCAACTGCAAGTCGATCCGCCGTGATTCGTGCCGTTCGGTTCCGATCACGTACAAACCACCAAGTTGCTTGACTTTAACGCCCGCGACTTTCATCTTTTCGCGTTCATCGATCTCTTTGACCAATGTTTCCCATTCGTCGCGGGGCACGTCCAGACGCGTTGGGTACTTGTGCTGCAATTGAGCCCAAGCCATGGTCTCTGGATTTCCACCGAGAATAATGTCCGTACCACGACCAGCCATGTTGGTGGCGATGGTCACCGCGCCTACGCGACCTGCTTGCGCAATAATTTCCGCTTCACGCTCATGATGCTTGGCGTTCAGAACCTGGTGAGGAATGCCGCGCAGCTCAAGCTGATGAGACAGTTGTTCACTCTTTTCGATCGAGACCGTTCCAATCAAAACGGGGCGGCCCTTGCGCTCGATCCGATCGATTTTGCTCAGCGGAACTGTTTCGTCCTCACGCGTGTCCTTCAACTTGATGGTGACTTCTTTGTCGTCTTCGCGGAGCAATTCACCCCAGCATTGCGTGCCATCCTTGAGGAACAGGGTATCCCACTTAATCGTGCGCTCGACGTCCGATGCAACGGAAGCGAATTTCTCTTTTTCGGTCAGGAAGATGGTATCGGGATACTCGATACGCTGCATCTTGCGGTTGGTTGGGATCGCGATAACGTCGAGTTTATAAATCTTCCAAAACTCGTTCGCTTCTGTCATGGCGGTACCCGTCATGCCAGAGATCTTGGTGTAAAGCTTGAAGAAGTTCTGCAACGTAATCGTCGCGAGAGTCTGTGTTTCTTCCTTGATCTTGACGCCTTCTTTGGCCTCAACGGCTTGATGTAGACCGTCGCTCCACTGACGACCTTCCATCAGTCGACCGGTGAAGTCGTCGACGATGATGATTGCGCCTTCTTTAACCACATAGCTAACGTCGCGCTTGTAAAGGTGATGAGCCTTCAGGGCGTTGTCGATTAAGTGAGGCCACTCCATGTTGCCGGCGGTGTAAAAGCTCTCCACACCGGCAAGCTTTTCAGCCGTGCGCACACCATCATCGGTCAAGTTTACCGTGTGATCCTTTTCGCTGACCACGAAATGCAGATCTTTCTTGAGTTGCCGCGCAACTCGATCAGCTTCTGCATATTTTCCAATGTCTTGGTGAGCCGGACCGGAAATGATCAGCGGCGTACGAGCTTCATCGATCAGAATGTTGTCAACTTCGTCGATGATCGCATAAGCCAACGGACCTTGGACTTGCTGCAAGTGCTTGGGAAAGCGATTGTCATCCCGCGCAGCCAACCGCATGTTGTCGCGCAGATAGTCGAACCCGAGTTCATTGTTCGTTGCGTAGGTGATGTCGCGCGAATAAACGAACTGCCGCTCGTCATTCGAAAGGCCGCTTTGAATCGCGCCGACCGTCAGCCCCAAGCCCATGTACAGCGGAGCCATCCATTCCATATCGCGGCGTGCCAAGTAATCGTTGACGGTCACCACATGGCAACCACGCTTGGCGAGCGCGTTCAGGTAAGCGGGTAAGGTTGCGACCAGCGTCTTACCTTCACCGGTGACCATTTCGGCAATCATGCCGTTATGCAGCACAATCCCACCGATCAACTGCACATCGTAGTGGCGCATATTTAGAAAGCGGCGGCCACCTTCACGGCAGACTGCAAACGCTTCCACCAAGATGTCGTCGAAAGTCTGGCCGTCTGCCAAACGTTTCTGGAACTCGAAGGTTTTCTCGCGCAGTTGAACGTCGGTCAGCGACTTCAGCGACTCTTCGAGCCCGTTGATGCGCGCAACAATCGACTCAAATCGCTTGATTTGCCGCGCATTCGACGAACCGAACATGCCCGTGAGGCTGCGTTCAACGCCTTGCAGGATACCGGAAAAGAACATTCCGGTACCTTCCCAAACTCGTTCCAATAGATCCATGGCTAGCAAACTTAAGGGGTTCAGGGAGATTTCGCGCTGGAGCAATTCATGACCAACACCAAACCAAAAATGTACCGCACTTAGCCAGCCATGTACCAGAAGAATGCAGGAATTCCGGCAAAACTTCAACTTTAGTTACTTCTAAATTGAAGCGCCTTCTCCCCAACCTTCCCTAGTGCTAGGAGTGCCAGTGCCAAAAAACAGTGCCAACAAAACGTTGCAACCGAGCCGCATGCGAACAGACAAAGCCGATTTGGCAGGCAGTTCCTCCGCAGCAATTTGCAGGCCAACCTGCTTCACAATTCCCTGCCGCAAGTTGAACGATTCCGTAACTTGCGCACAGGCGATAATTTGCGCACGCTTAGGGTAGAGATTTTCCGCTTTGCAGTCAACCGAGGAACTGCCGCTCCGAACCTACCGCAGTGTCGCACAATTGTCTCAATTGTTGCCGGCGACGATTGGGACAATCGTGCGACAATGACATCCCGATAGGGATCCAAGGCAATAGCCGGTGTTAAGCGGAGCGTCACCACCGGTTCGCTGTCCGATAGGGCATCGATCCTGAAGGGATAGCAGAACGATTACTCAGCGGGGTTGGTCAGAAGTCTGCGATCCCTTCCGGATCGGCACTCGTTCGAGCTTTCTTTCCGGTGGTGGCGCTCCGCTTACCACCGGCTATTGTCTTGGTATTCCTTCGGAATGCAGCCTCCGCTCCCAAGCAGCGGTTATTTCACCTCTTTTAGTCCCAACGCATTAACTTCCAACACGTTAGCTTCCAACACGTTACCTTCGAACGCGTTAGATTCCACCGTCTGGCGACGGTGGCTACACCTGGTAAGGTAAACCTAAAGGCAAACCCTTATTCTTGACTTGAAGCACTACGGTTTGGGTGCCAAAAGCGGAAATCCATGGCTTTCTAGAACTTCGCCCGGCGCTACACGCAGCGTGCGGAACTCGGCCGTCGTAACCTTGGAGTCCGACTCGGGTGCCGGCTCCGATTTCTCTTCGTCCTGATTCGTAGAGACCGTCTTGATAGGCTTCTGGTAGCTGGCATACACATAAACCGCCCCATCACCAACAACCTGGGCACGTTTTTTGCCAACCAACAACCCAGTGCTTTCGTCGATGCCAATGCCTACACGCTCCGGATGCGAAGCGACTGCACTGGCCAGCCGATCGTGACGCAATCGCTGCGAAAAATGCTGGTCGATGATCGAGTTCGGAAGCAAGTCGAGGCCGTTAGCGATTTGCGGCTGTTTTTGCCCGCCAGAGATCATCACGCGCGATGCAATAGCTGAACCCGCACTGGTTCCACC
Source organism: Pirellulaceae bacterium (assembly GCA_033761895.1). Lineage (GTDB taxonomy): Bacteria > Planctomycetota > Planctomycetia > Pirellulales > Pirellulaceae > Aureliella. Next base: position 5,736 of record JANRMD010000096.1, on the reverse strand, counting down.
CACGACTCCACCACGATGCATGACATTGCGAATTTCCGTCTCTACCGTAGTGCCTTGATAACGTTCCGCCAACCGACGCTGATCGCCGCCTGACATCCACACCGCTGTAGCATCTTTAAGCGTGGCCGCAAAATCCTCTGCTTCAGCCTCTTGCCGGTTCGCAGCATGCAAGATGTCGACCTTGCCCCAATTGAAATCCGCCCAAGATCCAAACGCTCGCGAGAAGTCTCCGCTATCCGACAGCGCACTTGCCGTGGGGATGATGACAAGCTTGCCTTCTTCACCCTTACCGTACTGGAAGAACAACTGCAGGACCGATGGTGGCAACGGTCCACCACCACACAGTAATAAAGCTCCACGATCTTGGTCTTGCTCATCATTCAACGGCAGATTGGTCGGCTGAGTCGTCGACGCAACACTTGGCGTAGATAGAGTTGCGAGCAAAGGTAACTCTTGGGCCGCGGCCTGACGATGAGCCGCAAAAGAAAGAAGGATACTCGCGACTACTGCAAACTTAGTCGAACGAGAATTTGAATTCATCATTGCTTGAAGTCCTTTCCGTACTGCACTCGCAGGGCCAGTCATTGGTCCGAAATTCATCATGCGAGCACTCTTATCTCTGAGGATATGACCACGCAGCAGGTTTGTGAAGCTACGTGACGGGTAATTTTAGGTGACGTTCAATCCTTAAATAATTCGATACGCGAACCGTCTCGCAGTAATGCTGCGATTGGCCACGGATCTTGGAGAGGAGCCCTTAGTTTGAATCATTGCCAGTCGCAATGCAACGCCGAAAACGGGTCGAGGGGAAAATTTCAGAGCAGAATCAGCAAATACAACTTGCTTTCATTAGCCGAAAAAAGCTCGCAGAATGCCCGATTTTAGAAGCTCCGGGCTGCCTTACCCGCTAAACCAGCCTGCTGCATAAGAATGTTGACTTAAAGTCATTCGCTCGAAGCATTGCCAGAAACCAAGCGAAAAGTTGAGCGGTTTTTGGAGCGCGGACGTCCTCGTCCGCTGAACCTGCCGCTTATGCAAGCACAACCCGTTTGGTTTTGTCACGTTCCGAAAAACCGTTGGCCTGTGGTCTTTAGCTTGCAATAGCCGTCTGAAGAATGGCAGGCAAGCGAATGATGAATGCTGTGCCTTTACCAACGCTGCTCTCAACCCGAATTCGCCCTTGGTGCAAGTCGATAATCTCTTTGCAACTTGCCAAGCCGATGCCAGTCCCGCCTTTACCAGTTGCATCCGGACCAGACTTCGTTGTGAAGTAAGGATCGAAAATGCGAGGCAAAACATCAGCGGAAATCCCAGTCCCAGAATCGCGGATAGTCAGCACTACTTCGCCCGCTGATGCATCGTTTTGCAAAGTAACGCGAACCAACCCACCTTCACTGGTCGCTTGGCGTGCATTGACCAGCAAGTTCACAATCACCCGCTGCATTTGGCTGGCGTTTGCAAGCACTTCAGGCACATCATCCAATTTTGTTTCTAATTGGATGCGGTACTTGCGGAATTCTCGCTCGAGCAGCAGCAGCGTGTCTTCGATGATGGGACGCAGAGCGGTGCTTTCCAGTTGTCCATTGCGACTGCGGGCCATGGCCAGAATACTGCCAGTGATCTTCGTCGCGCGGTTGGCGGAATCGAGTATGCGCTGAAATGCCTTATCACGCGAAGGCTCATCCTTGTGACGCAATCCGAGCTTGGCGTAATTCAAGATTGTCATCAGCAAGTTGTTGAACTCGTGCGTCGTCGTACTGGTCAACTCTCCGATAGTTGCCATGCGTTGCGCTTGCTCCAACTGGACTCGCAAAGATTCCAATTGATGTTCGACGCCAGTCAACTCCGCAGAATCGCCAAAGCCCATATTCATACCTGGTGTGAAGAATTCCTCGCGCGTAATCTCTACTGTGGTCTATCGGTCACTCGATGCCCAGAATCAAGCCAACCGAGTCGGCAAGGTAAAGACCCACGATGGTCCGCTAGCCCTAGGTTGCCAGCCTAACCAAGCCATGCGCAATCGTCCGCAATGCCCAGCACAGCCAAATAACCGAGTTTCCGCAGGTTTACGTAGCTTTGAACCTTGGTCCCAAGCGTTCAACCTTCATGACTCAGCTTACCGAGTTTAACAACCAATTCGCGAGCGGCGCCGGAATCGATGGCGGCTTGAACCAATTGCACGCACTCGCGCGGATGGCTTGATTCCCCGGCAACCCAAAGTGCACAGGCAGCATTCAACACAACTGCATCCCGACAGGCCCCTGGCGAGCCGCTCAGCACATCGCGAATGCACTGGGCGCTGGACGCGGGACTGTCCGCGAACAGCAGGCCACGATCTGCGATATCCAGCCCAAAATCAGCCGGTTGCCATACAAATTCACGCATTGAATTCCCCTGGACTTCGATCACTCTCGAAGGCCCAGAGAGACTCAGTTCATCGACGCCGTCATCGCCGCGCACCACAATCGATCGCTTGGTCCCAAGTTGCTGGAGGGCGCTGGCCAGTTTTTCTTGCAATCCCTTGTCACCCACGCCCAGCACTTGGCAATCCGCACGAGCGGGATTGCACAGCGGGCCAAGCCGATTGAAGATCGTCGGGTGCGCAATCGATTTGCGAACTTCAGCCACAAAACGCATCGCAGGATGAAAACGCGGGGCGAAACAAAAACACAACCCCAACTCAGCTAAACAGCGTTCCACGCACTTAGAGTCCGCGTCCAAATTGATCCCCAGCTCGGCAAGCACATCGGCGGAACCGGTGGCGCTGGTAATCTTGCGATTACCGTGTTTGGCGACGCATACTCCCGCTGCGGCAGCCACAATGGCCGCTGCAGTACTGATGTTGAAAGTCTGCGATCCATCACCGCCAGTGCCACAAGTATCGAGGACCGGTCGACGGGCCGATGGTATTTCGACCATGGAGTCGCGCATGGCCCGCGCGGCACCTACCAATTCGTCAACGGTTTCCCCTTTTTTTGCCAGAGCGATCAAGCATTGCCGCATGGCCGCAGGGTCCGCCTCACCTGTCAAAAAATTGCTGATGACAGCCCGCATTTGGTCTGCAGACAAATCGATGCCGTTTTCAAGTTGATCTATTGCAGCGCGAAGTTCGTTGGCCATATCTGAGGATCTCATTAACTACGTTCAACTACCATGGGTTGCGGCAACTACCGGGTTGCGGCAGAATCGCCGGGCCTTCACAATACGGCTACGCACCGAGTTCCCAACTGCCAACGCATTCGCCTTTGCTATGCATTGCAATTTTTAGGATTCCCAATGGCTCGTAAAGTTATCATCGATTGTGATCCTGGAATAGACGATGCGCTCGCGCTTTCGCTGGCCCTGTTTGACCCTCGTCTGGAAGTCATCGCGGTAACCGCTTGTGCAGGCACCGTCGACGCCGATCAAGCGACTCAAAACATCCGAGCCCTTGTCGAGCGACTTGACCCGCCGCGAATTCCAAGAATTGGCTCCGCACTAGACCCCGAATTGGGCGCTGCGGTTTCGAACGGCACGCTGCTACATGGTGACGACGGACTAGGAAACGTCAGGTGGGAACCTGTCTCACGTCAGCATACCGTTCCGAGCGATAAACTGATTAGCGATTGTCTACGCACTTTTCCCGGCGAAGTCACCATCCTTTGTACAGGTCCCCTCACTGGGATTGCCAAGGCCATTGGACGCGACCCAGCTATCATTCCGATGTTCGACCGCGTCATTATGACCGGAGGCTCCGTAACGGGCTTGGGGGACGTCACACCCGCCGCCGAATTCAACATGCATCTCGATGCCAATTCGGCGCGCGCCGTATTTCAGTCTCCCACCACCAAGTCGTTGATACCATTCGAGATCTGCGAGAAACTCAAGTTCGGTTGGGACTTGATCGATCGCTTGCCTCCGAAACACAACAAAATTGGAGCTGTGCTGCACGAGATCCTGCCTCACCTATTTCGAACCACACGCCAACAGTTAGGGCATGAGACCATTGCCTTGCAAGCCATCTTGCCGATTCTGTTGATCGTCGAGCCGATGTTGTTTGAGTTCGAAGAAATGGCGGGAGACATTGAAGTCAGCGGCGAACTGACTAACGGTGCAACTGTATTCGACCGCCGCATTCCAAGGACATGGCGGACCAACATGGAAGTTGCTTGTGCGCTCGACGTCGAAGCAGCTCGCGATTGCTTCTACAACTTGCTCAAGTTCGCCTCGCATCAGCAATAGCTACAAGTGCGAGCAACACTGGCTGTACTTGGCGTCGAAGTAATGCACTGCGGACGCATGTGTGCATGCAGTGGTGCGTTAGAGTTTTTGGTAGCGGAATGCGTCAAGCATTTCGTGAGCACTGCGGTGGCCTCGAAAGCCTTGACGGGCCTTGACGGCTTCCGCTACCTCACTGAATCGAGGGAATCGAAATAGCTCAATCAACCCAAAAGTCTAATCGTAACGAGAATGATTAACGAGCATGGATAAAGATCATGGATGACGAGCTCGACAAAACGACTTACCACGAAGCCGGTCACTGCGTGCTGGCTGTCCTATGCGGTGCGACTGTCGAACGAGCCACCGTTGCTCCGGAAGAGGACGGTTTTCACGGCTTGGTCGAAATCCACTGGCCCCATCGCGCCGAAGTCTCCGACATGGTTTCGGTTGCGCTGGCTGGTCCTGTGGCTGAGATGATCTATTCGGGCGAACCCTACCATCCAGGTCTCGTCCCCGAGTGGGCTCACGATTGGAAACAAGCCTGGCGCATCTCGCGCCCACATTTGAAATCCGACTTGGAATGTCTGCGTCGACTTGAACAAACCGTCGCCAAGCTCCACCGAAAACTCGCGTCGGACAATTGGTGGGCAGCCATAGCAGCTGTCAGCGACCTTCTTGCTGCCCACGACGAGATCGAACACGAAGCCATCGTCTATGAAGTCGAGAACTGGATCAGTCGCTAATGATCCAGCCCAAATAGCCGTCTCTGTTTGCACAGGTCCAGTTTGCACAGGTCCAGTTTGCTCAGCTACCGTTGCAAGCGATTCCACCGAGCAAACTTTTCTTGCGAGACGTGTCGGGTTGAGGAGCTGTTTGCAGAGTTAGTAGTGCCGCGAGAGTCGCGAATGCAACCCAAACAAACAGTCACATCTCATCCTGATCGATTTGGAGAAAATCATGTCCCGTCACAAGACAAATCTGCGTGGTCTCAAACTGGAATCGCTTGAAGGTCGCAGCCTCATGGCGGCCGACATTACGCTCACCAACGATGTGCTGAATATCAGTGGCAGCATCAACAATGACACCATCTCGGTCACCGAGATCGTGGCCTCAAGCAACGGCTGGGAAGGTCCAACTGGGCCAGTAACAGGCTATCGTGCCACCGTCCGCAACGGTGTCACTGGACAGGTACTCGTAAGCAAAGACTATGGCTTGAGCGATTTCAAGACGATTGTCATGAACGGTGACCTGGGTAGCGATCGGCTTACCAACGCCACTAGCAAACCATCGATCATTATGGGCGGTGGGGGTAACGATGTTGCCGTTGGAGGCAGCAGTTGGGATATTGTCAGCCTCGATACTTACTTCTCGAATCAACAAGCAGGCGTCGATACCTGGGGACCTGGGTTGAACCTGCGTGATGGTATTCTAACGGTACCATCACACAGTTGGATTGCTAAAGTTGACATTTGGATCAACCAAAATATTGGCAATGGTTGGGGCGGCGATCCGGTCAATGAGCTGGTGGTTACCTAC
>JANRMD010000095.1:0-5281 GCA_033761895.1 Pirellulaceae bacterium | reverse complement strand
CGTATGGGTACTGACTCGCAAGCGGTGGTTGATTCCGAGTTGCAAGTTCACGGCTTGAGCAATTTGCATGTTGCAGATGCCTCAGTACTTCCCGACTTGCCGAGTGCGAACACGAATGCAGTCACACTCCTAGTCGCTGCCCGCAAGTTCCATTGGCTGAGGAACAACTAAGAACCAAGAACTAAAAACTAAGAACGAGTTAATCGTGGATTTTTCCCAAGCCTTCAAAATTGCAAACACGTTGGCTCTTGTCAGTTGGATTCTATTGGCCTTTTTGCCGAGATATCCGGGGCTTATCGCGGGCCTGCGTTATGGCGTCATCTCAGCCTTTGCAGTGATCTATGTCAGCGTTGTCGCCATGTTTTTCACAAGCATCGAGGGCGGTGGATTCAACACACTGCAAGAGGTCAAGAATCTGATGGCGGCGGATGCAGGCGCCTTTGCGGGCTGGGTCCATTACTTGGCGTTCGATCTGTTCATCGGCCTGTGGATTGCTGAAAGTGCCGATCGACTAAAACTGCATCGTGTGCTGCAGATTCCGATTCTATTGGCCACGTTTATGTTTGGTCCACTTGGATTGCTGCTTTTCTACGGCGTCGATTTCGGGTTAAAGCGAGCGGCTGGAAAAAAGGTACAATCAACTTAGCCGTGGCGCTCGGTGGTGACTTTACTTGAGTAAACTGAGACGCCAGTTACTCCCTCCAGTATCCTCTCCCTGCGGTTGTGTTGCTAAGCAACGCAGCGCAAGACTCCGTGATCAAGGACTTCGTGATGCGAAGAATCAGCGTACTCAGTTTTTTGACTTCTCTTGCCTGCTTCGGACTCACTCTACTTAACTCGCGGTGCACCGCGGAAGAAAACCAGCTGACGCGCTCTGAGTCATTGGCTGGTTGGCAGTTGTTGTTCGACGGCAAATCGACAGACAACTTTCGCAACTATAAGAAAGATGCTGTTTCGAGTGGCTGGAAAGTCGTCGACGGGACCTTGGTGCGCGAAGGCTCAGGTGCAGGTGATATCATCACCAAGAAGAAGTACAAGTACTTCGAGCTCTCGTTGGAATACAACATCTCCGAAGGGGGCAATAGCGGCTTGATGTTCCATGTCACGGAAGAGAATCCGCAACCTTGGCAGAGCGGGCCAGAGATTCAGATCCAAGATAACGTAAAAGGCCATGATCCTCAAAAAGCTGGTTGGTTGTACCAGTTGTACAAACCCACAACGCCTCCAGATCTCGATGCAACACGTCCTGCCGGACAATGGAATCAATTGTTCGTTCGGATTAGTCCAACGCAAAGCGAAGTATCAGTCAATGGCGCGCTCTACTACAAGTTTAAGATTGGCGATGACAGTTGGCGCAAAGCGGTTGAGAAAAGCAAATTTGCTCAGTTTCATGGCTTCGGCGGAGCGGGCGAGGGACACATTTGTTTGCAAGATCACGGCAACTTGGTTGCATTCCGCAATATCAAGATCCGCGAAGTTGCCAATGACGGATCGGTGCAACAACCTATCGATGGCAAGTTGAACTTGCGTGGTTCGCTCGCCTTTCCAAAACTAAAGTGGCAAGGCTGGGAACCGATCGATGAAGACGGCAATTTCAACAAGCCTCTTCGCATTCTCGAATTGACCTATGCAAAAGGAGATGACAAGCGTCTGTTCGCTATCGACCAACAGGGATTGATCTTCTCCTTTGAGAATCGACCCGATGTAGAATCATCGACGTTGTTCTTGGATATCCGTGAAAAGGTCAGTCGTTGGTTCGATCAAGGTGCCAACGAACAAGGTCTACTGGGCTTGGCCATGCATCCGAAATTCAAAGACAATGGTCAGTTCTTTGTATCGTACACCAGACGCGACAACCATCGCTCGATTGTTTCACGCTTCCAAGTTTCCAAAGATAATCCGAATATCGCAGATCCTAAATCGGAAGAGATTCTTTTGGATGTCGAACAACCCTATCAAAACCACAATGGCGGACCGATAGAGTTTGGCCCCGATGGATACCTGTACATCGGATTCGGTGACGGCGGTCTGCGCAATGATCCGAAGGAGAACGGACAGAATCGCCGTCAACTGCTCGGATCGATTCTGAGGATCGACGTCGATTCCAAGACTAAGGACCTGCCGTATGGTATCCCTGCGGATAATCCATTTGTGGGCGAAGCTGGACTGCGAGCGGAGATTTTTGCATTCGGGCTGCGCAATCCATGGCGCATCGCTTTCGACAAAAAGACTGGCTTGCTGTGGTGTGGCGATGTTGGTCAAGAACTATGGGAAGAAGTGAACGTGATCAAGAAAGGTGGCAACTACGGTTGGAGCACACGCGAAGGTACTCATGCGTTCGGCAATCGCCCACCCGTTGATGGAGTCGGAACACTGCTGGCTCCCACTTGGGAATACGATCACGGAGTGGGCGAGTCGATTACGGGTGGTCGAGTCTACAACTCAAGCCGCTTGCCACAGCTAGCTGGCAAGTACCTGTATGCAGACTACGTCAAAGGCAGTATTTGGGCACTCACTTACGATCCGGTTACCGGTCAAGCGACTCGCAATGAACAGGTCATCGAAAAGGGAATTCCAGTGCTTGCTTTTGGTGAAGACCAGAACGGGGAAGTTTATTACATGATTGACAGTCCTCGCGGTCAGTGCATCCATCGCTTCGAAGCCGGCGAGTAACGTCATCCATCCGATTATTCCCATAACTCCTATAAATCCCATAGTTTCCCATGGTTTGCGCGAGCCCACGGTTCCCGCGCGCCATGATCGTAAAGAACAGCCTTTCGGCGCTGCGAAAACCAAAAATGGCCACATTTGGTAGCAAATTCCATTTCCGTCGCCGAAAACTGGGCTTCCACCGCGCGAGCCTTCGCGGGTCCGTTCAGTAAAAGTGTCAAAAAATCTGCAAAAAAATAGGATTGTTCATTTGCACCCCCTTTGTCTGCACCGATATACTAACGGTGGAACTACGGCCGATGTCATCTATCCGCAAGCAACTTATGTAGAGGGTTGAACCTATGGACCAGATTCGCAAGCAAGCTCGGATCGCGCGGCGTCGGCTTGTAACGGAAAGGTTTTTCGCTTACTTGCCTTGGACACTCTCACTGGCACTATTGCTAGCGGTTATAGCGATCATTCTTCCAAAGGTGATGTACCTGCCGGTCGACAGCGTCATTTGGTTTGCAAGTTGGGCAGGTGGATGTGCGGCTCTGGCATTAATCATCAACACGGTTCTCACGCTGGTGGGACGCCCAACTTTGGCGGATGCAGCCGTTGAGATCGATCGTCGCTTCGGACTTCGTGAACGACTATCGAGTGTGCTGGTGATGTCGAAGGAGGATACGGAAACCGATCTAGGTAAGGCGTTGGCTGATGATGCACAGAAGCGCGCAGAGAAACTCGATGTGCGCGATAAGTTCCAATGGGGCTTGCGCCGTAGTTTGATGTTGCCACTTATTCCTGCCATTATTGGCGCCGCTCTGTGGTATGCGCCCAATCGACTTGCGCCAGAGGAAGTTGCCAACAAGGATTCCAAGACAACCATCAAGCAAATCAAGAATTCCACCAAGCCGCTCTTGGATCAAATCAAGAAGAAACGTGAGCAAGCTGAAAAAGACGGTTTGTCCGAAATAGAAATTGATTTCTTCAAGAAACTCGAAGGCGAGTTGGCCAAACTTCAGAAGGATAACAAGCTGGACACCAAGCAATCGCTTGCGAAGCTGAACGACATCAAGGAACAACTCGAAGAACGCCGCAACGAAATGGGCAGCGCCGAGAATCTGAAACGCAACCTTCAGAATTTGGAAAAGTTTGAAGCCGGTCCCGCTGAGAAACTGGCTGATGCGCTGAAGAAAGGCGACTTCGAGAAAGCCGAAGAGTCGCTTGAGCAGATGGTGAAGAAGATGCAAGCGGGTGAGATGAGCCCAGCTGAGATGGAGCAATTGCAAAAGCAACTGGACAAGATCGGTGAAGCTATGGCCGAAGCCGCCAAGGCTCATGAGCAAAACAAACAAGCGTTGCAGGAGCAGATCAAGAAAGCTGAAGCTGCTGGCGATATGCAGAAGGCCGCGCAACTTCAACGCAAACTCGAGCAGGCACAGGCTCAAGACGCACAAATGGCTCAGATGCAACAGATGGCCGACGCACTTTCCAAGGCTCAGCAGTCGATGAAGGAAGGTGACATGCAAGCGGCCCAAGAGCAACTCGGCAAAATGGCTACACAGCTGCAGAAAATGAATCAGCAAGATTCAGAATTGAAAGACCTCGATGAACTGATGGACAGCCTCTCTCAGTCCAAGTCGCAAATGACCTGCAGCCAATGCAGCGGGGATGGCTGCAGCAAATGCATGGGCTCGATGGGTAAGATGGGACAAATTCCGGGCAACGGTTTGGGTGAAGGTAAAGGCCAAGGAGATCGCCCAGAAGAAGAAACCGATATCGATTTTCGTGATTCCCGGGTCCGCGAAAAAATGAAGAAGGGTGAGACCGTTTACGGTGGCCAAGTTGGCGGCGAGAACCGTAAAGGCACCACAAAAGTGGAAGTTCAAGACGCAGTTCTAACTTCCCTGTCCGAAGAACCTGAAGCTCTTGACGACACCCCACTGCCGAAGTCACAACGCGATCACACTCGCGAGTACTTCAATGCGGTTCGCGAAGGCAAGTAGACCATTCGTAGCTTGGGACCATTTGTGGCTTGGCACCATTTGTGGCTTGGCACCATTTGTCCTGAGCGTTTTTGGGTAGCGGAATGCGTCAAGCATTTCGAGGACCAGCCGGCCGGGATGTTGCGACTCGGCGAAGCGTAGGCTGCTAACAACCTCAGCCCTCGTCGCCATTCGTCACCGGGTCTCAAGTTAGTGAGAAACCGAAAGATCCGCAGAGTAAATCTGCGGGTTTAACCGATGGGCGTTAGCCCCGGTTTTTGCTCTGGTAACCGCCGCTAACCCTTCAAGCATTCGAAAGTAATGCGGTGGCCCGTCGAAAGCCTTGACGGCTTCCGCTACCCAATGATCGACAAGCCCTCAAGCATTTCGGAGGGTACGTAGCGGAATGCGTCAAGCATTTCGAGTAAATGCTGCTCTTCGATTGGGACACTCGTTGAATGGCAACGTAGCCACCGTCGCCAGACGGTGGACACGATGCGGCGTGACTGACCACCGCTTGGCAGCGGCGGCTACCAGCTCCAATCTTAGCTGCAACAATTGAGACAATTGTGCGACACTTAACGCGCTAGTGCCGCAAATTGTAAATTCGGTTACAGATGGGAGCCACTAGGTCAATTTGCTAG
>JANRMD010000094.1:0-15964 GCA_033761895.1 Pirellulaceae bacterium | reverse complement strand
CTTCGCCAGAACAGTTGGCATGAACGTACTTGATTCTGTTGGTTCACCTCAGTCCCTATTGAGTTCGATTGCGAGAGTCTTGCAGCCGGATGGAAGCGCATTGCTGGCTTGCCCCTATGACTGGACAGCGACGGTGACGCCCATCGAAGCTTGGATTGGGGGGCACTCGCAACGCAACCAAGCCGCCGGCGAATGCGCGCCCTGGCTGAGGCAACTGTTGAACGCAGCTAACGCCAACACAACCGAGCCAGCGCTTCAGCTCGTCAGCGAGTTGGACGGCCTACCCTGGACTGTTCGCTTGCATGATCGCAGTTCAATGCGCTACCGAGTCCACTTAGTGCACGCTCGCAGGAATGCAAGAGAGAGCCGGTAAGCAGAAACCGGTGCTAGTGCTCTGTCCAGATTAGATTTTTGGGTTGATCGAGTTCGGGTGGCACGCCCTGAGGCTCTGCGAAGGGCGTGGGAGCCAGGGGCATTCGCCACGCACTTCGCAGAGCCTCAGGGCGTGCTACCCAAAATTAGAATTGGATGAAGCGCTAGTGCAGCGACACAACTGAACTTTGGGGTTGAGTGTCGCACAATTGTCTCAATTGTTGCAGCTACGATTGGGAAAATCGTGCGACAAGACGCTCGGGACGAACGCTCCCGAGCTACACAGCACTAGCTCAGCAAGAAGTACATTAGGGTCAGACTGACGGTTAATCCTATGGCCACGATCGCTCCCAGATTGGCTGCGATATTCTGACGCTTATTGGCGGATAAGGCCTCTTGTGTCCACTCGATCAACTCTTGCTCTTCACCCATTTTTTCGATGACCCCCTTCACGAAGGCTTGTCGATCAGGAGCGTCACCAGTCGCCGCAAAATAGCAACCGCTAAAGAGTACTGAGGCGTTTTCTTCGCGCTTGTTGGTATCGCATCCAAAACCGCCCGAAAGGATATCTCCCAAACGTCCCTTCCAGGTGCAGCGCACTTTGGAAAGCAATTCGTAGAGACGAGTATTTCCTGGTCTGGTCAGAGCATGTTCTTCACGAAATAGCGTATAAGTCCAATCTTCGAAAACTCCACAAAGGTGAGTTGCAAGTGCCACCATTTGATCGCGTGCAGGAATAGCTTGGATGTCAAAACGACGGCCAAAGCGTTGGTTCATGGCCCGTTCACGACCGACCCGCGAGATCAGTTCACGGAATCCACGTTCCTTCTCTAGCCCGACCACCAGCGCCGATACAGGCACTTTCAGCTGGAAGGAATGCCGGATAGTTTCCAGGTCGGCTCGGATCGCTCTTTGCAGTTCTTCTAACTCAGCTTGCGACGAGTGGATTGACTCGAGCTGAATCAATGCCAGGACCCCGTTGATGGCGCACAGAGGTTGTCGTGCACGGCGAACTAGGTGCCCAATGTATTGCAGTTCCTGCAGGCAAGCACTGGAGTATTGATGGGAAACAAGGATTGGTTTCCTGTCGCTCAACGTATCCACGGCCCCGGTGAGAGACATCGTGGCTGGACGCGTCTGGCTGGCCTGCCAACTAGTTCTGGACTGGTCCACAGCCGGTACTGGTGCCGGCGTATTCACAGGAGCAGGACTAGGCGCATCAACATTCGCATCGTCTAGCATCAGCGTGCCGCGAAATGAACCGGAGCCTTTGGCTGGGGATGCAATCGGTGCTGGAGCTTTGGGTTGAGTTGGATTGACGAAGTCGTTCAGTTCGAGGGTGCCGCGAATACCCGGACTGCTGGGACGATTGGGTTCAGGTGCAGATACGGGCATGGGAGTAGGCGTTGCCGCAGGCATTGACGCAGGCACTGGCGTCGACGTAGGGACAGACGCGGCGGATCGAGAAAAGGAGTTCGCCAGATCAAGCGTGCTTTGCCTAATCACGGGTGATTCGACATTGATGCCCAACACAGCGGCCTCGATGGCCATCTCTTCGCGCAGCGACGCCAACGCGCTGGTCCAGCTTGCGTCGGTGCAAAAAAGATAGATGGCTTCTGAATTTGCGTACCAGTGTATGGGAGCAGGGCCTTGCGGAACCCCTTCAACGCTAAAGTTAAGTCCCGTCGCGCTCATGATGGCTTTCTCTTGCGCTTCGCCGCTTGAACCAGTGATCAAGAAAATCGGCACGGAGTCGATGGAGAGTTCATTGACCGCGAGCGCTTGCATGCCTGCTCTCCAAGCTTGGTCGACTTCAGGGTAAGCCACTGGGGCTCCTTCCAGCCAAATCTCGATAGTCTTATAAACGACCACCGGTATAGCGACGACCAAAGCCAGGATGCCCAGAATTCGCCACCAGCTATATGAGTGACGCCACGGAATATTGTTTGGGTCCAGCCAAAAGATAACCCACACGGTGATAACCGTTGAAAGCAGAAACACTACCGTTAGCAGCGTAGCGCAGCCTGGTGTGGTCACCGGAATGATTCGAGCAAGACAGCCTAGCCGCTCTTCTTCCGCACCTTCTTCCTCTTCGGGAGCTTCATTTTCTCCGGTTGCGTCGCTCATTCCATCCTGTCCTACTCTTATTTTTCCGCTAAACGACTAACGAGGCATATGCAGCGCAAAATAGATCACATTCCAAGCCGCCAGGATCGAAGCGAACAACCATGGCCAAACAACGCGGTTCTTCGACGGCAATGGAGGCGCTCCAGCAATATCTCGCGACGCCTCGTTGAGTGCGGGTCTTCCTTGGCCCAAGCGAATCGACATCGAAACCTGCTTGGCCCAGACGTTTAGATCTTCGGGAAGGCCCAGGCTCTCCGAAATCATTCTGGCGAGTGTCGGTTCACTGTAGATCCCGCGGAAACCAAGGATAACACACACATAGTAGACTTCGAGGGCATCACGTTGACTCAGCCCGGAAGCTTCCTTGGCATTCACAAAAAAGCGTTCGGCGCACTCGCGAGTGTTGAACAGTTCACGTTCCAAAACGTTATTGCTCCACCATTCGCGATGTGACCAACTGGCCTCAACTAACATTTCGTCGATCCATGCAACCAAGGCATACCGCGTCAGTTGCCAATCTTTACCAGCACCAATGATCGCTTCGCCTTGATCCAAAAAGGCTCGCAGGCGCACTCGCTCTTCTTGTGGATTGGGATCCGCCCCAGAAGAAATCCGGTCAAGCAGGTCCAATGAATGAAGAAGAAACGGATCAACCGCGAGTGAGTGTTTGGGCGTCATACTTGCACCGGCACCGCGAAGAGCGCGAACTTGAGTGCAATTTTTCGACCAAAGGCTGCGACCACCAATGTCTGTTGCCCCTGCAAGCGATCCAAGTTGGCGATCAACGAGTCTTTCAGACGAATCGCCAGTGTTTGAGTTTCTTGCACGTCTCGCCAAGCTGGCGTGTCCTGCCGTGGGACTTCAAAAAAGACCCAATCTGCCCGGCCCGGAAGGGCTCGTATCTGCCGATCTATTGGGGTAAGCGTCACGCCGGTAGCACGTTGCTTAAAGAGGAACTCAACCTGACGGCTACTTCCCAACTTAAGGTCCAACTGACCAGCGGACAGCAGTTCGAGGCATTCACGCTGAGTAAGTTCACCTTTGTCGACCCCGATGAACCACTGCCAGTCCGAATTGAACCAACGTGGCTCGAGCGAGACTTGCATTCCGTGTCCAACGCCAATAAAGTAGCGCTGCTGGACTTCGTAGTCGCGCACCGCGTGGATCAAAGATTCGATACGAACCTTGATATCCATAAAGATGTCGTACAGATTGTCGTGGTCATAAGGCCGAAGATCTGAGACACGCCGGTCTGGACTGAAGATCGACAACTGGCCAACAATTCGACAGAGTTCAATGTAAGCGACACGTGGATGCACGCCGCGGTCAAAGCCGACAATGGACAATGCACCATAAGCTGTGTTGAGTTGGTTTAGCATCAGAATGCGTTCGGCGTCACCCGGATCTCGGCTGTCCAATCCAATACCGCGATTGATCACCTGCTGACTCAGCACTTCAATCTTCTGTCCGATAACGTCGTAGATCGCTCGCACGATATCGCGGCTTAGTCCCGGCCACGCATCAATCGATAGCAGAGGAGGGATGAAGAGGTTGTCTAATTGTGGAGCCGATTCACCTTCGCTGGCTCGTTTCACCTGGGCAATGGGCAACAATTCATAACCGGCTAAGTCCTGCGTTGATACCAAGAGCTGAACATTGAGTCGGCGAAACTGAATTTCTTGGTCATCACCGCCCCAACTCTCATCCGGTAAAGTTACCTCCGATTCGAGATAACGTAGCTCAGCCGAGTTTTCGTCGTTGGTGGAGCCCACGTTCGTGCGCCCCAGTCGCATCTTGGGCACGCCAAGATAGATTCGAATGGAGGACTCACGTTCAAATGCATCCTGTAAACTTTTCGACATCGCCGAAGACTGAGCCAACGATTTCGACAAATCCAAACGATCGGGTTCGTCTCCAATCTGCAAGTCAATCAAAGTCCCATCGCGCATGCGAGCGCGAAGACTTCGGAGTTCGAATTGGTGGTTCGCTAATGCTTCGCGGCTGAAGTCAATCGAAACGAGCCCGTAGTTGTGCGGGTTATCGAATTGCCCATCGATACGCAGCAAATTTGACCAGAAGCGATCTGAAGCTTGGAAGTGCTGAGGACGCAGAAATGCTCCCTCGTACCAATGAACCGGGAGGTGTTGCATAAACCGTTGCTCTCAGAATCTTTCTAGGAATCACAAGCCTTCAATATCCCTAAAGCAGCAATGCTATCGAATTTGCCGTTAGTCGCCCAATGTAGCAAGCTTTGACAGTGGCGTAAACATCGTCGGTTTTAACGACAGCATAACCAACTTAAGTGAAATCATTTCGCTCATCCGATACAGTCCAGCTAACCGATATAGACGATAAAGTCACCTTTCGCGAGCAGGTTTGGCTCTTGTGCTTTGAGATAGAATCCCAATTGGATCTTCGTAGGATGAAACACGCAAACGCAAGCATTATAACAGCCCAATGTGCTGCGATTATGCTCGCATGTTTCGCCTTCGTCGCACCGTCCCATGCGCAAACACCTGAGTTAGCACCTGTACAGATGCTAGAAAAGCCGCAAGAAAGGGCTTCAGTACAATCGTCCGATCAATCACCGCGGGCGGACTTGGTTAGCTTTCCGACCTCCGTCTTTAGGTCAGGTGAACGCACTCAGGTTCAAGTAGGTCTGCCGACGGCTTCACCTACGACCGCAGATCGTTTGATTGTGCAGCCTAAGGTCCAGGTAGGGACCGAAATGATCGACCCACTGGATTCCAATTGGCTGTCCTCACATCGCCCCAGTGCGATCTTGAATGGCGACGAGCAGTCCACTTTTTTGCAAGAAGTTATTCCTTCACCTCCTGCACTCTCATCCGCAATGGAAGTACCGCCACCGCTAAGTCGGCAGTCCATTCTTGAGCAACCGATCACACCTTACTTTGAGACGATGGTCAATTCTGTTCCTCCACCTGCACGCCATCGACGTTTTTTTGGTTGTTCGCCTGGGGGGCTTGGTCGCGAGCGATTGGCCTTTTCTCTGTTTGACATCGATCCCGCCCAGCCTTTCAATAACTTTCGTGTCCGGACAGTGGTGGGGAATCGCATGCGCCTCCCGGACCGCGCAGAGTACTTTTGGGCAAAGGCAGGAAGCCCCAAGGGACCTCCACTGGGAGAGTCGGTGTTGAATTACCAGGAGGCCAGATTGCGAATGGAACTGGGATCCAAGAAATTCTCGACGGCATTTGAAGTTCCGTTTCGTTCGGTTGATCCTCAGTTCAATGACAACCATGCAGGGCTTGGTGATTTGCAGTTAATTACCAAAACCGTCCTGCTGGATGGCGAGCAATGGATGCTAACTCAGTATTTTGGTACCCATTTTGCCACCGGGCATGCAGCAGCAGGCCTTGGAACTGGACATTTCGGTCTGGAACCGGGACTGCTGTTTAGGAACGAGTTCCATGAGAGCACGTGGATGCACGGAGAACTCAAGTTCTGGTTCCCGTTGGGCGCGGATCCGCAGCACGGGGGACAAGTGCTCAAACTCGCGACCGGTCTCAGCCACGTCTGGGCAGAGACAGACCAGACCGCCTGGATACCGTCGTTGGAGTTGACCTCATTTTCAGTGCTCAATGGACTGGCGACCGACGCCTTCGGAACCATTAGGCCAATCGACCAGGATACGATCTTTAACCTAACGCCTGGGCTGCATTATGCTGTCGATAAGAACGGGGACTTTGGATTGTTCGAAATTGGCAGTTCGATCGCTTTAGCGGTCTCAGACGAGCGTTTTACGGACTCGACGTGGAATTTTGATCTGCGCTGGTCTTGGTAGCTTCGGCGTTCGATCATTCCGGCAATACGGCTCAACACCCACCAACATGAGGGGATGCGGAGCCGTCTCCGATGCTCTTTTCTCGAAACCAAGCCCCCAATGCTGAATTCGAAACGTAAGGTTCGTTAAGTATTACAGGCATCGGGTTTCTCAAAATGGTAGGTTGTTGGTCGGGTTATCGTAAAAACAGTTTCATTCGACTCGACAACAAAACAATCAAAACATCGATTAAGATTTAGCCGCGTGGTTGGGGAAACCACATGCCGAAAGAGCGTTTCGTGGGTTGTCATTTCAGTACTTACCTGGCACGAGGAGCATTTGGGCGATGAGCAATGATTTGGAGCCATTGATGGTTGCAGTCAGCCCTGACGCGCCGAGCGGAACGGATCTTGAGTACGACCCCGATTTTTCTCGCATGGAGAAAGCGGCCCAAGGCACAGCGGATCAAGAGTTTGGCTCCACCAAGATTGAAGGTACACCCGCTGATTGGGATGAAGTCCATGATGCAGCAGTAAGCCTCCTGCGCAGGTCCAGAGACTTACGGGCTGCCACTTACCTGGCCGAGGCTGAGTTGACGCGCTCGGGGGTCATTGGCTTTCGAAATGCTCTCGAGTTGATTCATGTGTACATCGACAAGTTTTGGGAGACTGTTTATCCGCAACTGGACGCGGATGATGACAACGACCCAACCATTCGAATTAACTCACTAGCTGGCTTATGCAAAGTGGGTGGAGTCATTCGTCAACTTCGATTGGCTCCTATATTGATGAGTCGCTCAGTTGGCAAATTTAGTTGGACAGATTGCGCAATTGCTAAAGGTGAAATACCTGTACCCGCTGGGATGGAGTCACCGCCCACGCAGAAGCAAATCGATGCAGCGGTGATGGCCAGTGATCCCAAGGAATTTGCAGATTTAGTTCAGGCGGTAGCTGATAGTATTAAATTTGTGTCCGCAATCGAAGAGGGCTTTTCCGACCGACTTGGTCCGGCCATAGGCCCTAATCTTGAATTGCTTACGAAAGAGTTAAAGGCAATATCTCGATTCCAAACGGCGTGGGTCGCCATGCGGAAGCAAGACGATAACTCTGGAGCGGTAAACGATTCCGATCCGTCCACTGGACTGATGGTCGCTTCTACTCCTCAAGCTCAATCTCCACCTCCGGTTCCAGTCAAGGGATCGTTCGTAATCACGCGACGGGAGGATGTAATTGAGGGGCTGGATAAGATCATCCAGTGGCTTGAAAGAAATGAACCCTCGAGCCCACTGCCGATGCTTTTGAAGCGTGCTAAGCGGCTATCCACGATGAGCTTTATGGATATCCTTCGCGACATTTCGCCCGACGGCCTTTCGCAAGCTGTCCTTATTAGTGGACCAGATCCAGAAACAGATGTAACCGCAACTACCTCCTCCCGGAAGGACGATCCGGATGATGGTTATTGAGTTAGGAAGTTGCATCGCAACAAGCTGCAAACTGCTTGTTGTAGAATCAATCAACTGAGTACAATTCGATTTATTTCGACTGTGATGAAAACGTAAGAAAGAAAACTAAGGAACAAAGAATGGCAAAGCAAAGCTCGCAGAAATTCATCGCTAGAAATCGTGCGCCTCGAGTGCAGATTGAATACGACGTCGAAGTATACGGAGCACAAAAAACAATTCAGTTGCCTTTCGTTATGGGAGTGCTGAGCGATTTGTCAGGCAACCCTGCCGAAAAACTGCCTGGAGTCGCAGATCGCAAGTTCCTTGAAATTGATGTAGATAATTTTGATGAACGCCTGAAGTCGATGAAGCCTCGCGTTGCTTTCTCGGTTCCAAATACATTGACCGGCGAAGGGAATTTAATGTGCGACATTACCTTCGAAAGTATGGATGATTTCTCGCCGGCTGCGATCGCGAAAAAAGTGGAGCCACTTCGCAAGTTGCTAGAAACCAGAACTCAGCTGGCTAACCTGATGACTTATATGGATGGCAAATCCGGTGCAGAGGAACTGATTGGCAACATTCTCAAGGACCCCACACTTCTTCGCTCGCTGGCTTCCACTCCTAATCCCGCAGCTGCTCCGGCTCCGGCACCTGCACCTGCTCCGGTTGCCGTCGCAGCAGCGGCGGCTGCGGTAGTCGCCAGCGTGGCTCCAGCAGCACCCGCGCCCGAACCGACTGTTGAAGCCGAAGCTCCCTCAACGCCACCTGCAAGCACTGGCGATAGCGCGGAAGATGACTTGGATGCGTTGCTCAACGACCTCTAAGCAATCGTCATTGAGTACTAAACCCAAGTCGTAAATTTCAACTGATTAAGAACATAGTTTATCGGGAAAGACTTTAAAATGGAAAGACAATCTCAAACCTCGCTGGGCGCGACGCAGTTCGCTGAGGGTGATTTTTCAGCGCTATTGAAGAAAGAATTTCGCCCGCAATCTGATGATGCCAAAAATGCGATTGAGTCCGCTGTTAAAACGCTTGCCGAGCAAGTACTTCTGGATTCGGATGTTGTATCGAGCGACACACTAGCGTCCATTACCGCGATCATCGCATCCATCGACAAAAAGCTGACCGAGCAGATTAACCAGATCATTCACCATGCTGATTTTCAACAGCTTGAGGGAGCTTGGCGCGGGTTGCACTATCTCGTCAACAATACTGAGACGGATGAGAATCTCAAGATCCGTGTGTTCAATATCTCCAAAGCAGACCTTGGAAAAACGGTTAAGAAATTCAAAGGTACCGCTTGGGATCAAAGTCCGATTTTCAAGAAGATCTATGAAGAAGAATATGGTCAGTTCGGTGGTGAGCCCTACGGTTCACTCGTTTGCGACTATCACTTCGATCACAGCCCCCCCGATGTTGCGCTCCTGACCGAGATGGCTCAGGTGTGTGCTGCGTCTCACACACCGTTGATTACGGGAGCATCGCCTAGCCTGTTCCAATTGGGCAGCTGGCAAGAGCTTAACGATCGTCGCGATTTGACCAAGATTTTTGGAACACCCGAGTACGCTGCTTGGCGATCACTGCGAGAATCCGATGACTCCCGCTACCTGGGGCTCTGCTTACCTAGATATCTGGCGAGATTGCCCTACGGTTCGAAGACAGATCCCGTGGAGGAATTTGATTTCGAGGAATCCGTCGATGGCAGCGATCATTCAAAGTATTGCTGGGCGAATGCTGCCTACGCGATGGCGACGAACATCACTCGCTCATTTAAGCAGTATGGATGGTGTACGTCGATACGTGGGATCGAGTCGGGTGGAGCTGTAGAAGGCTTGCCAACTCACACTTTCCCAACTGAGGATGGTGGCGTTGATATGAAGTGCCCAACGGAGATTGCGATCAGCGATCGTCGTGAAGCCGAGTTGGCCAAGAATGGCTTTATGCCATTGATTCACAAGAAGAACAGCGACTTTGCTGCGTTTATCGGTGCTCAATCGCTGCAGAAGCCGGCTGAATACGACGATCCAGATGCAAGTGCAAATGCACAACTGTCGGCGCGATTGCCTTACCTATTTGCAACTTGCCGATTCGCGCATTACCTAAAGTGCATGGTGCGAGACAAAGTCGGTAGCTTCCAAGACAAAGGCTCTTTGCAAGTTTGGCTTCAAAACTGGATCAACCGATACGTCGAGCCGAATCCTGCCGCAGCATCGCAAGAAGACAAAGCCCGAAGACCATTGGCTGAAGCCCAAGTGATAATCGAGGAAGATCCTAGCAATCCAGGCTACTACAAATCCAAGTTCTACCTGAAGCCGCACTATCAGTTAGAAGGTCTGACCGTTTCACTGCGTTTAACTTCGCGAATTCCGAGCGCCTAGCTTTTAAAAGCGAATGATCGCAGCGATTGGCAGCTTTCATTTGGCTTCTTAACGCGTTGACTTTAGTTTCCTAGTTTCGAAAAGCGAGAGGTTTCTCATGATTTTAGTAAGAATAGATGGCGTTGTAGGTGATAGTCAGATCGAGGGTTTCAAAGAGTACTTTACAGCCGAGAGTTTCGGTTTTTCTGTCGAACGCGACTTGGCTGATAGTAGCAAAGCAGGTACGGCAGACGTGAACATCGGCGTGGGTGAATTGCAAGAGTGCACCATCTCTAAGAGCATGGACAGCGCTTCCGCATTTCTCGCCAAGAAAGCTATTAGCGGTTCCTCATGCGGAACTGCGGACATCAAGTTCGTAGAAACGATTACTCGCGACAAAGACGCGATGTTCAACATCGTCTACTTGGCTTACAAGCTGGACAATGTTTTCATCAAGTCTTGGAGCACAAGCGGTGATGCCGATGACCGCCCAACTGAAGATGTTGCCCTTTGGTATAACAAAATTGCCTTCTGTTACTTCACAACTGAGGACGGCAAAACGTTCAAGTTTGCTGGCGACTGCAGATGGGACCAAGTTAAATCTAAGCCTTGGTCTGAGGCCAAGCTTCCAACCGCTGCGGAAGAGCACAAAGCGAGCGCCTAGTTGAAGGCGTCCTAGTTGAAGGCATCGTAGCAAAAGGCTTCCTACCGAAGCCTTCAAAATGATTTTGGATCAACCGGAGAGCGCTAGCACCCGGTTGATGACTAGGGAACCGGACGCTCTGCGTCCGGTTGATTTAGCGAACTCAAAATCAAAATATTGCCGAAGCGCCAACTGATGTTGGTCGCGTTCAGTTTCGCTAAGGTGTTCATTGCTGGTGGAGGTGCTATGTGATTGTTGTTCAAATCCAAGGCGTACCGGGCGATGTGAAAATCCCTGGCTACGACAAAGATAAATGGTTTGTCGCTGAGTCGATTGGATTTGGTGTGGGCAAGAGCGTTGAAGCTACCAAATCCAGCAAGGATATCGAAATAGGCAAAAAGGACGAACAGGAGTTGACCATCGAAAAGACGGTGGATTGCGCAACCGTCTACTTGATGTACCTCGCAATGAAAGGCCGATCGGGTACAGAGTCGGGCTTTTTTGCGGTCGATATTCACATGATTGAGACCACCACCAATGGTGGACCGGTTGCTGCATTCTTGAAGATTCGAATCGAGAACGCAATGATCAAGCAATGGGATATTAGCGCTGATCAGGATGAACGTCCAACTGAGTCGTTGCGGATTTGGTTCAATAAGTCGGCCATGAAATACCGTTCGACGCACGATGGTGTGACTTTTAGCACCCACGGTCCGTTGGGCTGGGATGAACAAGCCAACAAGGACTGGAAGCCGCAAAGGCTGTTGATCAAAGACGATTGATCGGATTTCAAGCTATGGGGACTGCCGTGTTGTAGCGTGCAGCCGATGGCCTAATGCTTTGGACATATTAGATTTTGGGATTAACCGATGTGCGTTAGCACCGGTTCACGCGGCAGCAACCGGTGCTAACGCACTTCGGTTTACCAACCACCAAATCCAATGTGGACAAAGCACTAGTTAACCAAAGAAACAATCACGAACGGATTGAAATATGTCTTCTTTGCTCGCGCTGCGGAATGCTGACCTTGCTTCATCCTTGAAGAGTTTGCAGGCTGAAGTTCGTGACAATCCTGCGGAACCCAAGCATCGGATCTTTCTATTCCAGTTGCTCGCGATTCTTGGGCAGTGGGAGCGAGCCTTGGGGCAACTCAATGTACTTCGAGACCTAAGTGCTGATTCGCTATCGCTTGTGCAAACCTATCAAGAAACACTGAATTGCGAGGCATTGCGTGAGGCCGTTTTTTCAGGCAAACGCTCGCCGTTGCTTTTCGGGGAGCCCGAGCCTTGGATGGCTTTGATGCTGGAATCGCTCAGGCTCACCAGCCAAGGAAATGTAGCGGAAGCAGCAACCATGCGCGAAAAGGCGCTCCAAGATGCGCCAACCGTACCTGGCACTTTGACCTTGTTTCCGGACAAGACTCAAGGCGAAGACGCTGCCGTTGAATCGTCAGCATTTGAATGGATTGCAGATGCCGATTCTCGCATTGGGCCGTTCTTAGAGGCCATTGTGAACGGAAAGTACTTTTGGATCCCGTTGCAGCGAATTCGTTCGATTGCCTTTGAAAAAGTTGCGGATTTGCGCGATCTAGTTTGGCTTCCAGTCCGATTTGAATGGGCCAATGGTGGTGAGACCGTTGGGTTTGTCCCAACACGTTACGTGGATAGCCAAACTCAAACCGACGATCATGTTCGATTGGGTTGGAAAACTGTATGGAACGATGTTGGTGAAGGGACTTTTGTTGGTCTAGGCCAGCGAATTCTGACGACCGACGCTGATGAGTATCCGCTGACAAAGATCCACAAAATTGAATTCAAACATGAGTAACTTGTATGGCTGAGTTGACACAAAAAGAACGACTTCAACCGTCTCTATTGGACCGACTGTCGGATGATTCGCCAACGGAACTCAATGAATCCCGCGATGCTCGAGTGTTGAGCCTAAAGAAACTTCGCGAGTGCGTGTTGCGAGACCTGACTTGGCTTCTCAACACCGAGAGTTTTGAATCGGTTGCGGATTTAGATTCCTTACCAGCAGTGAAAAGCTCAGTTCTTAACTATGGAATTCCAACCATCGCAGGCTTAACTGCGTCCGGAATCGAACTGGGAAAGCTCGAGAGGCACGTCAAGAATGCGATCATAGCGTTTGAGCCAAGATTGCTCAAAGACAAACTGACGGTTCAAGCTCTATTGTCCGAAGAGGAAATGAGTCGCAACACTTTGGTGTTCGAAATAAACGGTGAGCTTTGGGCTCAACCAGTTCCGCTGCGTATGCAGTTGCGAACGGAACTCGATTTAGAGACGGGAAAAGTTCTGGTCGTTGAGACCTACCAGTAAACTTTCGTCCATTGAGGTACTGACGATGCAAAGCACGAGGTAACATCACGGGTATGGATCCAAGACTATTGGAGTTTTACAATCGCGAACTGCTCTATATTCGAGAAATTGGAGGGGAGTTCTCACGAGAATTTCCGAAGATAGCAGGTCGACTTGGTCTGGATGGTTTTGAGTGCGCGGATCCTTATGTTGAACGATTGCTTGAGGGCTTTGCCTTCCTGGCAGCTCGGGTTCACCTCAAGCTCGACGATGAGTTTCCGAAGTTCACAGACCATTTGTTGGAAATGGTCTATCCACACTATTTGTGTCCAACGCCTTCGATGGCCGTTGTGCAATTTGAGGCCGACGTTGGACAAGGGAAGCTGGAAGAGGGCTTTACGCTTGATCGAGGTACATCGCTGCGCAGCCTGATGGGAATCGGCGAACAAACAACTTGCGAGTATCGAACGTCTCAGCCGGTCACACTCTGGCCGTTTAACATCGCGGAAGCGTCTTATGCGAGTCGCGATGTTGTGGCGACACGCTTGCCCAGCCGCATGAAAGACGTCAAGTCAGTGTTGCGGTTGCGTTTGAAAACTAGTGGCGGCGTCTTATTCAGCGATTTGGCCACGGACCGACTGCCGATTTACATTCGCGGACGCGATACACGAACGATGTTGTTGTACGAGCAGATCTTTGCGGACTCGCAAGGCGTTGTTCTTTCTTGGATGAACGGCACCAACGAAGAAATAGCTGAGGTAAAACAACCGATCTTGCCGATGGGCTTCGACGATTCGCAGGCATTGCTCCCGGTAGTCAGTCGCTCGTTCCAAGGTTACCGAATGCTAAGCGAGTACTTTGCATTCGAGCAACGATTTCTTTTCTTTGAGCTCACGGATTTGAATCGACACCTCAGACGATGCAAATCGAATCAAGTGGATATCATTATTCCCTTCCGTCGCATTCATCCCCGGCTTGAGAATGTTGTGGATGGGGCTAATTTCGGCTTGTATTGCACGCCCGCAATCAATTTGTTTCCTCATCGCGCGGATCGGATCCACGTGAATGACGCGGAAGTGGAACACCATTTGGTTCCAGACCGAACACGGCCAATGGATTTCGAAGTGCATTCGATTATGGGGGTAACGGGCTATCACACTGACTCGGATGTCATGGAGCGCTTTCGCCCGTTCTATGATGTCAGTGACTCTGATGTGGATGAGCATAGTTCGCATAGCAAGTACTATGCGATCCGTCGAACACAGCGACAGCTTTCGAGCAAGCAGAAAAGAAAAGGGCCGCGGACAAGCTATGTCGGAAGTGAGGTATACGTTTCGATTGTCGATGGCGACCAGGCTCCCTATGCCGGCGGCTTGAGCCAGTTGGATGTGCGACTGATGTGCACAAATCGAGACCTTCCGCTCTCGATGCCGGTTGGAAAGTCCAATACGGACTTCACGCTTGAAACGGGCGCCCCGGTACGTTCAATTCGCTGCCTTGCTGGACCTACGGAACCTAGACCGTCTTTCTGCGAAGCGGCGGGCGAGCGTAGCTGGCGATTGATCAGCCATTTGTCGCTCAACTATCTTTCACTAGTCGATGGTGGTGGCAAGGGTGCCGCCGCACTTCGTGAGATGCTGTCGCTATATCAGCAAGTCTACGATACGGATGCAGTGCGACATTCGGAGGGGCTAGTCTCTGTAGATGCCAAGCCTCTCGTGCATCGACTTTCGCAACGTGGACCTTTGACGTTTGGTCGAGGACTGGAAGTGACCGTCACTTGCGATGAAAGTCGCTTTGAGGGCTCTGGCGTATTCTTGCTAGGAGCGGTCCTATCGGAGTTCTTCAGCAAGTACGTATCAATCAATTCTTTCACGCAAACAGTGCTGCGTACTTTAGAGAGAGGGGAGGTGATGAGATGGCCGATCAACATCGGACGTCGTCCGAATCTCTAGATCGACTAAAGTCGCTGCAAGACGAGCCTCATCGCTATTCATTACTAGCAGCGATTCGGCTGCTAGATTGTCTTCTAGGTGATAAAGAACAAACTGGCAAAGCCAGCCGTCCATCCAAGGAATCATTGCGTATCGGGCAACGTCCATCTCTGACATTTGCCCCGAGTTCCATCGCGAGTATTCAGAACCGAGCAAGCGACGGGAAGTGGCTTTTACAAACCTATTTCCTAGGTCTGTTTGGGCCCAATGGTCCTTTGCCAACCCACTTTAGCGACTTCGCCGACCAGCGTATCAAACATCATCGTGACCCCACATTCGCTGCGTTCGTCGACATCTTTCACCATCGCATGGCCAGCTTCTTTTACCGAGCTTGGGCAGCCAGCCAACCGACGGTTCACTTGGATCGACCGGAGTCCGACCGTTTTTCAGAGTACGTAGCTTCCTTGTGTGGGCTCGGATTAAAGCCTTTGCGGAACCGGGATGAGATGCCAGACAATGCGAAGTTGTTCTTCGCAGCGCATCTCGCATCACAAACCCGACATGCAGCAGGCTTGAAGTCTATTCTAGCTGCATTCTATACCGTTAATTGCGAACTAATACCGTTCATTAGTCATTGGGTGCCCCTGCCCGATGATTGCATTTGCCGATTAGGTAAAACGCCACATTCCGGTGAACTCGGAAGAAGTATCACCTTGGGTTCGAGAGTTCGAGATTGCCAGCAACGATTTCGTATCGTACTAGGACCACTCAACTTTGAGCCCTACTGTCAACTGTTGCCCAATGGAGCCAGTATGAAACGCTTGCGTTCCATTGTCGATCAATATGTGGGCCTGGAATTGACTTGGGATGTTCAGCTGGTACTCAAGAAAGAAGAAGTTCCCCAGTTCAAATTGGGGCGGCAGGGCCAGTTGGGATGGACCACCTGGCTATCAACGCGAACCCCGCAAGCCGATGCTGACGAACT
>JANRMD010000093.1:0-9144 GCA_033761895.1 Pirellulaceae bacterium | reverse complement strand
TTCTGCTTGAATGTCCCATGCAGTTGATTGCAACCGGTTCCCTGAAGTATCGCCAGAGCGTTGCTTGGTCGGATTCCAGCACCTGGCAAGATTTCAATTCGTCCGCGGCTTTGCACGATCAGACTGCGAAGTTGTTCCATTCCAGCCTCTGCAGTTACCGCCCCGCCCGACGTTAAGACTCGATCCACACCAACATCGATCAATTGCTCCAGGCCGCCCGCTTGGTCGCGCAGTTGATCGAAGGCGCGGTGCATGACGAGAACTTTGTCTGCAGTGTGCTTGCGCAGTTCCTTCATCAGCCCGAGGTCAATTTCTCCCGAAGTCATTAGCCCACCTACAGCCACCCCATCCACGCCGCTGGCCAGCAACCGTTCTAAATCGCGCAGCATCGCTAACTGAGTGTCGCGATCATAAATGAAACTATTCGCATGGGGACGCAACATGGCGATCATGGGAATCGAAGTCACCTGTCTGACTGCGACCAAGTCTTCGTATGCGGGCGTCAAGCCATCGAGATCTAATCTGGAGTTCAGCTCTAGTCGATCCGCACCCGCTTCGATAGCAATTTTCGCATTTTCAAAACCTTCAACGCAGACTTCAATAAGTGGAGGCATGCAACGAATCCGAGGGTGGGGACATGTTCCGAAGCCCGCGAGTCTACACGTTGCTAGCAATTACTTCCATGCAGTTGACGCCGCCCATCGGGCTGGTATCCCAAAACACTGCAAGGTGCAGGTAGCGGAAGCCGTCAAGGGCTTGTCGATTTTGTGAGCCGTCGGCGCTAGCCACGGGTCTCGAAGTTTGGTGCGTGCTTGGATTTGTTTCGTTCTAATGCAAGTTGAACTGGTAGTTATTCTGCATTGGCAGGTTTATAGGTGATGAACGATTGCTCCTTCGGTCACCCGCGGCTAGCGCCGTCGGCTCACACTGCCCGCGGCGCAATAATCAACAAGCCCTTGACGCATTCCGCTACCAATAATCTGGGCTAGCTAACGCCGTCGGCTTACGGGCTTGTGGATCATTCGGTTCTTCTCTTGTTACGTTTGGGATAGATAGTTAAAACCCAGAGGGTGAATTTCTAGTTCGAGCATGGAGGCTCGTGTGATCAAGCTTGTTATCAGCGTTTGCGTATCGCTCTGCGCCCTCATGCAGGCTGCGCCGACCCAAACGGATCAGAAATCGTCGCGGCAATTATACGAACAAGCCGCCAAAGCGATTGCGTCGGCTGACCCAAAGACCGCTATATCCCCCTTGGAACAACTCATCGAAGATCAGCCGACCTCGGCGTTAGCCACTGTCGCTGTGGTTCATTTGGCTGAATGTTACGTTGCCAGCGATCGGCCAAGGGACGCTGCAGCACTGTTGGAAAAATGGTCCAGTCGAATTGTGACGGCATCCAAGACAACCAAACTGGATGCCAACCTGGATGCGCATCACTTGCGAGTCTGGTTGCAGGCGGCCAAACGAATCGTGGACGATGGAGACTCGATCCAGTCGCTCGCAGCGCTGACTGATTCGCTTGCTTCGCGAAACGAACCGGCTGATAAAGTTCAACTGCAAGAAATGCTCATCGACGCGCGAGTCGAAATGGCAAGGCGTTCGATGGCCGCTGGGAAACTGGATTTCGCAGCCAAACAACTCAGTCAGCTTACGGAATCAACGGCCGAGACATCAACTGAGACTCAATTGTTGGTCGCGATGATTCACCAGCAACTCGGTGCTCACACGCAGGCAAAGAAAGCCCTGCAAGCGTTGATTGACAGCGAACCGAAAACACTCACGCACTCGCTAGCATGCCTTGAATTGGCGACCTACGCCTTGCAGGAACGCGAGTTGGAATCGGCCGCAAAATGGCTGAGTCCCATGATTGATTCGCCAGCCCTCCATCATGGACTTGATCAAGATTCCGATTGTCGATTTCGAATTCTCTGGTCAGAGCTTGAATTGGCTCTGGGCCATGCCGCTCACGGCCTCGAGGTCCTACCCGGCGACGAAGAGCTCGCCAAACTCAGTGAGCCGCAGCAGGTAGCGGTGCGATTCAGTCGTGCCGAAGCGGCCTCGCAAGCTGGCAAGAATGCGTTGGCACTTAAAGATTTGCAGTGGCTGAGTTCTTACGCGACCACAGCGCAGAACGAGCCGCAATGGGCTGTGACGGTAACGCTGCGTCAATGTGAACTGCTACTGAAAACGAAAGACTATTCAAAACTCGTGACTGCTGTCGAAGATGCCAAAAAGCGTTTCCCTAGATTTGATCGACTTCACGAATTTGACTACTTGCTGGCTCGTGCTTCGGTGCAGCAGATTGACTTCGATCAAGCTCGCCTTCACCTAAAGACCATTGTGGACACGGCAGGCAACAGCACATCGGCCTCAGCGCGTGCCCAGTGGATGCTTGGCGAGACTTACTTCATGGAGCAGAACTTCAACGAAGCGGTGAGTGCTTACAAGCCAGTGACGGAGTTAGAGCAGTCTCAACCATGGCAAACGCTCGCATTGATGCAAACGGCCAAGTGTTTTGAACTGCTCAACCAGCCGAGCGATGCGTTGGACGTTTATCGTCGCGTCGTCAAAATCACCAAAGATGAAAAAATTCGCCAAGAAGCTACTGCAAGAATCGAAGTTGTTGAACGTACCGCGTCACGTTCTAAACCTGCTCCGGTTCGTTAGACGCCTATCGATCATTGCACTTGCACCCATACCGAACAACTGTCCGATTTCGCCAACCGCGGATACTCGACTATGCAAAACATCCATCCAACTATTTCGAAGTGTTTTGTCATATTGACTCTAGCGATGGGCATGCTGAAGTGCTCGACGGTTGCTCTTGGGCAAGCCCCTGCGCCGTTGCAGAATCGCCCGAACGTGGGCGGTCAAGCGCTTCCGAACTTTCCACAAAACAACCAATTCAACAACCAACCAACAACCAGAATCGCCTCAAACACAACGCTTAGCCCGCTCCCTGAATCGCCAGCACAGCCTACCGATGTTCCTCCAGCAGATACTCAAATCGCTGGCGATGCGACGATCCCGATGAGCAATTTACTCAACGTGGTGCGCGAGGGCGGCATTATGATGCTACCGATCATCGCCTGTTCATTTCTCATGATGATCTTTGTGATGGAACGCCTGCTGTACTTGAGAAAATCGCGAGTCATTCCTAAACCGTTCATTCGCGGTGTGATTGAGCAACTTGAACAACAGCAACTCGGCCGCGATGAAGCCTTGGCCCTGTGTGAAGAGAATGGAAGCCCAATAGCTGAGATCTTTGCGGGAGCGCTGAAAAAGTATGGACGTTCGGCGGTGGAAGTTGAGCAGGCGGTGGTGGATGCTGGTGAACGCGTTGTCAGTCAAATGCGCAAGTACTTGAGGTTGTTTAACTCCATTAGCAACCTAACGCCCCTGCTCGGGCTTCTGGGAACGGTGCTCGGCATGATCGATGCATTCAATACAATCGCGCGGGCTGATGCGATGGGGCGACCTGAGTTGCTAGCCGGTGGTATTGGAACGGCGCTGATTACGACTGCTGCAGGACTGTGTGTAGCGATTCCGTCTTATACCGCCTACGCATTTTTCCTAGGCCGCATTGACAAACTAATCCTTGAAATGGATTCACACGCTCAGAGCATTGTAGAGATCATAAGTGCCGAAGGATTACAGGAATCCGGCAAATCGCGAAGCCGTTCACGCAGTCGCGCTGCCTAACATAGCCGATCAAACCCAAGGAGTCGGAAGGGATGCCACTCAAAACTTCTTCGCTCGAAGAGATGCCCAGCATTAACCTAACGTCGATGATCGACGTTGTGTTCTTGTTACTCATCTTCTTCATGGTAGCAACGCAGTTCACCAATAGCGAACGCCAAGTCGATTTGCAACTTTCGAATGTTGGCGAATTGAAACCCATGGTGGCCCCACCTGACCAACGCGTGATTTCGGTCAACGAGCTTGGGCAGTGTCATCTCGATGGCCAACCAGTTTCCATGGAGCAGTTGACGCAGCAATTGAAGGCGCTGCGGGCTCGATATCCGGGGATTCGAGTTGTGGTGCGAGCCGATCAAAGGGTTGCACTTCAACACTTCGCCGCAGCCAGTGCCGCCGCCCAGCAAGCCGGAGTGACGAACATCGGCTTGGCCGTCAACAGCTCAAGACAAATCAATCGTTAACGCGCTCGATCGACGAGCGCATGAGTGCGACGCGCATGTGGCTGATCAGCTCTGTTTTCGATTCTCTCTACCGCGCGTGGGCCTACGTCACTCACGGACGCACCTTTGCAATGGTGCTGGGAGTCGGCTTCGCGATCCTAGCGATCACTCTCTTGATTGCCTCTCGCACGCGCTGGGGACAAGCCAAGCCACTGACGAAATGTGTCGTGCTGAGCATTCTAGCCCACGTGTGGCTGCTGATGTATGCGTACGGGACTCATATAATCCTGCCGCAAGGTGATCCTCGCGGGCATGAGCATGGAATAGCTATTTCGATGGACAGCTCACTCGAGCCGTTCGACGAAGCATCCACGGAATCATCGGATCCGAACGAGGCAAGTGATACCAGTGATGTTGAGCCTCCGCAGGCTTGGGAAGAGCCGGTTCCGCGAGAAGAGTTGGTCCGTCCAGAAATTCCGCAACCAAGCATCAGTGAGAGGATGCGACTGGTGTCTGCGCCGCCACTGCTAGAAGATCTCAAGCCGACCCCCCTGCCCTCTTTGCCTGAAGACTTGGTGCTTCCTGAAGAGCAGGTGACATTGCCAGTTGTTCAGGAACAAGTGGCTGCAGCGAAGTCCTTGACCTCACCGCTAGAGCCAGCCTTTGCACTGCCCCCATCGACGACCAGCGATGCTGCAGTGCTGCCGCCTCCAGCTACAACTCCAAGCCCAAGCGAAAAAGTGCCCGAAGAGTACCAACTGCGGCAAGCTCACAATCGCTTGCAGCTGGCCATGCCTTACGGTGCCGACGCTGACAGTGAAGCGGCGGTCGAAGCGGGCTTATTGTGGCTCGCCAAGGCTCAGTCGCCTGACGGTTCCTGGAATGCCAAGCGTTTTGGTGGCGGAACAGAGACGCAGGCCCTCGGGGAGCACAGGCACGGTACCGGTGATCGAGCGGACACGGGCGTCAGCGGGCTGGCCTTGCTCGCGTTCTTGTCCGCGGGGCACACGCACTTTGACGGAGAGCATCGCGGGACCGTTGAACGCGGCTTAAGTTTTCTGATGCAATCGCAAATGCCGTCGGGTGATTTGTCAGGTCCAAAACAAATCGGGCAAGAGCCCAGTGTCATGAACGCGCGTATGTATTGTCACGGCATCGCTACCCTCGCGCTCGCCGAAGCTTATGCCATGACCCACGACGAACAACTGCAACCGGCCCTAGTGAAAGCGGCTCAGTTCACCATCAACGCGCAAGATGTTCGTGGCGGCGGTTGGCGTTATCGAGCCGGCGATGCTGGCGACCTTAGCCAATTCGGCTGGCAAGCGATGTCGCTGCGCAGTATCGAACGCTCAGGTATTGCGGTACCGATCGAAGTAAAGCGTCGCATGCATCGCTTCTTGGACAGCTGTGCAGCTGGCGCCAATGGCGGTCTCGCTCGCTATCAACCTGGTCAAGGTCCAGCCACCGAAACCATGACCGCAGAATCGCTGGCGTGTCGGCTGATGATCGGTTATCCATTGTCGTCGCAGGGGCAGCGCGAAGCCAAAGCGATGATCATGTCGCAGTTGCCAGGTATGAAACAAGACAATGTCTATTACTGGTACTATGCCACGCTGGCGATGTTCCAACTGCAAGACGGAGACTGGACGCGTTGGAATCAAGCACTCAAGCAACGCTTACTCACCACCCAGTTGCCCGCCTACGACGAGCAAGCCGGCAGTTGGAATCCCGATCCACTTTGGGGCGGCTATGGAGGCCGCGTTTATTCCACGGCCATGAGTTGCCTGTGCCTTGAGGTCTACTATCGATACCTGCCCATGTATCAGCAGTCCAACGTTGCAAGTTCCCCTGCTTTCATGCAACGCTGAATAATCCGAGCCATGCCAGCGGTGTCGGCTTACTTCGCCTTGGGCATGTGGACTACAATAAGGACATGATGCAATCGGATTGAACGGAGCCCAGAAATGAGTGCTGCAGAAAAGCTAAATCCAAAAATGACCGTCGACGAATATTTGGCTTGGGAACGAACTCAGATCGAGAGGCATGAATACTTCAATGGCGAAGTATTCTCGCAAGCCGGAGGAACTCGGCGACACAGCTTGATTGGTTCAAATGTCCTGCGCGCGATAGGCAATTTCCTAGAGGACCACGATTGCGAAGCGCATGGTAGTGACATGCGCGTTCATGTCGAAGCCACTGGTTATCATGCATACCCCGATGTTTCGGTCGTCTGTGCACCGATCCAAGGTAGTTCCGATGACGTGATTTCGAATCCAGTTTTGATTGTTGAGGTCTCATCACCAAGCACTGCCGACTTCGATCGCGGAACCAAGTTTAACCACTACCGCCAAATTCCGTCGCTCAAAGAATACATCATCTTCTGGCAAGAAGAAGCTCGCGCTGAACAGCACACACGCACAAGCGATGGGCTCTGGTTGCTTCGAGATATTTGCGGAATCGACGAATCGCTGCATTTGGCCAGCATCGGCGAAACATTACCTCTTCGCGCGGTCTATAGAAAAATCAAATTCAAGAATTGACCTTCTCTAGTCCAACCTCTTCCGCCCACGGATTCGACCAATCACCCCACTGTTCAAGATACTGCTGATAAGCCGGGTGTTGTTCGGCTTGGCTTTCAATGAGCTCTTTGGCTGATCGCACACGATCTTGCTCATCAGTCAATGAGATCTTTCCCATCAACGTCGACATTCGCAGAAACACAAAGTAGGTGTCCAGCACGTCGCAGCGGCAGTACTCGTTGATCTCCGCTATCTTGCCTTGTTGATAAAGCGATTGGACCATATCGCCTTGTACGCTCATCTTCCCGGGTTTGCCCAACAACGCCGCCGCTAAGTTCAACCCGCCACGGAACCAAGTGCTGCCAAAGTTTGTTAGTAACTCGTGCAAATCCAAATGTGAGTTCAGGTTGTAGCGATTGCGATACTGTTCGTAAGTTCTCGCATCTAAATTGAACCAGTGAGGAAGCGGCACGCCAAAACGAAACGCGGAGTGCTCCATCAGTGGCAGATCGAACGTCCGCCCATTGAAGGTCACCCAAGTCGGTCGTTCGTAGGCTTCCCAGCCCGTCCAAAAGTGCTTGGTGATGACGTGCGGTCGATGGTGCGGTTGATCGAGCGACACAATATCTATCAAGCTGTAATCCGCACGGATCTTGGCAATAACCACAGCCACAGGAAGATGGTAAGTGTATGGAATGAAGTCGCGACTGGAGGTCATCAACAGCTCTTGGCGGAACTTTCGAATCGCCTCGGCACTCGACAAGCCCTCGCCAGCGTACTTGGTGGTATTGATCAAATCGCCATCTGCCACACTTTCAACGTCGAACAATAAGAAACGCACTTCCTGTGACACGGCAACCTCAACTTTGTATGGCTCTTCTTGACTTTAAGTATGCAGCAGTATGGACGTTTATCCTGTTTGATACAAGTAAACGCATCTATTCGCTTGCTAACGCTTCGGGTTGCGAAAGCCCGAAATTCGCTAGAATACACGTGTAGTCTTTTTTCGCCGCGCAGAATTAACCTACTTTCTCTATCGAAGTACCAACCCATGAGCCGCTTTCCGATCAATTCCACACGCCTGCTCGAGAGATTTCTACGTTACGTGAAGATCGGAACCGCTGCCGACGCGGACAG
Organism: Pirellulaceae bacterium; assembly: GCA_033761895.1. Lineage (GTDB taxonomy): Bacteria > Planctomycetota > Planctomycetia > Pirellulales > Pirellulaceae > Aureliella. The sequence goes on along the minus strand of JANRMD010000093.1, from coordinate 1,349 downwards.
CAAGACTTACCCAAGCACCAAGGGCCAGCTGGAACTTGGACGCTTGCTTGTCGAAGAACTGAAAGCGATGAGCGCTGACGATGTCCATCAGGATGAGCACGGGCTTGTTTGGGCTACCGTGCCTGCCACCGTACCTAGCAACTTATCTGGGTCGCTTCCCACCATCCTGTTTAACGCACACCTCGACACTTCGCCCGAAGCACCAGGTGACAACGTCAAGCCGCAAGTTATCGAATGCTACCAAGGAGGCGATATTCCATTGCCTGCCGGTAACACTATTACCACCAGCGGCTGTCCGGCTCTGCTGTCGATGATCGGCCATTGCTTGGTCACGACGGATGGTACAACCCTGCTCGGTGGCGACGATAAGGCTGGTGTGGCAGCCATCATGGAATTGGCTCATCACTTGATCGAATATCCGTCGATTCCCCACGGTCCGATTCGCATCCTGTTTACTTGTGACGAAGAGATCGGCAACGGTACTGGACACGTCGATATGGCCAAGACCCAAGCTATCGCTGCTTATACGCTCGATGGCAGTGGTAGTGGAGAACTCGAGAACGAGAATTTTTCAGCCGATCAACTTGTCGTCCGCGCCATTGGACACAACATTCATCCAGCCCTCGGCAAAGGCCGGATGATCAATGCCTCGCGCGGCTTGGCAGCCCTGATCGCACAGTTGCCACTTGCATCCTGTTCTCCAGAATCCACCGCAGGCCGCGAAGGTTTTCTACATCCTTATCACATCAGTGGCGGAGTGGGTGAAGCCGAAGTGCGCATCCTGCTGCGCGATTTCGATACCGCCAAGCTCGACGATCACGCCAGCATCGTAACGCGTGCGGCTGCCCAGGTCGAATCTCAGATTCCTGGAATCAAGTTTGAGATCCAGCGAACGCGGCAATACCGCAACATGTCCGATTCACTCAAGCGTCATCCACTGGTGGTGCAGTTGGCCGTTGAAGCTTACGCGAAGTTGGATATCGAATGCAAACTCGGTTCGATTCGTGGCGGGACCGATGGAGCCATGTTCAGCGAAAAAGGGCTGCCGACACCTAACTTGAGCGTCGGGCAGCACAACATTCACGCGGTCACCGAGTTTGCATCGTTGACGGAAATGACCACCGCGGTAGCGCATGCGGTTGAGCTGGTGCAGCTTTGGTCGAACCAGCGAAGCTAGCGGAAGCCGCGAGTGAGCCGAAGGCGCTAGGGCGCTAGTACCGCAAATTACAAATTCGCTCCCACCAAGGCGAGTTTCTTCCAGGACTTCTCTTTTTGCCTAGATTCGCGCCAGGTGCGAGGCCGTTTGTTGTGTGAGTTTCGCGTTGGGCGGCCAGTGTAGGTCCAGTTCA
>JANRMD010000092.1:0-3766 GCA_033761895.1 Pirellulaceae bacterium | reverse complement strand
GGACGTTTGTGGGTCTGCGAGACCATCGACTATCCCAACGAATTGATGCCGCCAGAACAAGGCCGTGACCGTATTCGCATCTGCGAAGATACCAACGGCGACGGTGTTATGGACAAGACCACGGTGTTTGCAGAAAAACTGAGCATCCCGACTTCGCTTGAGTTCTGCCGAGGGGGTGTCGTTGTTCAAGCAGGTGTAGAGACCATCTACCTAAAGGATACTGATGGCGACGATAAAGCCGATGTTCGCGAAGTGCTGATCACCGGCTGGGCGATGGGCGATACACACGGTGGTGTCAGCAACTTTATCTATGGACTAGACAATCGCTATTGGGCCATGCAGGGGTACAACGATTCGTATCCTCAATATGCAACTGGCAAGCATCGCGGATTCCGTCAAGGTCCGTTCAACTTCACGGTGGCTGCCGAAGGTAAAGATAAAGCCAAAGTCACCGACGTTGAGTTTGTACGTTCAACAACCAACAACAGTTGGGGGCTGGGCATCAGCGAAGAAGGCTTGATTTTTGCCTCAACCGCTAACCGTGCTCCAAGCTTCTTCGTGCCAATCCCCAATCGCTACTACGAAAGAGTGAAGGGTTGGACGCCCAGTCTAATGGCGGATCAGATCGCTGATACGCACTTGTTCAAAGCCATTACGGATAAGGTCCGTCAAGTTGACCAGCACGGTGGCTACACCGCAGGTGCTGGGCATGCTCTCTACACCGCTCGTACTTATCCCAAGGCGTGGTGGAACCGAGTCGCCTTTGTGTGCGAACCGACAGGCCACTTGGTTGGTACCTTTATTCTCAATCGCGAAGGTGCGACGTTTCGTGATACCAGCCCATTCAACTTAACGGCCAGTGATGACGATTGGGCGGCTCCGATCATGGCTGAAGTTGGCCCTGATGGGCATGTTTGGATTCTGGATTGGTATAACTTCATCGTTCAGCACAATCCAACTCCGCAAGGCTTCAAGACAGGTAAGGGCAATGCCTACGAGTCGGATCTGCGTGACAAGAAACTTGGCCGCGTATACCGATTGGTGTACGACGGTAAAGATGGATTGCCAGGTGCCGACAAAGCTCCGAAGCTGGACGCGTCGAAACCAGAAACGTTGATTGCGGCACTCAGCCACTCCAACCGACTTTGGCGCCGACACGCTCAACGCTTGCTGGTTGAACGTGGCAACACCGACGTGACTCCAGCACTCGTAAAGTTGATCGCGGATCCTGCTGTTGATGAGACTGGAAACAATGTTGGGGCCATCCATGCGCTTTGGACATTGAAGGGTATCGGAGCCTTGGACAAAGCGTCCGGCGATGCTTTCACTGCTGCGGTTGCCGCTTTGAAGCATAAATCTCCTGGCGTGCGTCGCAACGCAGCTTTGGTTCTGCCATCGGCATCTGAATCCGCCACCGCGATTGTTGCTGCAGGTCTGTTAAAAGACGAAGACAAGCAAGTTCAAATCGGCGCGCTGATGGCTCTTGCCGATCAACCGAGTGATCCGGCCGCTGGCAAGTCACTGGCCGAAGCGTCCAAGAACGCGGACTTCATGAGCGACAAGTATCTGCAAGAAGGATTGATTTGCGCTGCAGCCATGCAAGCGGACAATTTCTTGGCAGCACTGCTAGTTGCCCAAACCGGCACGGACGCGAAAACAGCGCCCCTCTCGGATGCTCAAGCCCTTTCTATCCGCGTGATTGCCGAACACTTGGCTCGCTCGGACATGAAAGCCGATGGTCTCGAGAAATTGCTGGCCAGTTTGTCAGGCGGCAATTCTAGTGTTGCCTCAGCGGTTATCGAAGGTCTAGCAGCGGGTTGGCCCAAGACGAGTCAAATCAAACTGACCGAGTCGAGCGAAGCAACCTTGGAAAAGCTGATCGGTACGATGAGCACTCAGTCGCGTGGCTCACTGGTGCGATTGGCCAAACTCTGGGGTAGCGAACGGTTGGCAAAGTACGCCAGCGAAATCGCGTCTAGCATGATTGCCACGATTGAAGACAGCTCAGCGGATTCCAAGAAACGAATCGCAGCCGCAGGTGATTTGATCAGTCTGGATCCATCGAGCGAAGCATCGATCTCTAAATTGATTGGATCGATCTCGCCGCAAATGCCACCCGCAGTGGCAACCGGCATCGTTCGAGCCCTATCCGAATCGACGGCTTCAAACGTGTCCTCCAGCTTGCTCGAAGCTTGGCCATCGCTGACACCAACTCTCCGTGGTGATGTTATCTCGGTGTTGATGAAGCGTCCCAAGACAACTCAAGACATGTTGGCGTCGATTAAGGAAGGCACCATTGCGATCGCTGATCTATCACTTGACCAGCGTCAATCCTTGCGTTCACATCCTGATAAAGAAGTCCGGGCTGCGGCAGAGAAACTATTGGCCGCTTCCGGTGGATTGGTCAGCGCGGATCGCCAAAAGGTGCTCGACACCTATATGCCAACCACGCATGCCACTGGTGACGCCAAAACAGGTAAAGCGCTGTTCGTTAAGAACTGTGCTAACTGCCACAAGCATTCCGGTGAGGGCAACGAGATCGGTCCGGACCTGACCGGTATGGCTGTTCATCCGAAAGAGGAACTGCTGGTTCACATCCTCGACCCGAACCGCAGCGTTGAAGGCAACTTCCGACGCTATACGGTTCTGACGGCTGATGGCCTGGTGCTCAGCGGCATGTTGGCGGCTGAGTCGAACTCGGCTGTCGAACTGATCGATGCTGAAGCGAAACGTCATTCGATTGCTCGCGATGATATTGAACGTATCACGTCGACCAACAAGTCCCTGATGCCCGAGGGCTTTGAGCAGCAATTGAAGCCTGACGACATGACGAACTTGCTCGAGTTCTTGGCCAGCAAAGGACGTTACGTGCCGCTGCAGTTGGGTACCGTCGCCACAGCGATCAGTACCAAGGGCTTGTTCAGCGATGATGACAATGGTCCCGACCGCATGGTCTTCCGCGATTGGAAACCCAAGGAATTCGAAGGTGTTCCCTTCTACTTGGTAGATCCAGTTGGCAAGACCAAGCCGAATATCGTGCTCCTTTATGGACCTAACGCACCCCTGCCTGCGAAGATGCCTAAGAGCGTTTCACTGCCATGCAATATGGTGGTGAAGACGCTGCATCTGCTCAGCGGTGTGAGCGGTTGGGGATTCCCTTACGATGACGCGAAATCGACCAGCATGATCGTACGATTCCGATTTGCCGATGATGAAATCGAAGACCATCCACTCGTCAATGGTGTTCATTTCGCGGACTATATTCGTCGCGTTGATGTACCAGAGTCGAAGTTTGCATTTTCGCTGCAAGGACAACAGATCCGTTACCTGAGCGTTAGTCCAAAACGGCAAGCGGTGGTCAAGACTGTGGAACTGCTCAAGGGGCCGGACAATACCGCTCCGATCGTCATGGCAATCACTGCGGAACAGAACCAGTAGATTCCGTGTTGGGCTGGATTAAAGCTTGTGGAGCGTCAAGCTTTAATTTTTGCGTTGAGTGTCGCACAATTGTCTCAATTGTTGCAGCTACGATTGGGACAATCGTGCGACAATAAAGCAGTCCACACTAGATTTTTGGGTAGCGGAATGCGTCAAGCATTTCGAGACTACTTCGGCTAGTGAGTTTGTGAGCCGTCGGCGCTAGTTTTGATGTTGCAGTGTTTTTTGTGTTTTCATGCAGACATCCTGTATTCGCTTGGTAGAGCATTCATTAGCAGGCGTTGGAGTTTTGCGATGCCGCCGGAAGTTTTTAATCGGTCGTGCATGT
>JANRMD010000091.1:0-3029 GCA_033761895.1 Pirellulaceae bacterium | reverse complement strand
AAAGTAGCTTGCTTAGCAGAATCCTCAGTAGACTCGCTGACCCCAGCGGCTCTCGTCAATTGACCCCACTCGCGCAGAAACTTGTTCCCCTGCGCCTGAAAGAAATGCCACACTGCCACTAGGGTAGCAGTGGCTTCTTTTATCGCATTTGATAAGCCATTCGAAAATGTTCGAACGACAAACGCAATGCCAACGAGCACGACAGCAAACAGCACCATTCGCGCCAGAAACCCCCAATTTCCCGATATCGAGTGCCGGACTTCAGGTTGGCTGATGATGGCTTCTGGCAGTGGAGCGTTGGTTAACTGAATTGGCCCGGAATTGCCGATCTCGAATAACAGCGGGCTAATCGTTTTCCGCTCGGGCTCCGAATTGGTGCGACCGCAGATATCAAACAGATCCTGTTTGTTCTTTTCATCGGATTCATCAAAGAAACTCGCTTCCGAAAACTTTCCATTCCCTTTGCTGAAGTAACGCAGCGCAATCAAGGTTGCGAGGAAGGTGGAGGTCTGATAACCATCGCGGAACGTGGGCATATCATCAGATACCCACTTCACCTCGGCTCCGAGCCCATAGTGGCTGGCAACCAACAGATTGCGGCACGCGCGCAGGTGTTCGGGTTGCGAATAATGAGCGTCCAGTTCCGTGGTGAAAAACGCGGCCGTAGGAAAGACACTGCGAGCGACTTCGAAAATGCGAAGTTTATCCTTATCCTGTGTTCCAAACACACCTACGGACGCCACCGACTCGGACGAAGTGTACCTTAGGTTAGCAAACGTTCGATCCAAATAGTCCGTGATTTGATTGTCTTTGGCATTTTCGTTAGAAACACCACGCAAATAGGGAATCACCACGAGGTTGCTCTGACCCGTTTTAAATTCTTCCTTTAGACCTTCGATATACTTCTGAGAGCTCGCTTCGACAAACAGCACGGTTCGAGCATTGGATTTGTCTAAACCTCGTCCGCGTAACGTAAGTTCTTCGTGCAACAGCTTGGTAAGCTGCGAATCGGTGCCGATGGTATGGATCAGACGCACTTTCTCGGTATCGCTGTAATCGATAGACAGCTGTTTGGCTTTGAGGCTGGTGCTCGTCGCGGTGCATACACTATTAAAGATTGCGGTACCGTAATTCCATTGTTTAATGAAGTCGAGCGTTTCGCGATGAATAGGGTTGGCTTGGTTCGTACGGACTGTTTCTGCTTCATCGTTGATGCGACTCAAAGTGTTGGATGAATTTGGTCCAACCACCAAGAAACCTGACCTTTTGACAATTTCATCGCAAGGCTTTACAAAGCCACTGGCCAGTTGAGCGATGCTATGCATTGGGAAGTACCCCAGATGTTCATCGCGTATCCAAGCAACCAGCACCGCATCGCCACTGGAGCTGCGATAAAGTTTGAGAGGGATATCGATCGTGGAACTTGTATGCGTACTGGCCGTATGGAAGTATTCATAAGTAGCTTGGACGTAGGTCATGCGATCTGGGAAAGTCATTGAAAATCCGCTGGCCGCTAACCCAAGTTCCACGGCATGTCGATGTCGCCTTCGCGATTCAGCACCATCTTCCGTGTTGGCTCCGTTGACAACTTTTGCCACCACCAAGAGTTTGCCGGTTTTCCCGATTTCGTCTTTGACGATATCAAGAATCGTGGGAGACTCGGCGGCTTTCTCAAACTTGAGTTTTCCGTCGATACTTTCGAAGGGATCGGACCAGATACCAAGCGAACGACTGATCGCGTCGGATGTGGTTGGATAGAGAACGTCCGATACATCCGCGGGGCCACTGGAATTATCCTTGGGCTTCGATGTCTGCGAAGAAAACTCGGGCAAGAAGGTAGTTGTGGCAAGGCCCATCATGCCGAGCACAAGAGTGGCGATCACCCACTGGCTTTGATTCGGACGCAGATCTGTAGACATGGCGAGGCTTTAGCAGAGTGGCGAGTCGGCAAACAACCGTATTCTGCTTGAGGCCCAGAGCAATTCTTGGCCGCAAAGAGTTGGCATGCTTAACGACATAGCCAGCGAAGGAGTGGGGGCAACAAAATCTGTCTCAAATCTTAAATTATATTTTACAATTGACCCAAAAACCATTATTTTTCGAAGAATAAATCAAGAATATGGCCGCCCGAGTTTAAATAGAGAGTCCAAATCGGATTATCCGGCTGTGACGCTACTCCGCTTTTTCAGTCACGACGATCAAGCAACCAGGATTAAGAGCTTGGAGGTAGACCCCTTCAACCGCCTTTATGTCGCCTATGAACCCGCGAAGCAAGAACACCGGGGTCATCTTTTCAAGCTCCTTTCGGGCGTCAGCCTCGGTGAGTTTGGTGCCGTCGAGCCGATAAATGCGGAGCTCGTCAAGCGGGAAAGCGGTGGGCTTTTTACCGGCCGGCACCTGCACCATCTGCTCAATTTCTTCTGTGACCGGGACCGCGACGGTGTAGTCTTGATCCACTTCCGATACCTTTCCATCTTTGTCAGTCACCTTTACTTTGCGTGTCTTGATTTCCTGGATGAATTTAGTCACGGTGACTGTTCTTTGTTCAGTTCGCGATTGTTCGACCAGTGCGACCAATTGCGGTCCCTTGGCCCCGTCGTCGAACTTGGCAAGCACCAAGTCGGACAAGTTAAAAGGCAACCCATCGCCCACTCGTCGTACAAGTCCGCGCGCGGGAACCAGTCGCATCGGTACCGCTAACCCAGCAGCATTGGGAGCAGCTGGCAATGCGCGGGCAGGTTGGGGGGCAGCCTGAGGCTGAGCTGGCTGAGGCTGGACAGGCTGTGCTTGAACGGTCTGTGGCGGTGCAGGCCGCACTTCAGCTGGCGCCTTTTCAGCAGGTTTTGCGTCCTGAGCGCAGCAACTATTCACATTCCATGGTGCAACGACGGACAGAGTTGCCAATAAGATCATTAACTGTGTACGCATAGCCCAATCCTCCCGAGTGCGTTCACTGGAATCCAAACTCTCTTTGGCGCAATTAGGACTTTAGAATGTCCAGTTTTGGGTGGCTACTATTCTAAAATCTT
>JANRMD010000090.1:0-27937 GCA_033761895.1 Pirellulaceae bacterium | reverse complement strand
TCGCAAAGTCGATGGTAGTTCCAGCGTAGACGTGCGAGAAGGTTCGCTCCTTGAATTCTGCTCGAACTCGCTCTAGGAACCGCTGACCGATGGGCGACTGCGAGCCGCCGAAGTTCATTGCGCCGCCAAAGACGACTAGGCCGGGGTCGACCGCATGTACGATGCTAGCCACACCGACGCCCAGGTACATGGCTGTTTCATCGATGATCTGCAGTGAATACTCATCGCCGATCGATGCTGCTTCGTAGACTCGCTTGGCTGTGATCGCTTTGCCGTTCATCAGGATGCGCGACAAACTACTCACCGCCCCTTTTCGCAATCCCTCTTCGGCTCGGGCGGCTACGGCGCTGGCGCTCGCATAGGCCTCCAAATGCCCACGACCGCCGCCCCACACACACAGTCGAGCATCGGGCCTGCAGTCGATGACGATATGGCCACATTCACTGCCGAAGCTGTTCACGCCATTGAGCAGATGTCCTTCGGTGATAATACCTCCGCCGACGCCAGTCCCCAAAGTTAGCAAGGCGAGGCTATCATGCTTGGCACCCGTACCTACCCAGAATTCTCCGTAAGCGGCCGCATTGGCGTCGTTGATAAACGAAACCGGCTTGCCTGATGCGGCCTGCATGGCATCGCGAATCGCAAAATAATGCCAATTCGGCAGATTAGGAGGATCGAGCAACATTCCGCGTTTCAGGCACATTGTGCCTGGCGAACCGAGCCCAATACGAACTACTTGATCGACTGGCAACTGAACTTTGTCGCATAGTTTCACGACCGTTGCAGCGCACCGTTCAACAGCCTGCTGAGGCCCAAGATGCTCGTCCGTCGAGATCGAATCGTAGGCGAGCGTCTGGCCGGTGTCGTCAACGAGGCCGATTTTGATGTTCGTTCCGCCGATGTCGACACCAGCGAAATAAGGCCCATGCGACTGGTCAAGCGAAACGATTGGCTGGTTAGTGGGCATGGGTAAATCGTAGTGTCATCGGATGTCAAATGGATTCTGTAAAGCCAGAGATTATAGAGCGTCACCGGATTTTCGCCCAGGCGAACTCGACGCCATGTTCTGGGGGTTTTGGTAGCTTTTGCAGCTTTTGGACTCGAAAAATGGGGGACTTTGGGTACGATTGCAACGCTGCCTGGACTGCTGAGATCCGGTCCACTGCGCCCAGGCTTATGGGCAAACAAACATGTCACACAACTTCCAAACCCAGTCACTTTCAACCCCAAACTCACTTCCACACCAAGGGTTAACTTATGCAATTGGCCAAACTTCTTAATTCGCAAGGACTCCCCGCTGTTGGCAAAGTCGATGGCGAGCACATCGCGTTGCTGGATTTGGCCGAAGCCGGCTTTGGAAGTCTTGCGGCTTTGCTGGGCGCAGACAACGTTGCCGAAGCTGCTTCGAAGTTAGCCACCACCGGTGAACGGATTGAGCTCAAGGCCGCGAGGCTCCTTCCGCCGATCGATTCCCAAGAAGTCTGGGCAGCCGGTGTGACTTACAAACGCAGCCAAACAGCACGGATGGAGGAATCTGAAACAGCAGCCTCGTGTTATGACCGAGTCTATGCGTCGCCGCGTCCCGAGATTTTCTTCAAAGCAACTCCCCATCGCGTGCGCGGCACTGGCGATGAGTTGCGGATACGAGCCGACGCGACATGGAATGTTCCCGAACCCGAATTGGCGTTGGTCATATCGCCAGCTTTGAAGATTGTCGGCTTTACGGCGGGTAATGACATGAGCTCTCGCGATATCGAAGGTGACAATCCGTTGTATCTGCCGCAAGCCAAGATGTACAACCAATGTTGTGGTCTCGGACCATGGATAACGCTCGCCGATGCCATGCCGGCTCGTGACAAAATTGAAATCGCGCTGAAAATCTGGCGGGGCGGCCAATGTGTCTTCGACCAATCCACATCCGTAGCCCAGATGGCTCGTACATTTGAAAGCCTGGTTGAATGGTTGGGACGCGATAACAGTTTTCCCAATGGCGCATTCTTGCTCACCGGGACGGGCATTGTCCCGAACAGCGACTTTACGCTTGCCGTGGCTGACCGTGTTGACATTCAGATTTCCGGAATCGGTACGTTGAGCAATACGATTGTGCAGGGGTGACATTACAATCAGATGCCAAGTCTCAATCGCGCGTTGCATGGGCTCCGAAGTTGTGGCACATGCAATGAAGTGCAGATGAACATGAGCCCCTACCAATCGGAGCAGTCCAGTGCGAAGTCATTGCGTCTTGAGCATTCAATCAGCGAAGTGTTTAGTCTGGTTCTGCGTGCTGACTCTCGCCGCTAGCTCAATTGGGCAAGCGCAGGAAGAACGTTACGAACTTGGCAAGCGACTTAGAAGATTCGAGCTTGCTTGGCAGGTGGCGGACCGCGATGGGCGCGTTCGCTGTGTAGCGCCGATGCAGGAAGCTGTGCAGAGCTTCTTTGGACTGCGATTGTCCGCTGCTGCCAAAGAGCTCGATCAAGCTTTTTTTGTAGTACGTAGCGCAGCACCGCCCAGTGACTTCGAACGCTATGCGATTTCACGGCGGCTGAATTTCGGTCCAAGCGTGGTTGAGGCCAGCCAAAGATCCCTCAAATTCAAACTTCAACCGTTTTACAAAGTCGACCAACCACCGCCTGCGAATGCACAGGTTCATGTTGAGTTTTGCTCGGCGGATGGCACCCAAGTTACGGAAGCCGATTTCTCCCTCGATGCGCTTAAGCAAGAAGTCGAGTGTGACATCAGTCAGCTGAGCGAAGGGGACTTTAGCATCACTGCCACGGCGACGAGTGATTCCGAGAAGATCCCGTTTGCTCAAGCTACTTTGACCAAGGTGCGTGATATCCACTCACGATTGGAGAAAGTCGAAGAACTACTAAAGCAACGCAACTCAAATGAGTCATCCGTGATCAAGAGTACCGATCTGTTGACCTGCAAGCAGATCGTTCGCACCCTGAAGTCTCAAGTGGATGGGCAGATTCAAGAAATCGACTATCCGGCACTGCGACTGTTGAAGATGTGTGAAGCGTTGCTAGTAGAAGAGGTTGATTCAGTGAAGCTGTTTCGCCAGCAAACGCAGCAAGATGACGTGTGGATGACGCTGTCGGATACCAAGAAGCAGGTCGCGGTGCGCGTGCGTTGCCCACAGAACATTACCAAGCCGATGCCTGTGTTGTTTGCGTTGCATGGTGCGGGCGGCAGCGAGAACATGTTCTTCGAAACGTATGGAGCGGGGCGAATCGTCGACTTGGCAACGCAGAGAGGCTGGATGGTGGTGGCACCCAGGCAAGGGCTCTTGGGGTTGAACTTAAGTTGTCGCGGAATGCTCGATGTGCTTTCACAATACTATGAAGTTGATCCCAAGCAAGTCTATCTGGTTGGGCATTCGATGGGGGCGGCTCAAGTCATGCGACAAGTAGCCATCGACGCGGAATTGCCCAAAGCCGCCGTTGCCATAGGAGGTGGCGGTCGTATGGCGGATGCGGAAAAGTACACTGGATTTCCGTGGTTAGTTGCCGCTGGCGAGTCCGATTTCGGACGTGGTGGAGCTCGAGCACTCGCCGATAGCCTGAAGCGAGCTAGCGCTAAAGTTCGCTACTCCGAATACCCAGAGGTCGAACATATGGTCATCGTGCAAGCCGCCTTGGACGAAGTTTTCAAATTCTTGGATGAAGCAAGCGGACACTCTCGCTAACGCTTCGGGTTGCGAAAGCCCGAAACTCGCAATTTCAAAAATAACGCTTCGGGTTACTTTTTCAGCAGCCTGCTAGCTGTGTCCTAAGCCAGAATCTCCTTGACCACTCGGCCCGCAACATCCGTTAGGCGATAGTCACGGCCAGTATGGCGATAGGTCAGTCGTTCGTGATCGAGTCCCATCAAGTGCAAAATTGTTGCATGAAAGTCATGGACGTGAACCGTGTCCTTGGCCACGTCGATTCCGTATTCATCCGATTCACCATAAGCGATACCGGGCTTCACGCCCGCGCCAGCCAGCCATGACGAGAAGACCCAGTGGTGATGCTCGCGGCCAGCGGCCCCCGCAGCAGCATTGAATGGAGTCCGTCCGAACTCGGTCGTCCACACGACCAGTGTGTCTTCGAGCATGCCGCGACGCTTGAGGTCCTTGAGCAATCCAGCGATGGGTTGGTCAACGTTCTTAGCCAGTGGGGCATGCGTCAGCATGTCTCCATGAGCGTCCCAGTTGGCGGATGATCCGACATCGATCAGTTCGATGAAGCGAACACCATGCTCGGCCAAGCGTCGTGCGACCAAGCACTGCCATGCAAAGCCGCTTGTACTGCCACGTTCCAAACCGTACATGGCTAAGGTCTGATCATCCTCTTTCGACAAGTCGAAAACCTCTGGCATTTCAGCTTGCATGCCAAATGCGGTTTCGAACGACTTCATGCGTGCGGCCAATGCTGAGTCTTCGGGGCGAGATGCCAAATGCTGCTTGTTCAAACGCGCTATGGCTGCCAGTTCCATTTCTTGCAACCGTTTGGTTGGAGCGCGCCGTTGAATATTGGCAACTGGCATGGCACCGGGAACCACCAAGGTACCTTGATGGGAGCCCGGCAAGAAATCGCTCCCCCAAACCTGCCCGCCAGCATAAGGGGATTGCGGAGCGATAACGACGAAAGATGGCAAGTTGCGATTCTCAGTCCCCAGCCCATAACTCAGCCAGGAACCGATGCTGGGACGGGCAAAAGTAAAGGAGCCCGTATGAATACCAAGAGTTGCCTCGTAGTGATTGGTGTGATCGGACTTCATGGAACGGATCACACATAGATCGTCCACGCACTCCGCCATGTGTGGGAACAACTCGCTAACTTGGGTTCCACTTTGCCCATGAGGATTGAACTTCCACTGCGGGGCTTTGAGGAACATATTGAATTCCCCTTTGCGCCCTTGAAACTCATTGACCGGAATCGTCTTCCCAGCATCTGCAAACAATTTTGGCTTCGGGTCAAACGAATCAACGTGTGAAACTCCACCGCTCATGTAGAGAAAAATCACACGTTTCGCTTTGGCAGGGAAATGGGTCGGTTTGGGGGCAAGCGGATCTGTAGATTTTGCATCTTCGGCTAACAATTGCGAGGCGATGCCCGGTAGCAATAACGACCCGCCAATCATCGAACGCAACATGCCGCGTCGGTTAGGATCGTAAATTCGATGAGATCGCATTTTGCTAACGCCTTTTCCTTTTATCAATCAACGTGCAAGAATTCGTTGCTTGCGATAAGTGTTCTCAGTAATCCGGACAGTGCAGCCACGTCGAGATTCTCGGTTGCAATCGTTGCTAGTTCGGTCTTGTATGCGTCGATAAACTCAGATGCAGCTAGTTGTTCTGCATCCGTCGGTGTTCGAGCGAACGCTGTGGCATAGGCTGCTTCTATGCGTTTAGGCGGGGCTGGGTATTGGGTCAGTAGTCGTCGCGCCCAAGCTTCGGATTTAGCGTATATGAAGGGGTCATTTAGGAAGTAAAGCGCTTGGGTTGGCACGGTTGTTCCCAACCGGTCAGCGGTCGATGAATTAGGATCCGCTCCGTCGAACAATGCTAGAAAGGGGTGGCGTTTCAGGCGTTGAGTCATCAGGTAGATGCTCCGCTTGTTGTGGTCGTAAACGGCACTGAACGGGCCGTGCTGCGTGTACCCCCAACTGATCGGCGACGGAAATGGGTGGTCGCGGCCAGGTTCCTGGTCCAATTCGCCGCTGATCACGAGGATCGAATCGCGAATCTCTTCCGCGGACAATCTGCGACGCGAGAAGTAGGTGTAAAGGTCTTGCATTTCCGGCTCACGCACTTCTTTGGATTCAGCTTGGGGCGGTGCAAGCCTTGAGGCCTGTTGATACGTTTCGCTGAGCATAATCATGCGATGCATGGATTTGATCGACCAAGCATTACGCATGAATTCCGCAGCCAGATAGTCAAGTAATTCCGGATGCGTGGGTGGCAATCCTCGAACGCCAAAGTCGTTGGGTGTCTTCACGAGTCCTTGACCAAAGTGATACTGCCAAATTCGGTTAACCATGACGCGCGCGGTCAGCGGATTGTCGGTGCGGGTTAACCACTGAGACAGTTCCAATCGCCCGCTGCCCGCAGTGTCGGGCGGTAAAGTCGCATTCCCTAGTATCTTGATAAACCCGCGCGGTACTTCATCGCCCGGTTGGCTGGGTTCACCACGCAACTGTATCCGCACGCTATGCGGTGTGCCTTCGGTCACACTGTAGGCCATCTCAAACGGACCTTCCACAAGCAAGCGATTGAGTTCTTCAGCGTCTTTCTGCGCGCGAACTTTGCTTTCCGCAATTTGTCGCTTCAATGCTAACGCTTGTTCTGTTCTCGCGGCAACTTCGGTCGCGGATGTATCGTCCTGTTTCAGCGGCTCGAAGGCTCTTTCGCGAATCTCGTAGTTGTCGACATCGATGCCTGGTCGTACGCCGGCGATGTGCCCGTAGCTGTCGATAAAGGAGTAATCGATGGTGCCATCCCAGCCCGACGCGAATGCACCCTCAAAAGGGACCGCGTTTTCAGAACTTCGCAGCGATCCTTTGAAAGTCTTTGACTTCAAGTCGAGGACTAACTGCAATTGATTCCACTGGTCGGGGCTTACTGCGTGAACGGGCTCGCGGGCATCGCCACTACGCCGAAATAGCTGCTTCCCATTGAAGAACAGCTCAACGGCGGCCGAATTGCCCGGACCATGGCCGATGTAGAAACGCCATGAACCGTCAACGCCAGCTGCGATGTCGGCGATGCGAAAGTCAAAGGTTGCATAAAGTTGGCTGGTTGCTTCGCTGGTCCATTTCTTCAAAAGGGTCAATCCAAAACCGTCGTATTCACCTCGGTTCGGCATGTGCACGCCCAATTCACCTTTTCGGAAGAAATCGGTAAACGAACTTTGTGCTCGAGTTGCAATCTTGACGACACTGTTGGGACCGGGATTCCAAGGAGAAGTAGGTGCTTGGCCTTCGGTCTGCAATTCAAAATCACCTCCCATGCCAGTGAGTTCATGAAGTTGCCGCGTTAGTTCGGCATCGTCTATGACATGCCCAAGTCCCTCAGACTTCGGCAAGCTGGTTGTTGCGGGCGGAATGGGATCTTCATGAACCCCAAGATTATCGAACTCAATCGCTGGAGCCGGCACCTCGCGATTGGACTCGAGGACCACAAAGTCGATCATTTCCAACTGGTTCGAAGCACTCATTTCGTGAATGGCTTGATTGAAGTACGTACCTGCAGCCAGCGAACTTGCGATGCTTCCGTCGGTTAGATTCAAATGCAACTGTAGGTTATGCCACTCGCCAGCAGTCACTTTGCCAACCACCGCTGACTTTTCGCCGTTATGCAACGTCACCGACTCGGCAGTGATTTGCGCTACGAATGCGGGCGAGTTGGGATTCCCACCGATCCAGAAATGATGAGCCCCAGTGGCCTTCGAGTTTGCATCCACGCGGAAATCAAGATTTACACTCAACACACGGCAGTTGTTGCGATTGCGACGCGGGTAAAGCGACTGTGCAATGCGATAGGGGCCAGCATCTGCTGCGATGCTCGCACCCACTTTGCCGCGGGCATAGAGGTTCTTGAAGGGGCTTTGAGCCGCATTAGTGACCGCGATCTTACCTTGGTACAACCAAGGTGGAACGAGTACGCCGTTGCTGCCACCCGCCGCGGGAGCTTGCATTTCGAAATCACCATCCATGTCATGTAGCGATCGCAGGATAGCTGCAGGTACGGGCTGTTGGCGTTTTTCAAGCGATGCGGCGAGGGTGGCGACCCGCTGATCGAAAGCTCGCCACTGTGTTATGGCTTCTGAGGGTGGGAGCAGCGGTGCCATCGAACGCACTTTTTGCTTTTGCTCCGAGCCTGGGAAAGAGTAGCGACTGCTGTCGAAGATCGCATACAGGCCATAATAGTCTTGCATCGAAACTGGGTCGAATTTGTGGTCGTGACAGCGCGCACATCCGAGACTCAACCCGAGCACTGTTTGTCCCAAGTTATCGATGGTGTCTTGAATGGTGAGGTGATGATAGTTTTCAGAATCGAAACCAAACCTCCGTGAAATCGCTAGGTACCCAGTTGCAGTTACTTGTTCTGCGTAACGCTCGCGCGTTGGTTGTGCAGCTTGAGCGGCCAGGACATCGCCGGCAACTTGTTCTTGAATGAACTGATCGTAGGGCTTGTCAGCATTGAAAGCATCGATGACATAGTTTCGATAACGCCATGCTAAGGGGACCGGATAATCAGCAGTCTCCCCCGCGGTATCAGCATACCGAACCACGTCCAGCCAATGTCGAGCCCAGTGCTTGCCATACTCTTTCGACTCAAGCAGCCGATGAATCAAGGCAGTGTAAGCGTCTGGCGAAGTGTCCTTCAGGAATGCGTCGACCTCTTCGGGCGTAGGCGGAAGCCCAGTCAGGTCAAAGGTGGCTCGACGAATGAGGGTGACTTTGTCGGCTTGTGGTGCATGTTCGCTACCCACAGCTCGTTGTTTACAGCGGATGAAAGCATCGATAGCGCTCTCGGACTCATTCGATCGCGGAGGTTCAGTTATGCGAAGTGGTTCGAACGCCCAGTGTTTGACACTTTCGAACTTCTTGAATGTTGCGGGCCAGTGAGCACCACTGCGAATCCAATTCTCAAACGCAGCTACTTGTTCTGGCCGTAGCGCTTTATCCTTATCCGGCGGCATGGCCGAAACGTCTGGGTGACGCTGAATCGCTTTCAACAGCAGGCTCGACTCAGGCTCTCCGGGAACAATCGCTGGTCCTGAATCGCCGCCGGTCAGGAGTGCTTCGCGCGAATCCACCCGCAGTTCGCCGCCCACCTTCGTGTCCCCGTGGCAACGAAAACAGGACTCAACCAGAACAGGGCGGATATCGTTTTCGAAGGCTGTGTCACGTTCATCCGCAGTTGCTAAGCTCACCGACTGTTGCAACAGTAGGACTAGGCATATCACCAGCGTCTGTGGCGTTTCGTGCCAGTTTTTTTGAAAGCCAAGGAAGCCGCTAAGGAAGCTCATGAGCATCCACAAATCCTTTCGGTGTACGTTCTCCGCCAAAATGACGATCGAGTGCAGCTACTAGAATAACGTCAGGACTCCCTTAAATCGACAGCTAAGGGGAAGTAAGTGGGGTAACCGCCGATTTTCCCAATCTGCTGAAATAGCTGCTGTAACGCTATGGATCGCAGCGGCGTATAAGATGACGTCGACACAAATGAAACGAAGAATAGGTGCGAACATCCCCCTAAATGGAAGATATATGATGCGAAATTGGTTTGAAAATACGGTGGCAGTAGTGACTGTCTCGGTGCTCGCGGGCTTGGCAATCGCCCAGCAACAGCGATCAGCGCCCAAGATGCCTACCAACGTACCCGTCAATTCGAAGTTCTGTATTCAAATTGACCTGAAGGCTATCAAGCAGACCAAGTTGGGGGCGATGCTGTTTTCGCTCGCCAAGCAAAAAGCTATCGAGGAACTTGGAAAGGAAGGCGGGGATGAAGCTGGTCTCGCCAAGCTCAAAGAGATGCTTGGAATGGATCCGTTCGAAGAGATACAGTCGATTACCCTCTCGTCCGCTGAGTTTGAGGATCCAGAAAAGTCGATGCTGGCCATGGTGCAGCTGAAGAAGACTGCCGGCAACCTCGAAGGCCTTGCGTTAGGGCTGCCTGAGTATCAGTCGAGTGAGTACAAAGAAACTCAGATTCACTCAGCGGCGCCGGATAAGAAAATGCGAGTCTATGGCGCAATCCACGGTAAAGAAGATCAAAATCGGACCATCGTCCTCTCGCCTAATAAGAGTTCAATCGAAACCGCCTTGGATGCACTGAATAGCAACTCGGGCAAGGCCGCGGATGAGGAAAAGTCGCCTTTGGTTCGCCTGCAGTTGTTCGAGATTCCTCAAGATAAGATCGGTGAAGGCCCACAGGCGAACATCGCCAAGATCGTCAAGACCATGCTGTTAGAAGTAGAGGATGCCGACGAGGACATTGCCTTCACGGCAAAAATGACTACCGATACCGAGAAGCAGGCTGAGCAGGTTCGTCAAATGGCTCAGGGTGTGATCGCGATGATTGACTTCGCTCAGTCGATGGACTCCGAGGATGAAGATCTGAAAAAGATCCGCGAAATGCTCGTCGGCTTGAAGGCGACCCGTGAAGGCTCGGACGTGCAAGTTGGTTTAACTCTAAACGCTGCTAAGATCGCGTCTGCACTAGCTGAGGAATTGCATCTCGACCTCAAACTCGAAGTGGCCAAATCGGAAGAAGTCAAGCAGCTTGAAGCGGCTCAGCAAGCACTAGCGAAGGCTCAACTAGAAGTCGAGCGACTAAAGAGAGAAGTTGAAGAGACGACCAAAGCGACTAAGAAACTGATCGAGAAAACCAAGTAGTCAAATTGGCTTTATGAATATCTTGCAACCCACGCGAATCGACCGGAACGAGGATGCGGATCCAAACGATCTGGTCGTTCGCGCACGCGGTGGCTGTGAAGAGTCCTTCGCCGAGTTGGCTCGACAGTATTTTCCTCGGTTGGTTCAGTTGGTTCTACCGCGGATCTATAGCAAAAACCATATGGATGCAGAGGATATCGCCCAAGAATCGCTCGCTCGGGCTTTTCAAAAACTCGATTCCTTTGATCCTAAGTATCGATTCTCGACGTGGCTATATACGATCGCGATTCGCTTGGCCTTAGATCATAATCGAGGTACACGCCGACGCTTGACTTTGCTCGAGACCCACCGTTCGCTATTTGAGTTTCGAGAAACCACGCAGCTGTCAACGGCTGCTGAACATGACCGTCGTGAAGTTGCGGACAATATCTGGCGAGTTGCGCGTAGTACTTTGAGCGAACCGCATTACACAGCGATGTGGCTGCGTTTTGCAGAGGATTTGTCAGTCGAGGAAATCGCTCGCGTGATGAGAAAAACGAAAGTTGGAGTGCGCGTGCTGCTGCACCGTGCACGTACCAAAATGCTGAATGCGATGAACATGGAGGATGCCATCCAGCCTAACCATTCTAGAGAAGTGGATTAACGTATGTTGCGTTCCATTGCAAAGTGGTATATCAGTCGCGCGATCGATTGCAACCAGAGCTTACCGCGCTGGGTTGAACGACGGTTGAGGTACGACCTGAGTTTGAAGCAATTCTATGATCAGTCTCAACGGCTGGCCGCGCGGCTGCGGTCGACAGAGGCGGTAACCGTCTCCAGATTTGCTCATGGCGATGAAGCTGAACCACTGCGAGTGGCAACATCCCGTTCCAATCGTTCGGCCGCGCTGTTTGCCACTTTCGCCGTGGGGCTCGCTGCGACGGCTCTGTTCGCGCTGATGCCCTTTTTTGATCGCGCGGACACCGGCAATACTCAAGACTTGGCAAATAAGCCCGAGGCGAACACGGAAGAAGTCGCTGGAACCGATGCTGTTGAACGAATTCAGATTGATCCTCAGCGGGTTCGTGATCTCATAGCCAACGGACGAAACTTAGCCAAAAGTCTCAAACAACGTTCACAAGGCGTGATTGAACCAGCGCCTGACATTGATTTGAACCAACTGTCGGCTCTAGTGAATCTTGACATCGATCAGGTCGTCAAACCGGTTAGCGATTTGGGAACTAGCTATGGTGCGTTGCTTTCGAAGCTGGATGAACAAACTGAAACCGAAAACCGTCGGCTGATCGCCAGTGGCGTCGATGCTTGGAAGTACTTTGTCCATCAGGTTCCACAAAGCGCCGCTTCGCTAGCTGGCCTGTAGTGGAACTTTGTTGCGCTATTGGTTGCTTTGAAGCGATCCGGACAACGTTTTGCTTGCGCTGCGGTACCAGATTGCATTCGGTTACGAACATAGCTACTGAGCACGGAGTACGGACTTCAATTTGTCGCGAATAATCGACTCACAGCCTGGACCCACCCAACGCCAGTCATGGTTGAACCGCTCTTCGAAGGCAAATTGAGTTGGAACGTATCCGGTCCAACATTCACCGTAGCCTACAGCCATCACGAATGAATCTGGGCGGAGACGCTGGGCCATTAATTGGTAGCCAACAAACGACTCACCTGGCAATACGACCACTTGGGCCGGTCCAAGGTCTAAGCAGGGCAAATCAATCGGTTGGCCACGCTCGATCCGATTCAATGAAGCAAGTCCCATGGCGGCGAGTATTCGATCACGGGTACTTGCTTGGTCGTTATGTAAGGTGGCCGTCATTACTTCGCGTTTGAACTGGTCGCCTTCATGGAATGGCAAGTGAAAGTTGTCACAGCGAAACTCAAACTTGGTAATGGGCGTTGCTTGGCTCGCCTTAGCCGCTTGCGTCATGGCTTGATAAAGACGATCGGTCAGTGCCCCGCGCGCTTGTGGTGAGCCGTCGTTGAATTTGCCGGCAGTAATATCACCGCTACATCCAGAGGCATAGATCTGCATGGCATCTGGAGTGTCTAACTGCCGCCGTCTGCGTGCTAGGCCGACAAAGTCCGCTGACACCTCCCCTTTACCGTAGTAGCTCATCGGGTGCGTCGCATAGGAATTGAGCGAAGCCAGCGTTTGGTCTCCATTCAAAAAACTGATGCACTTTAGATTCGGATCAATCTCCCCTGAGTCCGCCAAGGCTTCGGGCGAATCGGGCAGTGTGCGGCTGTATCGATCGTAAGTGATTTTGCCGTCAGCTAGCACCACGCGACGATTTGAAGCAATCTTCTTCACTTCCGCTTGGCCGATGGAAACGTGCGTCACTGGTTTAGCCGACGCGACAGCCCGTTCGACTGCTGCGGCAGTATCTTTCAAGCAAGCTTGATGAAACGGCACGTCGAACAACTCGCCTTTGAGTCCGACAGAATCGAGCAACTCTTGAGCCTCCGTATCGATGACTGGGGCATCGTGTTGATGCAACGAGCACACTAGGACTCGTTCTCGCGATGTCTTGGCAGCCGCTGCTAATGTGTCGCGCCACAAATCGTAAGCGCCATTACGAACCTCGCACCAATCAAGAGCAACAAAGACTACAGGTGCGTCCGACCCCAACAGGACAAATCCTCGCGCTTCCAGTGGGTCGTCAATCCGCAGGGCTTTTGTTTCTAGAATGCCCATGCAACGATGCCCAATCGGGATCGTGATGTCTGCGGCAAAAGTACCTATTCGTACGGCTGGCTCTTGAGCCGCCACCGTCGCACATAGAAACCATCCGATCATGGCAAGCGATGTCAATCGTCGAATCACGGATCTTTCCTCCAGCAAGAGTTGTTATTGAGTTGCGACAAATTTTACTAGGCTTTGTCTCAAAAGGGGGCTGACCCTTTGGAGGGCAAGCGAAATACTCGGAATTACCCGATGCCCGGAGAGGGTCTGCCCCCTTTTGAGACAAAGCCTAGGTCGCGGGGCGTCTTCGCGATCAAAATCCGTTTTCTGGAGAAGTTCGTGCCACAGCATGCGTTGGTGATCAGCGAGAAGTGTTGCTGATTGTGATATATTCAGAAGAGACATGGCTAAATCTAGATGCCCAGATACACCCGATATCCTCGATTAATGACTTAAGATTATGCGTTCTTGCTTCGACAATCTGACGCAGCCGTTGACTTGGTCGGCCAGCAGGATCGTGATCGCCGCGATGCTGCTAGGCTTGATGGTGATGAGTTCTTGTTCAAAAAAAGTGGATCGGCCGAATACTGCGTCGAATGCAAGCCCGACTGGAGGCCCGAAAAGTTCAGGCCCGAAAAATGCCTCGACTAACCCGCTGCAGATCGAAGCGGCGGCTTGGAAGTTGCCTGAGCAAGTCGCAGATCGCGGTTTCTTGTCTTCAAAGGCTTGCCAGCGATGCCACGAGAAGAGCCACGAATCATGGCACCGCTCGTTCCATCGCACGATGACACAAGTTGCTGGCCCCGATTCAATTCAAGCGCCCTTCGACGGTAGACAACTGACTCGCAACGGTACAACCTGCACTGTTAAGCGGCGAGGGGACGAGTTCACTGTGATTGTGCCCGATCCGGACGTCGAGTACCGGCGTTTTCAAGAGAGGAATACCACCAGCATCAGTGCCCCTCCGCCACAAATGGTCGAGCGGCCTGTGGTGCTCGTGACTGGTTCGCATCATATGCAGATCTATTGGCTTCCAAGTCGCAATGCGAACGAGTTGCGAATCTTCCCGTGGGTCTTTTTCATCGATGAACAGCGTTGGATCCCCTACGAAGACTCCTTCGTCGTACCGCCCACGGTCGACATTATGCGTGCTAACTGGAATGCGAATTGTATCGCTTGCCATACCTTGGAAGGTAAACCGAATCACAACTTCGATACTAAGAAATTTCAAACAGAAGTGGTTGAGTTTGGAATCTCGTGTGAAGCTTGCCATGGACCTGGTGAGAAACATATTCAATGGCACGATGACCAACGGCCAGCTGCGGAAAAAGGAGCGGATCCGATTGTCCATCCGGGACATGTACCCACTAAAGTTGCTTCCGAGATCTGCGGGCAATGCCACAGTGATTTCATTCGTGATCCGAGCTACTACGTAAGTGGGCCAAAGTACCGCGCCGGTGGCAACTTGAATGCAGCTCAGAAGACGATCGACTTTGAGACTCGCAAAGATCCGCGGCATCCGTTTCATAACAGCCATTGGGAAGATGGCACAAGTCGAGTGGGCGGGCGTGAGTATACCGGTATGATCGCATCTGCCTGTTTTCAGAAAGGTGAACTTACATGCATCACTTGTCACTCGATGCATGCCGCTGATCCGAACCAGCAACTCACTGCGCTCGCTCAAGGCAACGGCGTGTGCTTGAAGTGTCACGAAACCATTGCGAACGACATTACAGCCCACACGCATCATGCCGCCGATTCATCGGGCAGCGAATGCTACAACTGCCACATGCCGCGTACGTCAGTTGCACTGTTTCGTGCAATGCGCAGTCATCGCATTGATAATCCCAGCGCCTCTACCAGCCAGGCCACCGGTCGGCCGAACGCTTGCAATCTGTGCCACTTGGACAGGTCCTTAGCATGGACCGCTGAGCATATGCACGAGTGGTACGGCACGCCCCTACCAGAACAGAAAACTCCGAATGCGAATGAAGAGTCCACGGAAACTGCTGCATCGGTTGAATGGTTGTTGAAGGGGGACGCCGCACAGCGACTCGTCGCAGCATGGCACTTTGGTTGGAAACCGGCGCAAGATGCATCCGGAGCCAATTGGGAGACACCGCTTTTGGCGCAGCTATTGAACGATCCTTATTCAGCCGTACGATTGGTGGCGGGTCGCTCAATGAAAACACTGCCTAACATGACTGATTTACAATTCGATTTCTTGGCGCGTGACAGCGATCGACAGCAATCCAAAACGAGTGCCATTGAACTCTGGACCAAGTCGCAAGGCGGCCCCCATCGGATGCCTGCTACCGTTTTGCAGCAAGCCGACGGGCAGATGGATGAAGCGGCTATCCGTCGTATGTTGCAATTGCAAGACCGTCGGCCGGTAACGATCACGGAGTGATCCGTCATTCGGCTGGCGTCGTGTTTCGCAGACCAACGATCCGCACATCTGGCAGGCCTTGAGATGCTTGAGGAAAGATTGGGTCGACGGTACCACAATCTGCGAGAAATCGGATAGCCTCAGCAGTTAGGCTTGCGTTGGATTTAAACTGGTCATCAACCGACTTTAGCAGGACCAATTGATCGGCGGCCAGTGAATTGGCTAGCCATGCGGCAATCGAGTCACTCGTGCACAGCCACGACTCAGGCAAGTTGCAGCGCCTCTGCTTGGCAATCAAAGGGGTATAGTACGCGGTGGGTTGGAGGCAAGCTACGGATGAGTCAGCCCTAGAGCCCGACATGAACGCATTGAGCTCAAGCTCGGTGGAAATCGGTGTTCCAATTCCCAGCAGTTCACTGGCTAACGTCGCAGTGACTGACATCAGATCGACGCAAATCCAATGCGTCAAATGCGCAGGGAAACGGTGAATGACATCGAGTTCTCGAATGGCTTCAACTGCCTCCCCTCCACCCACAACCACGAGATTCCGGGCTGGGGGCTGAGTCTCAAGCCAAGTATGAAAGCGTGAACGTAAATCGTCTAGGCTGAGCAAACTGCCACCCAACTTGATAATGCGAAGCGGAATACTGGGTTGCATGGAAGTTGTCTGGACGATCTTGCTTGGCTGAGGATATCACTGAGAAGCTTGGGGCTTGGCCCTAAGACTGGAATGTTCGAGGATCGAGTTCATGAAGACTCGGCGAATGGCATCGTAACCCCGATCGTTGGGATCTTCGACATTGTCATAAAACCAATAGTATGGGTCCTTGGAATCGTAGAACGGTTGCCAGAACTGGCGACAGTGGCCG
The DNA here is from genome assembly GCA_033761895.1 of Pirellulaceae bacterium. Lineage (GTDB taxonomy): Bacteria > Planctomycetota > Planctomycetia > Pirellulales > Pirellulaceae > Aureliella. The sequence continues at coordinate 11,607 of JANRMD010000090.1, read as the reverse complement.
CCATGCCCCAAGAACGTTTTGTGTAGTCGCACAACATGCACTTGGTCACGAGCGTCCGCACAACGATTGATTACCCGATTGTATTCCGCATGAATGGCTAGACCATCTGGCCATGGCTTGAGCATGATACTCGCTCCATCGCCGACTCCATCGGTAGGATCGTAGATGTCAGCCAAGTAGATTTCGCAGCCTCCAGGGAACTTGGCAAGGATCAAGTCCAGCATCGAGTTCAAGCGAATCTCAAAGTTCGCGATCCACGGTTTCGCTTCCTCGTACTCGGCTCCAAACATGGCTCCTTCGCGCGCCGGTGCGCGCCCGTAGCTGTGAATCAGGTCGTTGCCGCCAGTTGTCATGACGACAATTCCATAAATGTCCGTTGGCTGCATCTCAAGCCGATCTGCGACAACTTCTGCGTGTGTTAGTGAGGTTGAGCCAGAGATTGCCAAGTTAAGCGTCTTAAGGTTTGGCAAAACACGCGATAGACAAATGCCCTTCATGTCAGCGAATTCGTCTACCGGGTTCTCCACCAAACGCTGAAAGTAACTGTGGCTCGCATTCTTTGCACCCAGTCCGGCTGTCACGCTATCACCGATGCCAATCAGCAATACTTGACGATCCGACCAGGGATGAGCAAACGGTTCACTTGCAACCGCAGGACCAGCAGGGCCTGAACCGATCGGTCGGGCAATGTAATAGCGAATGTAACCAAGTGCTGCGAGAGTGGTTAAGATGCCCAGCCCTAAGATCACGAACAAGCGTGAGTTTTTGTTTTTCATGCTGGGAAGCTTTAGCCCTGACTGCCCGGTTAGGGTGTTGCGATTTTTGGACTTTCGCAACCCGAAGGGTTGGTTTTAATGTTGCGAGTGTCGGGCTTTCGCAACCCGAAGCGTTAGCGAGGGACTGAGTTACGGCGTCGACTTGAAGATGCAATAAAGGTCCCTCGCTAACGCTTCGGGTTCCGGTTATGAAAACCCAAGCAAAACGACGTCTAGATCGCTTCAAAGCAACCAGTATCGCAACATCAAAGCCGCTTGGCTAGGTTGAAGGTCTAGGATGATGGCGTAGGAGCCTTTGCATCACTAAAAATGGCACCGACCAGTTCCTGTGCATTGATGGCGATGGATTCCCCTTCGGACAATCCGTTTTGAATACTTACGCGTGTCTCACTGGCTCGACCTAGGTCAACAGGACGAGGCTGCAAACGATTGTCGCCATCGCGAACCACCACATAAGTCTCATCTTCATGTTCCACGACTGCATAAAGTGGAACATTAACTACGTCGGTGGCCGAATCGACCAGGATTTCCGTGACTGCCGTCATGCCTGGTTTCAAACCAGTGACTTTTTCATCGATAGTAACGATCGTTTGATAAACCTTGGTGTCATTGCCCGACCAACTGCTTTGCTCGGGTAAGACCGCGACCGACTTAACAGTCCCTTTGTACTGAGACCCGGGGAATGCGTCCACCGAAACTCGCACTGGCAATCCGGGCCTTACCTGGTCCAAAGCGGATTCGTGAATGCGAGTTTCAACTTGCATCGAATCGAGGTTTGGAATCGACAACAGCTTTTGACGAAAGATGACAGGCACACCTTCGCGAACTTCAGCCGTCTTGTTGCTCGGGTAAGCAACTAAACCGGATTGGGGTGCATAGATTTTGCATTTCTCAAGTTGGTCTTTGTACCGAGCTAGGCGCTCCTCTTCCTTTTTCAGCGATTCGTCTTTGGCTCGCATCAGCGCCTGCATTTGAGCCAACTTGGCTTCATTGTTCCGTAAGACTTGCTCCAAGCCTCGTTCGGCCGTGGCCACTTTGCCTTTGAGCGTCAGTAGATCCTTCCGCTGCTCATAGACTTGCATCTTCTTTAAAGCGGATTGTTCGGATTGCAATTGGTTGAGCTTGGCCGCAAACTGACCTTCGGCTTGTAGGTACGTCAATTCAATACGACGAACTTCATTCCGATTGGCGTAGCCGAGCTTGAAAAGCGATTCGACACCTCGTTGCTCTTCTCGCCGCAGTTCCATGGTCGCTTGCGCCGCCAGGATTTCGTTGTTCACATCATCGATGCGTCGTTTATTGGCTGCGACTGCTAGTTTGTGAGTCCCGTTGCTTTCATCGATATACATTTCCAGTTCCAGCTTCGCTAACTCAATCAGCAGTTTTGCTTCCGCTTCTGCGGTTGCATTCATCGTCAATTGATTTTTCAAGTTGGCTTCGGCTTGGATTTTTTCTGCGATTGCATTTTCGGTAAGGAGTATTTGATCGTCGAGCGCTTCTTGCATCGGATTCGAATCTAACTCAAGCAGCAAATCACCTTGCTTCACCGAGGCTCCATTGGGAATCATCCAGAGGATGGTGGTGCCATTGATGTTATCTCGACGAACGTCCTCGACTTCGCAGATAAGGTCGACGTTTGATTGGCTCTCTAGACTGCCGCGCTCAAGCACTACGATTTCTAAATCAGACCGATCCACTTGTTGCCAAACTGCCTGACTAAATAATTCTGCGTTGGCAGGTTCGCGCCTACTGAAGAGCAGGACTGCGGAAGTGGCGATTACAATTCCGACGACGGGAATCCAAAACCGTCGTATCCATGCAAGTGGAAATGCCCGCGATTCGCTGGTATGAATGTCGACGCGGCCCAATACCGTGGACATAAGTGCGCTTCCGAAATGTAAGGCTGGACCTTAATGGATCAAAGTAGATCCATCAGGCGATAGGTGGGGCTTTTGCAAACTTCTAGTATGTTATCGAAAGTTTGCCGAAAGCAACGTTAGAGTCTATCTGATATCTCCGCAAAAATCAACGCGTCCGCCGCCGCCAGAATCAATCTCGCAATCGCCACAAGCTGTTTTCCTGAAATACTTTACGGCAATGCAGCCATTGTCGCCCAGCAAAACACCCCGATCCGAGAGCTGGTTTTCCCCTCGTTCCCAGGCTCTGCGTCTCGGCCTGGGATCCCCTCGTTCCCGGGCTCTGCCTGGGAACGCACTGCTTCGAGGCTCCGCCTCCTCTTCACCCCTCCTGATGCCTCCTCACTACTCTCCAGCCCTGACCGCAACGAAACGCTCCGGACAAATGGTCCCAAGCTACCTTTACGACTTTGGCTCACGCATCAGTCTACGTACCGGCAAATCTTGAATGCACACCAACGCAACGCTCGCGGCCAACAAACAGCGAGGCATGGCTTCGAAACTTGTCAGGCCTGACAATTGACCTACCATCAAAGGGCAAGTCGCAACTCCAATAGCCGCGCTCGCCATCTGCAATCCGATCGACGCATTCGAAAAGGTCTTTCCAACGTAATCCGGCGTCAGCGAGATCCACGTTGGGAAGATTGGCGCAAGGGCAAAGCCCAGCAGGCATCCACCCAAGAGATCCAATGACCAAGTTGTCTTTACCGCAATCATCATTGAAGCGGCAACGGCGACCAGCCCCACGGTTCGCAACACCATCGGTCTGGACGCATGCATTAGCACCTGACCAAAGACGATACGTCCGATGGTCAATGCGCCCCAGTAGGCGCTGGTTACGGCTCCCGCAACGGCGACACCGTAACCACGCTCGATGGTTAAGAAACTGAACAGCAAGTATCCGCAAGTTGCCTCGACACCGGTGTACATCCAATACAGCAGGCACATCCAAAGCACACGCGGGTTTCGCAGGGCTGCAGCTATGCCAATTGCTGGTACCTGTTGACCTTCACGATGCGGTGAATCTTGCCAAGATGTTCGCGTAGCGAACAACGCACACGTCATGCACGCCAGGCCACATGCGAGCACCACATAACCGATTCGCCAAGGAATGTCATTGGCAAGCAGTGTCGTCATCAAAAGCGGGCCAAACGCCGCCCCAATACCCCAACAAGCGTGCATCCAATTCAACCACCTCGCTGAGAATCGTGTCGAGGCGAAGGCATTAATGGCGACATCGATCGATCCACCTGCCATGCCGCTCAAGAACGCCAGCAGGATCAACCACGACCATGCCGAAACAAGAGACACGCCCAAGAGCACGGCTACCATGCAACCGCTGCTCGCGATCAGCACCGAACCCAGCCCAATACGTCGCGTCCATCCATTTGCGCTGATGGATGCAATTAAGTAGCCAGTGAAACCGCATGCAATCAACCATCCCAAGGCGTGAATGGGTTGAGTGAGCGATTCGGCTATACTGGGCCAAGCGACCCCCAGCACCGCATCGGGAATGCCTAGACTGATAAAAGCGAAACACGCAATCAATTTGACTTTAAGATCGCGTTGCGTCGATGTTACAGATGCAGAATCCGACAAGTAATTTTCCCAGGGCGTTCATCAAAAGCTGCTCATTCGACTACAAATTCAATGGCGATCAGCGGCGCAGCGGAGGCCTCTTCACCTTCGACCTGCATTTTAGTTTCGAAAGGCCGCGCAATGCTATTGCCCGTCAAGTCTTCCAAGTTGGTAGCAACCTCAATCGCATAGTCCGATCGTTTCCAGGCCACCGTCGGCTCAAATGACCATACCGTTTCATGCTCAGTGACGCTCACTTTACCAGCGACAATTTCGCCGGCGGGATCGCGAACCTGCAAGACTCGATTCAGCATCGCATGATCTAGCGGCTCATTGAATGTCAGCGTCACTGGTGTTCGCGTGTTGGCTGGTGGCGTTCCGATCTTCCAGTTGGTTGGGTTGGGTTGATCTTCGTCCGCGGCCACGACGCGGAACTTCTTCACATGTTTGGCAGATAACGTTTGTCGATCCGCCCCCAACCAGGCTTGATCAATCTCCAGAGAATATTCCTTGCCTTCTGTCATCGGTAGGCCACTATCTTCGCGCGGTTTGACGCCATGCTTAATCCGCCCCGGGTGGATAAACAGTGTAAAACGAGTCTGCTCGACATCCCACAGTTCTTCACCGAGTTCCAGAAACGGATCTTGGACTTCGACACCTTGGTGCATCAAATGGATGCGTTTGTATGCTTCCCCACGACTCATGGGTGCCGAGAAATGAATGTAGAACTTCAGCAGATTTTCGGGCAATACATCTGCACTTGGATACACGGCCGCTACGTTTGGTGGGGGCGATAGCGGCTTGCCAACGGGCGCAAACACCAGCTCCGCGGACTCGGCGCCCGTCAATCGCGCCGCCAACTCAACGCGATATTTGACGGCGGTGCTCAGTGGAAATCGACTAACAAACTGAAGCTCCGAATCGGTGACCGTGTAGTCACCCAACAATGAAGGGAGCGTCTTGTCGGCTGCATTTGAATGGACTCGGATGACCAGCAACTGCTTCAGTTGTTCTTCGGCAAGCGATCGCAAATCATCCAGCTTCGCAAGTCCTCGGACAGCAAACACCGAACTGCCTGCCGAGTCGCGAAGTTCAACAACAACTTGCGTTTTACCGACACGCTGTTGTTGCTCATCGGCTGCAGTCGTACAGGCACTGAAGACCGCGATCAGGCAGATCGCCACACAGCTTTGCAGACCCACGCTTCGCCAGCTCGATTTCGCCATCGCTAAAATCCTAACGTCGCAGAGAGAAACACGAACTCGATTCACATTGGGGCTCGCATTGGGAAATGCGAGCCCCTCAAGCAGCTTCAAAGTAAACCGATGCGGCAAGCTGGCTACGGCAGGTCGATCGTACGAATATCTTGCCGAGCATCTTTCTTGACGAGCAGTACAGCGTGGTCTGCGTTCAGTTTGTCGAGCTGCACGACGTCGGTCAGCTCTTTGACTGTTTCGTATGCCAGACCAGCGGTGTTTTCAATCCTCGAAGTAATCGGCTTGGCGGAGTCGATCTCTTGCTTGCTCAGTTTGAGTTTCATGACGCCGCGAGCGGAATTGGCGATCAACAGATAATCTTGGCTCCCCTTTTTGTAGACGATCATGTCGAGTGGTTGGTTGCGATTTCCGAGTTCCGCAATTGTCTTGCCGACGGTCTTCGTTCCGGGTTTGAGGTCGCCCACTGGAATGTTGACGAGTGGCGTACAAGTGTACGCGGCCAGCACGCTGTTTTCATACGTCACGAAGGTACGCACGGGAGAAGCCGTTTCGACTTTGCCGTGAGCGCCGTGGTACACTTCAATGCTCGTGGATTCTTGGCTGCCGTCGAATGGATACTTGAGCGTGCGCAGCTTCGATGCGAACTCTTCGTTCGAGAGACCGGCCACAACGACCACTCCATCCATGTATTGGATATCGGTGATGGCGCTCATGCGTGGATTTCGTGCACCTTCTTTCGATTCAGGAGCGTTCGCAAAGGCTGCCTTGGCGAATTTGACTTTCTTGAGATTGACTTCGGACAACGTACCTTTCGCATCCGCTTTGAAGATAACTGGCGCTGCATCTGGCCCACGGCCACGCGACACAGACATGTAGAGGTTGCCACTCACTGGATTAACCACCATGTCGTTGATCATGGTTTCTTCAACGCCGACACCCAGCATCGCAGCAATCTTCTCGTTGACCCCTTCGATGTTAACCGATTTGGCTTCTGATGCTGAATTGTCGCCGGTATCGATTGCATAGATAGCGGCGCTTAACGTATCACCAACCAGCAGAACTCCATGCGGAGCGAACGCAAGTGAACCAGCTTGTTTAATGTCTGGCGTGCCTTCCTTCAATCCAGAATCTGCCTTCAGCAGGGTGCAAGGCGCCATGGCCAAGAGAGCTAGCGACAAAGCAAGTTTAGATCGCAACATTCTACCGCTCCTAATCGTGAGATAGTTCGAGGAACCAACGAAAGATCGTCTGAGAGAATTCGAGCATTCGCGATTGCCAACGACATCGAATCGAACCGCATTATCCCAACACCTGCGCGAGAAGCAACTACTGTAGCTTGGGCCTGTAGCTTGTAGCCACCGTTGCCAGACGGTGGACACCATGCGTCTGCCTAACCACCGCTTGGCAGCGGAGGCTACGACCAAACCCAAAATCAAATTGTGCGGAAGCACTAGTTGAACGCTCCAGGCCATGCTGGGGACAATGGTCCCGAGCTACGCGCGTTTAAGCACTGCATCGGTCAGCGGTGCGGTGGCACCGCGACGACTCGCGGCAAAGGCCCCGCACAGATTAGCAGCCATAACGATTCGTTCAGGTTTCCAGTTGAGCACCAAGCCAATGGCTAGCGCGGCGCAGGCGGCATCGCCCGCACCCACACTGTCGGCATCCGGTTCTGACTCAAACTTAGGCACTTCTGCAACTACGCAACTTGACCCAGATTGCCAGCAACATCCGTCGGCACCTCTCGTCCAAAAGATCGCTTGCAATTCGAATCGCTGCTGCAGTTCACTAGCAATCGCTTGACCATCACGAGTTTCTTTGAGTGCAAACCAAACAGCGAGTTGCTGGAGTTCTTCGAGATTGCACTTGAGCACGTCGGCATGTTGCAAGCTGAATTCGACTATTGCCAAACTTGGAAGTGGTTTGCGGAGGTTGAGATCAAGGATTTTTGTCGCTGACTTGGCAGTGACCAAGAACTTTTTTAGCGTTGCAGCAGATACTTCGCCCAGCTGAACGAGCGTTCCGAAGCAGACCACCGTGGCTCGCTGAGCCAGATCGTTGGCCGCATCATCGAATTCGATCGCGTCCCACGCAACCTGGCGACCGATCGTATAATCGGGTTGACCTGCGTTAAGGACGACATCGACAAAGCCCGTAGGAAGGTGCTGGTCGAACTGGAGGCCGGACAGATCGAGCTGAGAGGCTTGCAGGCGGGCTTCAATCTGCCTGCCGTGCTGGTCGCGTCGGATTCGTGTAATAATCGCAGCATCACAACCGAAAAACTCGCCCAATTCGGCAGATCTTACCGAAAAATTGAGCGGAGCACCGCCAACGACATCGCCGGATGGTAATTTATCGATGAGGGCTTCGCCGAAGCCTACAATAAGTGGTCGCAAGTCGAACTCCGTAGCAAGGGGCAAAGCTGTACGGTTAAAAGACCGTACTTTGCCCGGTAAGGCGATATTGAGTGGTCCCTAAATCTAGCAACTGATTTTGAATTCGTCTCAACTATGCTCCACCGTTCAATCAACAACTTTACTTTTCTCTCAGCGACTGCGATTTTCGTGGCGGTCTGCGGTCTGAGCCTCCAAGGCTTGGTACGCGCAGCCGATCCCGATAAGTCCCCAGTGGTCCCTGAAGTGAACTCGACTGAAGAGCGCGTCGATTTGGCCAAGATTTCAACTTGGCTGGAGCAGATGTCGCCTGCAGCAAAGCGGGGCTATCGTCACTTGGTTGATTCGGTCTACCTTCCCCATGACCTGGATGAAGAAGTGGCAAGCGAACTGGCTCGCTTGTTAGCTAGTCGTAAAGCCCTGGCCGAAGCAACGTCAGCGGACATAGATCCGGCCGATACCGATCAGCCACCCGTATCGCGAGCGGAGTTGCTGCAACATTATGGCCTAACGGTTCGACCCGATGATGCGGAATCAGGCAAGCCCCTGCAGTACGTTGTCAATGAAAAATCACAGTGGGTGATGAACTGCTTTGCATGCCACGGTGGCTCGGTGTACGGCACTTCGATGCCCGGCGCACCCAACAACAACTACCAACTGCAGACGTTCATTGAAGACATTCGCACCGCCAAGCTCAAGTTGGGTAAACCATTGGGGCACATGGAAATCGGCTCCATGTTCATGCCACTGGGCACAACCGCAGGAACCACCAACGCAGTTATGTTTGGTGTGGCCTTAATGCACTTTCGCGATGCGGAGTTAAATGTATTGCCACTCCGGCCAGGACCGCCGATGGTGCACCACGATATGGATCCGCCTGCATGGTGGCTCATGCATCGCAAGACCCGCATTTACGCTGACGGTTTTGCACAGAAGGGCCATCGTGGTCTGATGCAGTTCATGTTGGTGCGCGAAAATGGACCTGAGAAATTCCGAGAGTGGGAAAGTGACTTTAGCGACGTACTGGCCTTCATCGAATCTCTGAGACCGCCCAAATATCCGGCCGCCATCGATCGAGATTTAGCGGAGAAAGGTCGGATTGCCTTCAATGAAAACTGCAGCCGTTGTCATGGAACGTATGGCGATGGTTCGAAGTATCCCGAGTTACTGATCCCGATCGATGAAGTTGGGACCGACCGCGTGCGGCTCGACGCGCTGTCCGCCAAGCACCGTTCGGCGTACGGCAAGAGCTGGTTTGCGCACTACGGCGAGCAAGAAACATGGGACGATCCGCAAGGTTACATGGCACCTCCGCTGGATGGCGTTTGGGCATCGGCGCCCTATTTCCATAACGGCTCCGTGCCCACGCTCTGGCACGTGTTGAATCCGGAAGATCGACCGACTGTCTGGCACCGCACCTCAGCTGAACTAGACGAAGGCAAGGTTGGTTTGACTGTCGAGTCGCTCGAAGAAACGCCGAAAAGGATCCGGGATTCGTCGGTCAAAAGAACTTACTTTGACACGCGAGTGCTCGGGAAATCGGCGTCCGGCCATGATTTTCCGCTGGAATTGACTGCCGACGAACGGACTGCGGTGCTGGAGTACCTAAAGACTCTTTAGACAATCTCAAAGCTACGATTCTGCGGTTTTTGGGCATCGAATTCATTGCAACAACGGTCCAAAGTCTTTAGCCTAATGAAGTGGGGACGAATGTTCGACATTTCAATTAGACTAAAGGGGTGCCCAAGGTATCCCGAAACAGTTTGTGGCGATGATTTTCGATGCGACCAAGACTTGAACAACTCGAAGCGCGCCAAATGCTGGCATCGGATTGGCAGAACTCGCTCAATCCCTACGACGTTGACAACTCCGGAACAGTTCAACCGCTAGATGTGTTTTTGGCGGTAAACGATTTTGTCACTAACGGAGCGCGGACCTTAGGAGTTCGGGCGCCCGGATCTACCGAACCCAAATGCGACGTTAATGGCGACAACCAGATCTCCCGCCAAGACGTAGAATCGCTTGTTGCGGGGATCAATCAATACACCGGCAGGTCGCTAACGATTGGAGTTGACCTTACCGCAGTCTCCGACCCCAACGGCAGCGAAGTCGTTCTGAAGCCCAACGTGACCTACGAAGGCACCACCATGCCTTACACCAAGGTTCGCGTTGAAGCAGTCGATTCGGCGACCACGGTTGCCACTCAACATGTCGTCTCGGGGGCCGATGGCAAGTTTCAGTTTCAGTTGAACTTTGTCACGCCGATCAACCATCTGCGGTTCACTGCCGACGATCCGCGTTTGCGAACCAAATCCACCGAGCGTATTGTGCGTTACGGAGATGTGATCGCTGAGTGGAATTCGGAGTTACTTGAAACTGTTCGCGAAACAACTGCCCCTGCATCAACGGTTCCGGGGTTGTTGGTCAAGCCACCACCACCGTTGGTTGCCAAGCAGCTGGCGATGGTTCAAGTCGCGATGTTTGACGCAGTTAATGCAGTTAGTCCACAGTACCATTTCTACGCGCTCGAGATCGCGCCTCAAACGGGTGCGTCGGAGATTGCCGCGGCTGCTGCAGCGGCACATCGGGTTGCATCAGCCCTTTTCTCATTGCCCGTTCAGATTGAAAAATGGGATATCACTTTAGCCGAGACGCTGGCGATTGTACCTGATGGTCCAGCCAAAACGCTTGGGTTGGAGCTTGGCCGCAAAGCAGCGGACGCAATCATCGCGCGTCGAGCTAACGACGGCTCCAGCGCCACCGTGAACTATGTCAGCGGCAACGATCCGGGCGATTGGCAGCCGACGCCACCTGGATTCTCGCCCGCTACGTTACCCCAATGGCCCACCGTGACGCCGTTTGTAATCAACTCGGGCGCACAGTTCCGCCCCGCTGCACCACCGGCACTCACCAGTCCAGAGTACGCAGAGGCGGTCGACCAAGTCATGAAGTTAGGTGATGCAGACAGCACCGTTCGGACAGCCGATCAGACGGCAATCGCCAAGTTTTGGGCGGACGCCGGCGGCACAGCCACTCCACCTGGACATTGGAACGCGATCGCAACCGATATCTTGCTTCAACGACGCAGTGCGCTGCTTGAAGGTGCGCGAACGATGGCGCTGTTGAACCTGGCTTTGGCCGACGCTGCGATATCGTCCTGGGATGCAAAGTACTTCTACGACCTCTGGCGACCGATCGATGCCATCCGCAAAGCCAACACCGACGGCAACTCAGCCACGAATGCCAAAGCCGATTGGACTCCGCTGCTCAACACGCCCTCGTTCCCCAGTTACACCTCAGGGCACAGCACCTTTAGTGGCGCGGCTTCTGAAGTTCTGTCGTCGATATTCGGTGAGAATTTTTCATTCTCATCGCTGGCCGATCGCGGAGCTGCAGGAATATGGCCCGCCCCTGACGATGTGACTGGACTTGCCAGACGTTCTTTCACTAGTTTCGATGCCGCAGCCGAAGAAGCCGGGATGAGCCGCATTTACGGTGGCATCCACTTTAACTTCGACAACACCGCTGGCCTTGCTGCCGGGCGTTCGATTGGCCAATTGATCGTCAATGCCGCCTTGCTGCCACTGGCCGAAGAGTGATTGTGCAGTCTTTCGGCCGACGAACGAACCGATTCATAGCACGCTAATCTTTTCCAATGAGTCCGCGCTCTCAAACTTGAGAAGTTGCAGAGCAACGGCAGGTGATAGCCTGGGATGCCAGTCCCAGG
>JANRMD010000089.1:0-13113 GCA_033761895.1 Pirellulaceae bacterium | reverse complement strand
GGCGTGGTTGAACGAGGAGTGGGGCTTATACTTCGCGATCGTTATTGTCTTGGTTTGGGGATTTGCTCTGCTCGATCGCCGAGTGATCATGCGGCGAGGGCTGCAGAAGATGGTCGTTTACTTTTTCGCACGCTTGCTGCGACCCCATTGGCTTTGGAAAGTGGTGGTGGTTGTCAGTGCCGCGATGTTGGTCGGCGTCGTGATGGCGTGGAATGAACAGATAACGCGCTGGCCGTATCTGCTAAGCAGTGTTTTAGGATTGGCATGCGCGGGTGGCATTACCTGGGCCGTGCGTATCTCCGCTTCAGCAGCATTGCGCGCTCAAGCCCTGGGGTTTGGGGATGTGACCTTGATGGCCATGATTGGCACCTACGTCGGCTGGCAGCCGAGTATCCTGATCTTCTTTATTGCACCGCTGATGGCTGTGCTGATCGTAGTGATTCAGTATTTACTGACCGGTGAAAAAGCTGCCCCCTATGGTCCGTATCTGTGTGCCGCAACCGTGGCACTGATGGTCTGGTGGAGCGGCCTGTGGTTTGGGTGGGCTATGCCTGTGTTTGCGTTGGGTGTGCAAATCTTGGCAATTCTGGCCGCTTGTGTGGTGATGATGGGAGCGATGCTATGGATTTGGCGATTGATTCGCGGTTTGATCTGGTCCGACGACCAGTCCTAGAACGATTGGCAGGGCTTGGGTTGTCGACCGTAACGCACATTGCCCAACAGTCCCAGCAACTGCAGGCTCTGCGCGCTGGGCATATTGTTGTGCAAGGCGGCAAGTTAGTGGCTGTGTTCGGACGCTGGTGGCCTTACCTGGGCAATCACCTCCGAGCCGCTTGGGATCAACGCTTTCGACAGACGCAAGTCGATCGTTGTGAACTGTTCTATCATGCACCGCTAAGCGCCCCACAGTTCTTGACGCTCAGCTACGTACATTCAGGCGAACGAACATCCTTGGCATCGTTGTACGCCGCGACGCTGGTACTAGATGAAGTCGCGCGGCTTAAGCGTTCTTTGGCAATCGTTTGCAACGTCACCAACGAACGTATTAGCGACCGCTTGCTGGCCCGCTGGGGCTGGGAGGCGCATTGCCAATCGTGGTCAGGCAGGCATTTCATCAAACGCTTTTACGGTGAGTACCCAAAAATCGGCGAGCTCTGGCGAGCCCGCTTAACGATGTAATTCGTTGCAGTCATGACCCAGCGAGTCAAGTCTCACACTGCCTGGCGATTCAATCGATTCAAGCCGGGGATTCTAGCGAAGTGTATATCCAGTTCTGCGGAGCGCGGGCGTCCTCGCCCGCTGAAGCCGCCGTGTAAGCAGCAACACTCAAAAGAGTGTTGTGTTAGTGTTTGCATAAGCTGCGGGTTCAGCGGACGAGGTCGTCCGCGCTCCAGAAGACCAGATCAGCGGATTGGTGCGTCGACAGGTGGCGATTCAAGTCACACACTGCCCGGGGATTCAAGCGATTCAAGCCGGGGATTCTAGCGAAGTGTATATCCAGTTCTGCGGAGCGCGGGCGTCCTCGCCCGCTGAAGCCGCCGTGTAAGTTAGCCACACTCAAAAACGGGTTGTGGTAGTGTTTGTATAAGCTGCGGGTTCAGCGGACGAGGTCGTCCGCGCTCCAGAAAACTAGACCAGCGGATTGGTGCGTCGACAGGTGCTGCTTATCACCTGGGATGCAAGCGAAGCCGCTACCTTTCGTTTGCGGGGTAACGCTTAAATTGGCAGTCGACGGACTGCGCCAGGGACGACGGGTTGGCCCGTTTCAGCACTATGAATTGCAGCAAAACACAGCTCGAGGCTACGTAGGTTATCTTCCGCATGGATCGTGGTTTCACGTCCTTCTTCAATTGCACACAGTAACTCACCCATGGTGCCGTGAAAACCATCAGGAAACCACTTCCCGACCAACTTCGGAGTCCATTTGCCTGCGGAGGTGTGGACGGTCAGCTCTTGTTCTTGGTTGCCTGAGCCCACGCTGTATAGACTGCCGGTGGTCCCCGACAAAAACGTGCGCTCTTGGGACCCATGCGGCAGACTAGCATCGAACGCCAGCGTCGCTTGCGCCTCATCGAACTCGATCAAAGCCTGAGCGAGCAAGTCCGGCATCAGTTGCTGACCGGGCGCACGCGCGGTGGAGGCGAACACTCGCTTGACTTTCTTGCCCTTCAACAAGCAACGCACGATATCAAACCAGTGAATGGCATAGTCGTACAGAATCAGATGCTTGACCTTTTCGAATTCACTGCCTTGGACCCAAGTGTGATCCCAGTGGCAAGACAGATGAGCTCCGAAGACATCGCCGATACAGCCAGCGTTGACAACTTGCCGCGCGTAACTGAAATGCGGCGCCCAGCGACCGTTCTGATTCACGGCCAGTCGCCGGTTCATCTTCTGTGCAACTTCGATCAACCGCTCCCCTTCGTCCAAATCCAAAACAAATGGCTTCTGGCTCAGCACATGCTTACTGGCTCGCAGCGCGGCTTCGATGATTGGTGGGCGCTCTGGCGGATGCGTGCTGATGTCGACCACTTCAATCTTGTCATCGGCCAGCAGTTTTCTGTAGTCGGTATACACCTTCGCAGCCGGATAAAACTCTTGCCGCCTTGATTCAGCTTTAGCAGCGTCAAGATCGCAGACCGCCGTCACCTGGAATCCAGCTGCCGTGTAAGCTCGCAGGTGATAACGCGTGATTCCACCGCAACCGATCAGTCCGATGTTGGGTGAGTAGGCGCGAGGAGACTGGGGCCGATAGGGCAGATCGCTTAGGAGATCGAGGCGAATGGTCATGTTTAAGCCCGCGAGACGCACTGAATGGAAGCTGGGTTTGGGAGTCACTGGTCGATCGTATCGCGACTCGCTACTGCGACAAGCAAGCTACTGAAAAATAACCCGGAATGTAAGAGTGTAAGCGAGGAACCAGTAGCCCGAAGTGTCAGCGCGCGACAGCGCAAAGCCCCTCGCTGACGCCTTTTGATGTTGCGCTATTGGTCGCTTTGAAACGATCCGGGCGACGTTTTGCTTAGTGTTTCATAACCCGAAGCGTTAGCGAGGGACCATCCTGCATCGTCAAGCGACACTGTAACTCGGTCCCTCGCTGACGCTTCGGGTTGCGAAAGCCCTAAACACGCGACATCAAAACTGACACTGCGGCTTAATGCTCTACCACACCTCGGTGCGAATCGGCTTTCTCAGCAGCCTGCAGGTTATGAAAAAACCTGCGAGCCGAAAGAGCCCGCAGGTTTAGAAATTGTCTAGCCTAACACCGGCAACGCCAGGGCGAAATTACAACCCAGCTGCCTTAGCGAGTTCCTTCGCCTTGTCGGTCTTTTCCCAAGTGAATCCGTCGCCGCTACGGCCGAAGTGCCCACCGGCTGCGGTCGGACGATAAATCGGACGGCGCAGATCGAGATACTTGATGATTCCGCTTGGTGTCAAACTGAAGAGCTTAACGACAGCGTCTTGGATCTTCGAGTCAGCGACTTTGCCAGAGCCTTGAGTGTCAACGTGAACGCTAACGGGTTCTGAAACACCGATTGCGTAGGCAAGTTGAACTTCGCAACGATCTGCCAGTCCAGCCGCTACGATAGTTTTGGCAACGTGACGAGCCATATAAGCGGCGCTGCGGTCGACCTTGGTTGGATCCTTACCACTGAATGCACCGCCACCGTGACGTCCCCATCCACCGTAAGTATCAACGATAATCTTGCGACCCGTCAGACCGCAGTCACCTTGAGGTCCGCCCACCACGAAGTTGCCGGTTGGGTTGATGTGGTACTTGATGTCACCCTTGTCCAATTCGGCCGGAATGCAGCTTTTGATGATCTTGTTGATCACAAAATCCTTGATGGTTGCATTGTCGACGGTCGGAGCGTGCTGAGTCGAAACAACGACGGTGTCGACGCGAACAGGTTTGTAACCATCGTACTCGACGGTAACTTGGCTCTTGCTGTCTGGGCGCAGCCAGTTGACTTCGCCCTTGAAGCGAGCTTCGGTCAAGCGGTTGGTAATGCGGTGTGACAGCGCAATCGGCATCGGCATCAATTCAGGGGTATCGTTGCAAGCGAAACCGAACATCAAGCCTTGATCGCCTGCTCCGATGTCCTTTCCAGCAGCTTCGTCGGAGTTCACGCCCATAGCGATGTCAGGACTTTGCTCGCCGAGTGCAACCATGACGCTGCAAGTGTCGGCGCTGATGCCCATTTCGTCGTCGGTGTAACCAACTTCGCGAATAACTTGTCGAACTACTTTGGCAAAGTTGACGTTGGCTTTGGTCGTGATTTCACCGGCGATCACAGCCAAACCCGTGGTAACCATCGTCTCACAAGCCACCCGACTCATCGGATCCTGTGCCAAAAGTGCATCCAACACTCCGTCCGAAATCTGATCAGCCAGTTTGTCTGGATGCCCCATGCTGACCGATTCGCTAGTAAACAAATATTTTCCGGAAGCCACCGAACGACCCTCTCAAATGTGGGGTAAATGAAGCGCCCATGACGGGCGAAAAAGTTTGTAAGCCTATCTCCGCTTTTGCCGGGACAAGGAGTATATCTGCGGCATTGCTAAGACGGAAGTCTTCCCACCGCATCTATGCGGTTTCCAACCAATTGAGTGTCGCACGAGTGTCCTCGAGAGTCGCACAATTGTCCTCGAGAGTCGCACAATTGTCCCAATTGTTGCCGCCAAGCTTCGGAATGGTTGCTGACTGTAGCCACCGACGCCAGACGGTGGTCATCTGTGCTGTAGCCACCGACGCCAGACGGTGGTCAATATGTGGGTGACTAAACCGCTTGGCAGCGGTTGCTACGACCACCCAAAAATCTAATCTGGGCTATCTAGTCTGGGTTATCTAATCTGGGTTATCTAAATCTGGGTTATCTAATCTGGGTTATCTAATCTGGGCAAAGAACTAATGCTTCGACACAATTTAACTTGGGGGTTGAGTGTCGCACAATTTTCTCAATTGCAGAGCCACGATTGGGACAATCGTGCGACAATCCTGCGACAATAACTCGTGCGACAATAAAGCTAGTTACCATTTACCTCGCACTTGTGTTGTTTGGCGTTGTGAGAAATTGCAAAGCGTGTATACTCCTCAATTCGGTTGAGACGCCCGGCAACGGGAAACAGGATGTAAGTCTTTAAGCTCAAGCGGGTTACGCGATCGTAACCACCCAAAATCAATTACTGAAATAGCGTTTTTAGAAGCTGTGGGAGCCGACTGATGGCCCGTCAATGTGATGTGTGTGGGAAAACCGCCTCGTTCGGAAATAGCATTGAAATTCGTGGTAAAGCGAAGTATTTGGGCGGTGTTGGTACCAAAATAACCGGCATCACTCGTCGCAAATTCCGCCCGAATCTCCAGACCGTGAAGGTCGAACTGCCTAGCGGAGAACACAAGACTTTGAGAGTCTGTGTTCAATGCATCCGAAGCGGCTATATCCGCAAGGTTGTCAAGCAAAAGCCATTCGCTTTGCCGGTGGCCAAGAGCTAAACCTCGGATTAGCAAGCCACGAGAGCCCTGGAACTAGTACTGTTCTCAACTGCGCCCTTGGAAAGGATTCCAATTTCTGCCCGGCGCAGTTCTTCCGTCATCGGAATTCCGGACTCCTAAGGTCTCTTGAGAGGCTCTCGTGAAACAATTTCGGAAATACTCACTCTTTGTTCGCGTTCCGTGCTGACAGTGGCGTTGCCTCGCCATTGCGAATAGGTTAAAACGCTTTGGGTGACTGCACTTTTGGCCATCGAATCGTTGCTAGGGACCATCGCCCAAAGCTTGAGGATCCAATGTTCTAAGAGTTTGTTGAGCGGGACGTTAACGATCCAACGATCACTGATGGTAAGGTAGAAAAGGCTAAGGAAATGAGGCCAGGTTTGATTACGGATGCGATCGATCTGAATAGAACTGCCAGCGCTGTTCGAGCTCTTGGTACTGCTACAACTAACTCCCACGAGACCTTAGGTTTCTACTCCAGCGTTGTCGATCATCTACCCTTTGCCTGCTTGGGATTCACCAAAGCGGGTGTCGTCCAGTTTTCAAACCTATCAGGCGTTCAACTGATCGGAGTTGAGCGACATGAACTTCTCGGACGCCAGTTCGCAACCTTCATTTCTGACGCAGATCGCCCTCATTTCAGCAATCTGCTCGGAAAAGCCTTCGCGACTCACCAAAAACAAGTTTGCGACCTAAAGCTGCTCCCCGTAGGACGTGCTCCGGTGTACGTCCGTATAGAAGCTTCGGTGGCCCCAAACTCAACGGAATGCATGGCAGCCCTAGTCGACATTTCGGAACACAAGCAAGCCGAACTGTCGCGAGATATTCGTAACCTCGCAATCCAAGCCGTAAACCAAGGCATCGTCATCGCGGACCCCACGCAGCCGAATTGCCCGATCATCTATGTCAACGATGGTTTTGAATCGATGACCGGTTACACAGCCACGGAAGCCATCGGACGTAGCTTCGAATTCCTACAGGGGCGCGACACCAATCCCACTTCGGTAGCTGAGATGTACGCCGCCTTTTGCGAACTGCGCACCTGCACCGTAGAGTTGCTGCACTATCGCAAAAACGGAACCATGTTCTGGAATGAGATGCAGTTCGCACCGGTTTGTGATGAATCAGGCAAGCTGCTGCAATACATTGGATTCATGTCCGATGTAACGCAACGACGCAACATGGAAGAGCGACTTCGGCACTCACAAAAGATGGAAGCCGTCGGTCAACTTGCTGGCGGAATTGCTCACGGCTTCAATAATTTGCTGACCGTCATCGAAGGCTACACCGGCTTGCTACTCGATGCCCCAGCCGTCTTTGCGAATCGTTCGCAGGAATTTCTAACCGAGATTCGCTCAGCCACCTCGCGCGCCGCGGAACTGACTCAGCAATTGTTGGCACTTGGACGCCGGCAATTGTTGCATCCGCTCGCGTTCGACTTAAACGAATTGGTCTCCGAGTCCCTGCAAGGCTTGGGAACGGACACCATTGAAGTCCAGGCGAACCTTGATCCGCAATTGCACCAGGTCTGGGCTGATCGCGCACAGATCGCGCAAGCCTTAACGAACTTGATCCATAACGCTCTCGATGCACTCGCTGATGGCGGACGCTTGGCCGTCTGCACGCAGTGCGTTGATTTGAGTGCTGCCGACGTGACTTCGCTATCGCAGATTCCACCCGGAAAGTACGCGTTACTTAGCGTCAGCGATAACGGTTGCGGAATGTCGGAAGAGGTTCTCGCCAGAGCCTTTGAACCGTTTTTCACCACCAAGCCACTTGGAAAAGGAACCGGATTGGGTCTTTCGGCTGTGCACGGAGTCGTTAGTCAATCAGGTGGCCATGTTGATGTCACGAGCAAACCGGGAATTGGAACGTGCGTAAACCTTTACCTACCACAAGAAAAAATGCCCCTTGACTCTACATCGCAACAAACCAAACCGCCTTCGCCCAAAAGCGGTACTGAAACCATCCTACTGGTTGAAGACGAAAACGCAGTGCGCAATATTGTGCGCATCGTGCTGACTCGCTACGGCTACAAAGTACTTGAAGCCGCTAACGGCAACGAAGCCCTGGAAATCGTCAGCTCCTGTGAAAGCCCGATTCATATGCTGCTGACCGATGTCGTCATGCCGGGCATGCACGGCCCCGAAGTTGCCAAGGCGGTCGTCAGCCAGATACCTGCGATTCGCGTGATCTACATGTCCGGTTACGTCGACGACGCGCGGACTCGCGAAGGCCTAGCCGACCCCACGGCCAGCTTTATCCAAAAGCCGTTTTCGTCTGAAGATCTCGCCCACAAAGTTCGCGCTATCCTCGACGCTTAATCTCTGAAGCGAAACACCTAGCCGGCCTGAAAAAGTAACCCGAAGCGTTAGTTTTGATGTTACGAGTTTCGGGCTTTCGCAACCCGAAGCGTTAGCGAGGGACCACGTTACGGCGTCGACTTGACGAAGCAGGCTGGTCGCTCGCTAACGCTTGGGTTATGAAAAACCAGGCTGTCCCCTCGCAAACGCTTCGGGTTATGAAAAGCCAAAGCAAAACGTCATCCGGATCGATTCAAAGCAGCCAATAGCGCAGCATCAAATTGTGTTGAGGCCCTACCGCATCGCCTCACTTCAGCTCGCTGGATTTCTTAAGGTAAGGATCGATATCTCTGGCGGACAAAACCAACGAAACGGATGGACCCCGGAAAGCCCACGTGAGACGTGCATCAACGTCGGTTTGAGATAAAACACCCCCGACGCGAACTGGCTCCCATAATGACTGGGCGCCACCAGGGGCCCAACCAGCGGTATACGAATCTGACCTCCATGCGTGTGCCCAGCCAACATCAGATCCAATCGCTGACGCCTGGCCCAGCCGATTTGATCGGGGCTGTGACTGACCCCGATCCGCAGCTCATTCGGTTCGACTACCGGCGGCGTCTCCAGCGATTCATGCTTCTGTCGCTTAAACCAAGGCCGCTCATTCCCAGTCAACCACAATTTCGCACCACTGGGCAGCTCGACTCGCCAATCCTGCTCCCCCAAATCGTGCAGACCAAGCTGCTGCAGCTGCGTCACCACCGGGGTCACATCTCCCAACCGTCGATCATGATTGCCTAACACATAACTGCACCCAAGTGGCGCTTCCAGTCGTTTGAAAACCGGCTCTAGCCATGGCAAACAACGCGCATAATCGATGATATCACCCGCAATCACGACCAAATCCGGTTTGCCTTCCAGCAATCGGTCGATCGCGAAATGGTAATAATCTTGGCTCATCTTGCCCGTCAAGTGAATGTCCGAGATGTGACCAATTTTAAGCCCTGCGATACCGTCAATCGCTCGAGGCAACTCCAGCTCTTTGTGAGTCACTTCCAATTGCGTGATCTGGTTGAAGGGTAACTTCGCGCAGCGGCGAAATTTGTCGTCAACGATCAATGTGTCCTTGTAGACGGACGCCACATCAAAGTGCTCAACCTCTTGTTTCAGTAGATGATTCGGCGGGATGAGGTGCCTTCGCGAGAACAGCCACAACGGTCCAGCGATTGCCGCCGAGCCCAGCATCAACCACCCCCAAGCGTTGAAAATTGCACTGCCGCTCGGCCACCAAGAGCCCACGGAGAACCACTGGATTACCTCGCGATAAGCGATCGCATACACAACGATCGGAATCATCAGCGCGGCCAACATAAAGACCTTTTCGATCCGCTTGATGACGTAACGGTCCAGCCCCGTCGCGTTGATGCGATTAAACAGCAGCAACCAGAAACCAAAGTGCCCGCCCAAAATCGCAATCGTAACAAGCAGTGGTTTGGGATCAGGCATAGGGGCAGCCGTAGGCTGGGGCCATCAGCCCCATCCGTTTGTGTTTTGTAGTTTCAACATCCGCAAGCGGACTTTAAATTCGGCCGCTTTGGACGATAGCCCAAGTCTTGGGATAGGGCCGTTAGGCTAGTGCTCTGTCGACATTAGATTTTGGGGTGGCACGCTCTGAGGCTTTGCGTAGGGCGTGGCGATTTACACTAGAGCCACGCCCTTTCGAAGACTCAGGGCGTGCCACCCCATCACCCCTTACCCCAAAATCTAATCTTGACAAAACACTTGGGCCATCTGCCCCGCCCGCTATTGTATTTATAGTTTCACCATCCGCGAGCGGACTTAGGGTGGATCGCCCCTGCCAGGTGCGATCTGCATTGGGTGGATCGCTCCTGCCGGGTGCGATCTGCATTGGGTGGATCGCCCCTGCCGGGTGCGATCTGCGGCCCTGCCTGCAACGCCCAAAGCACGCTCTGGGCAAAGGAGTCGTAGGATGGGGCCATTCGCCCCGTCCGTCTTCCTCCCGCCACCCCAACCCCCAAAAAAACGCTCGGGGCAAATGGCCCCAAGCTGCCTCCATTCACCGCAAACCACGCAGCTTAACTTTTCGTCTGCGGAAAACCGCTAGTTACCATGTTGGCGAAAAAACATTTCCAAAAATTGTTACGCCTCGTGTACAACCAGCCGCTCTTTATCGATTCTTCACAAACCATTGAAACAGCGTCACTTAGAGCTTCACAATCGACTTGGTACTGTACAAACGCACTTTCGGTTGATCGCCAGAAGTGCCTATCGCAACTTGGTTTACGACCACCCACGGATAAAATTTGACACAGCGACTTGAACCTGTATCATCTTCGGGCGTGCTAGATGTAGTGCTCGCAAACACCTGCTACACTATGGGTAGTGGTTTGTGGACGCTCTAGCCATCTCGGTCTAGGAGTCTCGGTCTCGGGCGGATTGCCCAACATAAAAACCAACTCGACCACGATGGTGGACTTAGGTTCAGTATATTGTCGCTTTTTTGTTCAGTAGTAACGAACACCGCTTGGAAGCACTCAAACGCCCTCGAAGAACCGATTCCTGAGGCGAAATGTGACACTTCAAACGCTGCAGCACTTCGTCAACTAGTGAACGCACAAAATTAGCAAATTTCACTTTTCGGCAAATCACTTTTCGTTTCGGTGTTTCAAGGAGTAATACGGTATGGCAACTGTTGAAATGGGTCGCGGCGGATCAAAGAGTCGTACAACGAAGCGGGCTGTGTCCAAGCAATTGCGTGGCGATCGAGCCGGCCTTCAAATCGCAACTCGCTTCTGCCCGCCTGACACCGATCCATTCGAGACCGTCGAATGGGAAATCCGTAGCGCAGCGATCAAAGACGAAAGCGGCAAAGCGCTCTTCGAACAAACCGACTGCGAAATTCCTGCTCAGTGGAGCCAATTGGCCACCAACGTCGTCGTCAGCAAGTACTTCTACGGCGAACCAGGCACCAAGCAACGCGAAAAGAGCGTCAAGCAACTGATCCATCGTGTCACCCGCACCATCACCGACTGGGGCATCGAAGACGGCTACTTCGACACTCAAGCCGACGGCGAACGCTTCTACCGTGAACTCTCTTGGCTCTGCTTGCACCAACACGGCTCGTTCAACTCGCCAGTCTGGTTCAACGTCGGCCTGTTCCATCAATACGGTGTGACCGGCGCAAAGTGCACTTGGAATTACAACCGCGAAACCGGCCAAGTCGAACAGCCTGACAACCCCTACGAATATCCACAAGGTTCGGCCTGCTTCATCCAAAGCGTCGATGACAACATGGAAGACATCATGCGCCTCGCCAGCAGCGAAGCGATGCTCTTCAAATTCGGTAGCGGAACAGGCACCGACCTCTCCACCATCCGCAGCTCACGCGAAAAGCTGTCCGGTGGCGGCACACCATCCGGCCCTCTGTCCTTCATGAAGGTTTACGATGCCATCGCTGGCGTGATCAAGAGCGGCGGAAAGACGCGTCGCGCCGCCAAGATGCAATCGTTGAAGATCAGCCATCCGGACATCATGGAATTCATCGAGTGCAAATGGCGCGAAGAGCAAAAGGCTCACGCGCTCATTCGCGAAGGTTATGAATCGAACTTCAACGGCGAAGCCTACTCGTCGGTCTGCTTCCAAAACGCCAACTTGTCCGTCCGAGTTACCGATGACTTTATGGAAGCCGTTGCCAACGGTGACAAGTGGACGACAACTTGGGTCAGCGAAAAAGCTCGCGGCGAAGCTCCAACGTACGACGCCAAAGAGCTGCTCAACAAGATGGCCGAATGCGCATGGAACTGCGGCGATCCAGGTGTTCAATACGACACGACCATTAACAAGTGGCACACCTGCCCGAACTCTGGTCCAATCAACGCCAGTAACCCATGCAGTGAGTACATGTTCCTCGACAACACTGCTTGCAACTTGGCCAGCATCAACTTGATGAAGTTCCGCCAAGCCGACGGTACCTTCAACGTCGAAGGTTTTACAGCCGCTTGTCGCCTGTTCTTCATCGCTCAAGAGATTCTCGTCGGCCATGCCAGCTACCCGACGGATCGCATTGCTGAAAACAGCTACCTGTTCCGCCCTCTGGGACTTGGTTACGCCAACCTCGGCAGTCTGATTATGACTCACGGAGCCGCTTACGATTCCGATGCCGCTCATGGTGTCTGCGGATCGCTGACTGCTCTTCTGCACGGCGCAGCCAACTTGACCAGCGCCGAAATGGCGGGTGTTGTTGGTCCGTTCGAAGCTTATGAAGAGAACAAGGAACCGATGCAACGCGTCATGCGCATGCACCGCGATGCTGTTGAAGACATCAACGACGCGAGCCCTGAATATCTAAAGGACGCCGCGCGTCAACTCTGGGACAAAGTCATCGAGCTCGGCAATCGTTATGGTTATCGCAACGCACAAGCCACTGTGCTCGCGCCGACCGGCACGATCAGCTTCATGATGGACTGCGACACAACCGGCATTGAGCCTGACATTGCTCTTGTAAAATACAAGCAACTGGCCGGTGGCGGGATGCTCAAGATCGTCAACCGCTCTGTGAAACTTGGCCTAGAAAACCTTGGCTACACACCGGACCAAGTTGCCGCCATCATCACTTACATCGATGAGAACGACACCATCGAAGGCGCTCCGTTCCTGCAAGACGAGCATCTATCGGTCTTTGACTGTGCCTTCAAGCCAGCCAAGGGTACGCGCAGTATTCCATGGCAAGCTCACGTGCAGATGATGGCCGCCGCACAGCCGTTCCTCTCCGGAGCGATCAGCAAGACCGTCAACATGCCCAACGATGTCTCACCGAAGGATATTGCGGACGCTTACTTCTGGGGTTGGGAGCTTGGCCTGAAAGCTATTGCTATCTACCGCGACGGTTCGAAGCAAAGCCAACCGCTGAACACCAAGTCCGAAGGTGACAAAGCCGCAGATAAAGCCGCCGCAGTGACCGAGAAGATCGTCTACAAGCCACGTCGTGAGCGCTTGCCTGACACCCGTCAATCGATCACTCACAAGTTCAACATCGCTGGCCACGAAGGCTATCTCAATGTCGGCTTGTACCCAGACGGTCGCCCCGGCGAGTTGTTCATCACCATGGCCAAGGAAGGATCGACCGTTGGCGGTCTGATGGACAGCTTTGGTACCGCGATCTCCATGTCCTTGCAGTACGGTGTGCCTCTCGAAGTGCTTGTGAACAAGTTCAGTCACACAAGATTCGAGCCCATGGGTCATACCACGAATCCGGACATTCGCATTGCCAAGAGCATGGTTGATTACATCTTCCGT
>JANRMD010000088.1:0-12203 GCA_033761895.1 Pirellulaceae bacterium | reverse complement strand
AAGTCGGATGGCGAGCCAGGGTGGGAAACCATCTGGCGAGGCTACCAACAGATGCGACAGACGCTCGAAGGAATGAAGCTAGCTGAGGGAAATTAGACAAGCCAAATGTGTACAATGGCAAGGCTAGCGCCGTCGGCTCACTAAGAAAACAGACCGCTAGCGGCGACGGCTCTAAGGCAGTTTGCTTCCGAAGAATCCTCAATCTTCGGCGGCACGAGTTACTTGAGCTGCGAAGGTTGAAAGCGAAACAGTCTCGCTTTCGAAGGACACGTGACCATCAACAAACAGAGAAAGTGCGCCCGCAGGATGGAAGCTGTAGGGTTCGTTGTCATTTCGAGCATTGATCGCAATCGAGCAGCCAGCGACAACACCGCAGCCTTCGCGCGATCCGTCGGACGATGCGCCATCCAACGAGAATGCGCTTTCACTATCGATCCAACCGTAACCTTGATCATTCTGTAGCATTGGTTGGCTCTTACCTCGGCGATACACGTTGGGTCGCGCGGCAGCTTCTGCAACCAGGATTGTTTGCGACGTACCGTCGAGGATGGCTGCGATCTTTGTCCGTGAATCGCGGTACATGACTGAGAACCGATTGTTGTTATCGTATTTTGCGTTATCAATCGCTGGGCGGACACCCATGATGGTTTCATAGTCGCAGCGCGCTAATGGACTGGAAAACGAAAGACTGGGACGAGGCGCTTTGGCCACTGCACTGGTAATCGGCGTTTGCTCTGGAGTGCTTGGGCAGACAAAGATAGGCATGCTCATACTGCCTGCTTGCAGATTGGAGTCGTGCCACCAATTCTGATTCATGCGATAGCTATTGGCATCGGTGGCGCGTTCGATGTAAGGCATACAAAACACGCGCCAACTGACAAACCTTCCTTCAGGATTACCAGGACCAGGCTTGGTTGAACCTGAGGCCGGAAATACACGGTAGATCGATTCAAAGTTAAGTAGGGCGAGTCCAGTTTGACGCAGATTGTTCTCGCACTGAACCCGGCGTGCAGCTTCGCGGGCCGCTTGTGTAGCTGGCAATAAGAGCGAGATCAGTATCCCAATTACAGCGACTACTACCAGCAGTTCGACGAGTGTCATGGCTTGATTGCGAACGTCTTTCCAGGTTTTCATGATCTCTAGCTTGAATGATAGTAGGTTACCAATCAATCTAGCCACCGCGAAATTTATTACCTTTTGATTAAAGTCGCTTGAATGCAGCTTGTCGGGTGATGACAATGCTTTTGCATTGCGCGTTTGGTGATTCGTATCTCTCTCTGCGATCCCAAGTTCCGAACCGAGGCTATGAAATATTGCCGTCCAAGTTCTTGGTTGTTGTATCCAACACTAGCGAACGATTTCTAAATAGGAATGTTTGAAGATGTGGCGAAAAAGTAATCCATTCCAAACCTATACAGGCAGAGTAATTCGCTTAGCAGCCTGTTTGCTCATTCTTTCGCAAGTCTGCAACGTGACAAGAATAGCCGCCCAAGAGCCAAGCGCTGAGAAAGCACCGGCCCCCGCAGAGCCTCCCAAGCAAGAGCCACCCAAGCAAGAGCCACCTGGGGACGCAGCGACTAAACCAGCAGTCTCTGAACCAGAGAAGCCAGCGGCAGACAAACCAGCACCTGCACCTGACAAAGCGGACGACAAGAAGCCCGATGAAAAGAAGCCCGAGGAAAAGCCGAAGCCAGCTGAAAAACGCGAAGAGACACCTAAGTCCCCTGATTCGAGGCCAAGCGAGCGGCGAGCCGCCCAAGCGCCAACCAACAATGCCAACGAGCGACTCGACAAAATCGAAAAGCAGTTGGAAGAGATTGGCAGTTTTCTCAAGTCGATGAAGCAAGTGCCGGCAGCGGAGACCGCCAAAGGCCCTGCCTCGACTAGCGTTAATGCTCAAGCAACCAAAGCTCCTTGGAGTGGACAAATCTCGAGCGAGTGGCTCAAAGGGATTCGTTGGCGCGGGATCGGACCAGCCAACATGGGCGGACGTATCACCGACCTGGCTATCAACGAAGCTGACCCCAGCACTTGGTGGGCTGCCACGGGCGGCGGTGGCTTGATCAAAACGACCAACAATGGCATCTCCTTCGAACATCAATTTGATAAAGAAGCGACCGTTTCTATTGGTTCTATCGCCGTGTCAAAGACCGACCCCAAGATTGTGTGGGTCGGAACCGGTGAGAACAATCCACGTAACTCGGTCAGCTACGGCGATGGTGTCTACAAGTCGATCGATGGTGGTAAGACTTGGAAGAACATGGGATTGAAGCAATCGTTCCAGATCGGCGAAATCGTCATCCATCCCACCGATCCCAACATTGTTTACGTGGGTGCCTTGGGTCGTCTGTATGGCAACAACGAGGAACGAGGCTTGTACAAGACAACCGATGGAGGCGCGACTTGGGAGCGCTGTTTCTATATCGACGATCGAACGGGCGTGATCGATTTGCAACTTCATCCCACCGATCCAAACACAATCATCGTCGCCGCTTGGGAGCGTCTGCGTGATGGTTTCGACAGTTGGCCTGGCAGTGAAGTTCCACTACCCGAAGGCTATGACGGCTACGATCCAATTCGCAAATGGGGCCCCGGCAGCGGACTCTATAAATCGACTGATGCGGGCAAGAGTTGGAAGAAGTTGACGGCTGGTTTGCCAACCAGTCAACTTGGTCGTATCGGTTTTGATTGGTATCGCAAAGATCCCAACATCCTGTACGCAGTTGTCGATTGCGAGAACATCGGCAAGGGACCAGCTCCTCTAGCGGTACAGTGGGGTGGTGTTGCCAAGGACGTCAACGGTAAAGCGATCATTTCGCAGGTCTATCCAAAAAGCCCAGCCTCACGCGGTGGCTTGATGGTTGGTGATGTGGTCGAATCGATCGGCGACAAACCGATCACTACCTTTGATGAGATCATCACAGAGCTGCGATCGAAGAAGGCTGGCGATAAACTGAGCGTAAATATTGCTCGTGGCGAGGAAAAGAAGACGCTCGAGTTCTTGCTTACCGCTCGTTCGAATCGTAGCCGCGGTTTCCAACCTGGAGTATGGTTCGGTGGCCTTGGCAGCGACGAGGACTCCGGTGTGCGCTTGATCCAAGTCAGCAGCGATGGACCAGCCGCCAAAGCTGGACTGCTCTCCGGCGACTTGATCACCGAATTCGACTGCAAGCCAACGGACTCATGGGATGCAATCGTCGAGTGGGTTGCAAGCAAGAAAGCGGGCGATAAAGTCAAAGTCAAACTGACCCGCGACGAAGAAGCCAAAGAGTTGGAGATGACTTTAGAAGATCGCGTCATCCCGCCAGGTATGCCTACTCCAGCCACGGTGCCCGACGCCTATCTCGGTGTGCAAGGTGATGACGTGCCTGAAGGTAAAGGGGCGAAACTCACTCAGATCACCGCCGGTGGTCCAGCTGAAAAAGCAGGCTTGATGGCAGGCGACGTTCTGCAAGAGCTCGATGGCAAGCCGCTGAAGAATTATCGCGGTATCAACGAAGTTCTGAAGGATAAGAAAGTTGGCGACAAGCTAACGATCAAGTTTGCACGGGCGACTGAAGTCAAGGAAATGGAAGTCGAATTGGGCAGCCGTCCGGCTCCCATACGCCCTTATACTTCTAACCTCGGCGGTCAAGCACAGAATGTTCAAGATCAACAAGGGAGCAAAGGTTTTGAATACGGCGGTATTTACAAGTCGACGGACTGCGGCGAGTCTTGGACACGCGTGAACAGTGTGCATTCACGACCGATGTACTTCAGCGTTGTCCGCGTTGATCCCAACAATGAACAAGCGGTCTATCTGCTCGGCGTTTCGCAATACAAATCGCTCGATGGCGGCGTTACGTTTGATGCTAACTTTGGTCGAGATGTCCACGCGGATGGCCATGCACTGTGGATCGATCCCCGCGATGGAAAACACATGATTGTTGGCGTGGATGGTGGTGTGTATCACACTTATGATCAAGGCAAGAAGTGGGACCATCTCAATACCATGGCCCTTGGGCAGTTCTACCACGTGGCGATATCACCCAAGTATCCCTACTATGTCTACGGTGGCTTGCAAGATAACGGAACTTGGGGCGGTCCAGCCTTTTCGCTCGACGGTAGCGGTCCAGTGAATGAAGACTGGTTGTCGGTGGGTGGCGGTGATGGTTTCATGTGCCGCGTTGATCCCAACGATCCCGATCTTGTGTATTCGACCAGTCAAGGTGGAGCGATGAATCGTCGCAATATGAAGACCGGTGAACGAGCTTCGATTCGACCTGCTCAACCGCCTGAAGGGCAACCACAGTATCGCTTCAACTGGAACACACCTTTCATCCTGTCGAATGCCAACTCGCGAGTGTTCTATGCGGGCGGAAACTATGTGTTCCGCTCCTTAGATCGCGGCAATAACTTGGAAAAAATCTCACCTGAGATCACGTTGACCAAACGCGGTTCAGCTACTGCTCTGTCGGAGTCGCCTCTGAATGCGAATGTGCTGTATGCCGGAACCGATGACGGAGCACTGTGGGTCACAAAAGATGGTGGCAAGGAATGGCAAGAGATCGGCAAGAACATGAACTTGCCAGCCCCCCGTTGGGTCGCCACGATCGAAGCCTCGCGCTATGCCGAAGGACGCGTCTATGTTGCACTCGATGGCCATCGTTCTAATGACGACGATCCGTATGCTTTCGTTTCGGAAGATTTTGGTAAGACTTGGAAATCGATTCGATCCAACTTGCCATGGGGTTCGACGCGTTGTCTGCGTGAAAGTCCGTTTAATGAGAATGTGCTGTTGGTGGGCACCGAGTTCGCTGTATTTGCGTCAGCCAATCGCGGTGGATATTGGAACTCACTTAACACGAACCTGCCCACGGTCCCAGTCTTCGACTTTGCGTTTCATCCCAACAATGGCGAAGTGGTCGCCGCAACTCACGGGCGCAGCTTGTGGATCGCAGACCTCACACCGCTGAATCAACTGAACTCGGCGCACCTCAGCGAGACAGCGGCCCTTTATCGATCGGCACCTACCATTCGATGGAAACGCGATCCAGCTCGCGGCGGTACAAATCGCCAGTTCTCTGGTAGCAATCCGTCGGCTGGTGCATCGATCTACTATGCCCTACCGAAGAAGGCCAGCGAAGTGTCAGTTAAGATCATGGATGCTAGCGGTCAGACAGTGCGTGAGCTTCGCGGATCCGGCGAAGCGGGCTTGCAACGTGTCAGTTGGGATCTAGTTCTAGCGCCGCCGCAAAACGGAGGTCGAGGTGGATCGCGCGGTGGAAGCAATCCACCATCAGCCGCCTCCAGCTCGGCCAACGCACCGTCAGGTAATGTCGCCGCGCCAGAGCAGGGAACTCCTCAGCAAGGCGGACCAGCTGGCGGACGAGGCTTTGGACGCCGACGATCGGAATCAAGCGAGGGAACTGCGACCGCATCTTTGGGTGCTCCGACTGCTTCAGCGGCAACTCCAGCCAATGTGGGTGAGTCGGGTGCGCCGGCAAGCGCAGATGTTGGCGAAGGAACTCCTCAGCGATCAGAAGCAGGCCCCACTGGGTTCGGTGGTGGCCAAGGTGGCGGGCCAGGCGGCCGTGGGCGAGTTCGCACAGCGCCATCGGGCAGCTATCGGGTTGTGCTGACCGTTGATGGCAAGGAATTTTCGCAAGAGCTGCGACTCCTTACCGACCCGAACCTGCCGGCGCTCAACGATTTGCTGGGAGCCGAACAGGAGTATGAACTGTGGCAGGGCGATGACGAGCCTTTTGATCGAGACTTGAAGAACGCCATCAAGCAATCGCAAGCCTGGGCACGGATGTACGAGGACAATTAGGTTGCCAGTGTCGCACAATTGTCTCAATTGTTGCAGCTACGATTGGGACAATCGTGCGACATAATGTTGCTGCTACGATTGGGACAATCGTGCGACAATAAACATGAACGGTGCTGGGACACCCACCCGTTAGAAGTCACGTCGCCGCAGCAACCTACTAGACGTTACTACCGTGATCCAGTTGGTTTCCATGGAGAATCCGGAATAAACAAACCTGCATGCGTGCAAACACTGCAAACTGTCATCTGCTAAGTGGACAGAATTGTCTCATTGCAAATCGCGGGTTACTGTTGTTCGGTTATTACTACTCGGTAGGAGACTGAACATGGCGGAACGTTTGAGCGCACGATTGCTAAATGAAGAACGAGACTTTCAACTTCATGAATTGTTCTTTTCGACGACGGACAGTCGAGGAGTTATTTGTCACGGGAACGAAGTCTTCGCTCGCGTGTCGGGGATGACTTTAGAAGCGCTGATGGGTTCGCCCCACAGCATTATTCGGCATCCAGACATGCCGCGAGCCGTGTTTCGACTGTTTTGGGACATGCTTCGTTCCGGCAAGACGATCGCGGCTTACGTTAAGAACTTAGCTGCCGATGGAAGGTACTACTGGGTACTGGCCGTTGCGATGCCGGTCGAGGATGGTTACCTGTCGGTGCGGATGAAGCCGAGTAGCGATCTGCTGCCTGTGGTCCAGCGACTTTACAACCAGATGCTTGCCGTAGAGCGCAACATCGAAGTCGAGCCGAAGAAGCGCGTTGCGGCTATGGAGGCTTCGACCGAACTGCTCCACAACCAATTGCAAGAACTCGGTTTCGCAACCTACGAAGAGTTTATGCTGCACGCCTTGGCCACGGAGCTAAGTAGTCGGCATTCCAAGCTTGCGGCGGATAAGTCGAATCTTCCACATT
This sequence comes from Pirellulaceae bacterium, assembly GCA_033761895.1. Classification (GTDB taxonomy): domain Bacteria; phylum Planctomycetota; class Planctomycetia; order Pirellulales; family Pirellulaceae; genus Aureliella. Next base: position 5,480 of record JANRMD010000088.1, on the reverse strand, counting down.
ACAATCATCGAAACAATTACTTCCAGGAATCGCGCGCGTTCGATTTCCTCGTTCCTCTATTGAGTTCGTGCCGCACGTTAGATGGCGAACTAAAAATTGCCTTCGATCAGCTCGAGAAGTTCAAGGAGATGAACATCAAGCTATCGAAGAACTCCGCCAGCGTATTGCGATCAGCGGAGTCGATTCGCAGTCTAGCGATGAATGCGAAGATCGCCGCCAACATGATGGGCAATCGGCATAGCACCTTGTTGGTCGTTGCAGATTCGTTGGGGGCAGTGTCGCACAATAGCCAAGCGGTCATCAATGAGCTTGCGTCGCGAATGCAGGCTGTCATAGCAGTGCTCAGCCAGCTGATGTTTGATGTGGCCGCTACGAAACTGCAATGCGAAGTCTCGATTCAGTTCTTGGAAGAACTACTGGGTAGTGAAGTGCATGAAATGGATTCAAAGTTGGAAGAAAGTTTGAAGACGCTTTTCCAACAAATCGTTTCGAGAGTCACGTCCGTCTTTGATCATCTGAAGAGTACTGAAGGTCGGATGCTTGAGTTGCAGACGCAGCTTGAGCGGCTTGAGCGCAACAACCGCACCTTGCGTTTCGTGCAATTTGCCGGGAAGAAAGAATCCAGCGGTGAGACAAACGGATTTGGAGTCGTTTTCCAGGAGGTTAAGTCTCACATTGATGCGACTCAGCGGGATTGCGATTCGTTGTCAGATTCTGTTCAAGCCTCGTTGGCTCAAATTCGTTCGCTGCGGCTGCTCAAAGGAAAGCTGACGGATAGCCTAGCCACGTTGGGCAACCTGGATGCGGCACTCGTTTGATCGTCGGCAGTCTTCGTTGGAGAATGCTGAGTTCGATCGTGGAACTCAGTCGAGCTTGATATCGAAAGTGGATGCTGCAGCGGCGACCGCATGCGCGAGTCCTGAAGTGTTGTGGTCGGTGAACTTCTTCGGCACCAAGTTTTTGGAGATCTGCACCTTATCACCATCCTCAGGACTGTAAAACTCAAGCTCTTCTTCGGAGCTTGCAAAGACCTTGCCTGAGCCACCGGACTTGGGCGCATCCAACTTGGAAACTTTGACTTTATACTTGCCTGCAACAGCACCGTCGCCCTGTTCGAAGGTAGTCAGTTTGTAAGTGCCAGAGTCGTCTGTTTTTCCAAAGGCGGCTTGTCCACCTTGGTCTTCGGGCACAAAGACCACGTCTGCACCAGCCAGCGGAGTACCTTTGAGAGTCACAACTCCGCTCACTGGAAAGGTGGGTGGATTGTTCGTGCCTGGGGTGCAACCGCAGGCGCATAGCAAAAAACAAATCGTATACAGTTTCGTGCGATGAAGCTTATTCATTACAGGACTCGCGCGTCTGAAGGTCTAAATGGAATTGTGAATAAAAGTAGGTGGGGCGCTTCTGCCGGATGCGACCAGCGACCTGCACACTCGTAGCCACCGCTTGGCCGCGGTGGCTACGAACGAGTTAGTGAGTCTACGCTTGTTGGGACGACTACTCGTTGAGATTATTGACTTCACCACCATTGATGGAACCTAGAGCGCCCCACACACCGTAGGCGGAAGGTCCACCGCTTCCTTGAAACACAGCTTGATTGCCCGTATCGATCGAGTTGGAGATAAACCGCACGGAACCATCGCACATAGCTGCGTTAACGCCACCCGTATGACCGCTATTGGGTGGGAAGACGCCAGAGTTTTGGTCGCCGAAAGTCCCGAGATCGCCACAAGCTGCTGAGTTGGGTGCGCTCACAGTGTTGAAGCCGCGCAGTGCAAATGGCGCGTCCGTCCAGTTAATGCCTCGTCGAAAGTGGACACTTAGACCACCGACATAGAACTGCCCATTGGCCGCTCCTCGGCAGGTGATTGGTGATGCGCCAACTCCGGGAACAATTGCGTACGCCTCATGCAGACGGACGGAATTGTTGCTAATCGTAAACCCAACATCGGATAAGTTAGTTGCTGAGTTGGTTTGGACTTCGCTGATCCCAATCGTATTGCTTGTACCATCCGTCAAGTCGCTGATCCTGCGCCACAACATACGAGCGGCAAAGACGCCGCGAGTATCGTGATTGTTGAGCTGGAGAGCTGCTGATCCGGGACTGTCGCCACCGCACACTGCGTAGCTAATGCGTCGCACACTTGTTCCATTGCCGTAGCCAGCGTCCGAGGGACAGCGATAGGCTGGTGGTGGAGAGTCCCATCTGCCCCAACCGACATCGCCGCGAGGACCACCGGGGGCATTGGCAGCATCCCCTGCGGTGATCTGATTGAACATGGTGTTCCCTTCGATGAATCCCAGGATGCCAAGAAACGGACTGACTCGGCCCGAGTTATGGTTTCGATTGGTGGCGAAAGCACCTGTGTTGGCTGCGATGGCCGTGCCTCCGTTGTTGCCAGTGGTGCCGTAACGCCGCGCGGGGAAACGCTTGTAAGCCGACTCATAATTGAACAAAGCCAGTCCCATCTGCTTGACGTTGTTGCTGCACTGCATGCGTCGCGCCGCTTCGCGAGCCGCTTGTACTGCTGGCAGAAGAAGGCCGACCAAAATTCCAATAATCGCGATCACCACCAAGAGCTCTACCAAAGTAAAGCCGCGCCGTTTGAATTTCATCGATGACTCCAGTTCTGAATAAGAGAAGTAGCAAACCAGGAAAAGAGCTTTGAAGGGCAAGGAGAATAGCATTAAACGAGCCCTAAGTGTAACAATAGCCAATTAACAGAAGTGCATCAACTATCGCACTAGCCAACACAAGGTAGCCTAGGCATCCTGCCTGGGGTTTGAATCGCGGTTTGTTAGTTGAATCTTGCAGGGACTCACCCAGGCTAGAAGCCTAGGCTACAACGGGAATTCACCCAGGCAGGATGCCTAGGCTGCAATCGATGCCTAGGCTACAAACTACAATCTGCATGTGCGGCCTGCCATTCTGGACGGCTGTTAGTTTTTTGCCAGACGGTTTTAGAAAGTCGCTGCAAGTGCCTTGGATTGATTGGTACAACTCGCTGACAAAACCATCCTGGACGCCTGCACCTGGGACGATCGGGTTGATCTGGCAGATTCTCTATCCGGTCATACTGATCAGCTTTGGCTTTGTTTTCGTGCAGGCAATACGGGGCAAGATCAGCTGGATGATTGCCTTGCCGTTTGCTATTAATCTCGTGGCCAACTTGATCTTCACGCCGATTCAGTTTGGCATGCGCAACTTGCCCTTAGCGGCGGTGGATATTCTGATCATTTGGGCAACCATCATTTGGTGTATCGTTGCGATCTGGTCGCACTACAAATGGGTTTCGATCGCCCAAGTGCCCTACTTTATTTGGGTATCAATCGCGACTGTGTTGCAGTTATCGATTACATGGTCGAACTGGGGCAAATGACCTAGCCTGGGACCATTTGTCCTGGGCTGTTTGCTTTTGTCCGAGCTTACGGCATGTACTCAATCTGGGTATCGCAAAACTACGTTTTGGAATCGTCAAGCGGAAAACTCTCGGATGGTACGGTTCCTAGTCCTTGTAAGCTCGTCAACCTTAAATTTTCCTTCCGGTTGCGAGATCAGCCGGAACGCGTTAGCGTCCGGTTTTCGCTGCGGCAACCGGTGCACTGCGGCTAATGCTAAAACGAAAAAACCCACGCGTCGCGGGAGACACGTGGGCTTTGTTTGACCGTACTTCGGGGACTTACCGAATCGCGGGACCTTCGGAGAACTGAGCAGAGTCTTTGCAGGCTCTAGACCAGTTCTTTTTTGCTACCGATAAGGGTTCGTAGACGTTCGGCCAAGAGGCGAGCGTCAAACGGCTTCTTAAAGGTTTCGTTGATGGCCGAGCGATCGAAGCTGAAAGTCTGTCCATCGTCTGGCAGCAGAGCAATCAGGATGATCTCGGTAAAGTCATTATTCTTTCGCAGGTTTTGACAAATCTGGAGTGCTTCCACTTTGCCGATCGAGAAGTCTACGATCATGCAATCGGGATGGAAACTCTCAGCTTGGATGCCCGCCTCAAAGCCGCTGGCTGCAGTACCAACTTTGAATGAGCGCTCAGGCGGTAGTTCCCGCTTGAGGTTCTCAATCAACACTTGGTCTTGAGCCACGATTAAGACTTTGGCCATGGCTTCATCTTCAAGATCGCCCAAAGGCATACCATGCTCTTTGAGGAACTTGATGAGGTATTCGCGCGGAATTCGACGGTCTTGCGAACCCGGAATGCGATATCCCTTTAGCCGGCCGGAGTCGAACCACTTACTTACGGTTCGAGGGGCCACCTTACAGATCTTCGCGACCTGTCCTGTGGTGAACACCTTCATATGCAGGATCTCCGTTTCCTTACGTAATTTTATTAGCTACACACACTCTGTAAAAAAATGCGTCTAGCCGTACATGCCCCTGCCTAACGAACCGCTGCAAGATAAAAGCTCTTGCAACACCAACTTCGCATTGAGTTGCTTGGTTGAATTCAGTAGACACTTGGGTCAGGGCTTTGTGTTATCTTCTTACTGAACAACAAAGTATTGCCAGCAAGTTGACTGTCATTGGATCATCTGCTCAGCAGGTCCCGCGTTTTTATCTTGACCATCACTTCCACACCCCCGAATGGCAGCGTGGTCGCTGATCGGAAACAATCAGAACGGCGTGTAACAGCTAGTCACCGTCAGCAGACACGCCTTGCGGCAATCTTGCATTCGGTCGTTGCGGAGGAATTCTACAGAAGCTATTCGCAAGTCTTGCGACCTGTGAACGCATCTCCGGCGCAAACACCTGTAAGGTGCGCACGCTGTTTTAGATTTCCCCCCTAACTGAAACAGCAGTTCATAATCACTTCGAATCATTCGATCCGTTGGGACTTAACAGAACAAACTGTCCGTGGGTAGTTTTCGATTCAAATGGGTCAACTACTTTAGGAAGAATGCTCGTTTACGTGTGTTCAGTCGCCACAACCGGAAAGTTGACACGAAAATTCGGAAAACAATGACACTATTTCGCCAATGGTCTCATCAAAGTCGCCGCATTTAACCTCGATTACGGCAACGGTTCTCCGCAGTCCGATGCTTGCAAAGTGTAGCAACTCGAGCTACTGGCGCGACTGGTTCCCAGGCTCCGCCTGGGAACCCACTGCCTTGCAGGCTCCGCCTGGGCTGTGCGACAAATAGCAATAAGACAGAATCCGATTATGTAACTTTTGTTCCTCTTCAGGCAACACAGTCACGAACGAAGGAACTCCCCATCGCCCCGGTACTCCGGGGAGAGGGGGACGGGGGGTGAGGGGTGCCCGGTCTGGAGTAAGCGACTTTCTCAATGGTTACTCGAGATGGTAGCACAAGGGCTTACTTAAATTGGCTTAACTTGGGACTGCCCCTCACCCCCAACCCCTAGTATGTAACAAAGTTAGCTGATTTGGTTTGTATTGAGTAGGATTGTGCCATGGAAACGAAAGATACCTAACGTCTTGTAGATCGACACCCCTTTGGCTCTTGAAGCCGTGGGA